>NZ_WPCF01000194.1 GCF_009741975.1 Halobacterium sp. CBA1126 | reverse complement strand
CGCGGCGCGGGCGTACTCGTGGGACTCGGACACGCTACAGGTCGCCGTCACGGCGGAGACGGGGACGACGGACGCGGCGCGGGAGCGCGTGCGGGAAGCCGTCGGCTACTACGAGCGCGGCGCGGACGGCACCGTCGCCGAACCCGCCGGCGTTCGAACTCGTCCGACGACCCCGACGACGCGGCAGTCGTGGTGGCGCTCCGGGAGTCCGTCGACTGCGACGCGATCGGCGTGTCGTCGTCGTGTGCGCACTGGGACGGCCCGGACGTCGACGGCGACGGCACCCCCGAGTACTACACGGACGTCCGCGTCGTCGTCGCGCCCGACGGCCACGACCGCGCCGGCTGGCACGCCGGCTACTGGCTCGGGAAGTCCCTCTGGACCCACGGCGTCCCCGGCCCGTTCCGGTCGCACGAACGGCCACCAGCGAGCCGGTGGTAGGTGGGAAAAAGAGTTACTCGTCGTCCTCGTCCGGTTCGACGACGCCGTCAATCGGAGAGTGACGTGCAGTCGACTCGTCGAGGCTACGCCTCCTCCTCCTCCTCGTCGACGACCTCGATGCCGCGGTTGTTCACCGCGTCCGGGTCGAGGCCGACCTCCTCGAGGAAGTCCCGGTACTCGCGCTCGGCGGACTCGCCGGCCTTCTGCTGGTCGCTGGCGTGGTCGCAGAGCTCCACGAGGTTCTCGGGGACGTCGTTCTGGTAGACGATCCAGTGGTTGACGAGGTCGCTCATCCGGCGGATTGGGCTGGTGAAGTGGCCGTAGATCTCGAAGTTGAGGGCGTGGTGGCCGCCGAACGGGTCGTTCATGTAGCGGGCGCGGGGCATCACCTTCATCACCGCCCACTGGATCTTCCCGAGCTGGCGCTCGGGGGCCTGCTCGAGGGTGGCGTTGACGGCCTTCCGGGGGTCGTCCCACGAGTCGCCGGGGATGGAGACGCCGTCGAGCTCCTGGATCTCGCGGAGCGCGTCGTCCCACTCGTCGGGCGACGGCTGGGGGTGGACGCGGTACATCGCCTCGACGCCCCGATTCCACATGAGCTCGTGGGTGACCGCCTTGTTCGCCTTCAGCATGCACTCCTCGATGATGGTGTGCGCGCGGTCCCGGCGCGGGTTCAGGACGAGGCTCCCCTCCTCCTTGCGCTGTTCGTGCATCTGGTCGGCGAGCTCGAACACCAGCGAGATCTCGTCGTGCAGCGGCGCGTCCTCGTCCTCGAGGCGGGCCTCCGTCTCCTTGTACGTGAGGCGCTCGTCGCTGTGGATGACGGACTTGTAGATCTCGATGTTCTTGTAGGAGAGGTCGTCCTTGTCGAGGTGCATCTCGACGGTGTGCGCGAGGCGGTCCTCGTCGGGGACCAGCGAGCAGACCGTCTCCGCGAGCACCGGCGGGAGCATGTGAATCGTGTACCCGGGGAGGTAGATGGTGTTCCCGCGGTCCATCGCGGCGTCCCACATCGCCGAGCCGGGGTGGACGTAGTGGGTGACGTCCGCGATGTGCACCCAGACGACGTACTCGTCGTCGCGCTCGAGGACGCTGATGGCGTCGTCGAAGTCCTGGGCGTCCACGGGGTCGGTCGTCCACGTCGGCAGCGGGCGCATGTCCGCGCGCTCGTCGACCTCGTCCTCGAATCTCGGCCTGCACGTCCTCGATGCGCTGCTCGGCCTCCTCGACGACCTCGGGCGCGAACTCGTCGTGGAGCTCGAACTTCTCCAGGAGGTCCTCGCGCTTGTTTCTCGATCTGGCGGGCGACTCCGGGGAGATCTCCG
>NZ_WPCF01000148.1 GCF_009741975.1 Halobacterium sp. CBA1126 | reverse complement strand
TACCTCCGCGGGGACGTCGCCGACGACATCATCGACACGTACACTCACAACTGGGGCGACCGGGTGCGCGAGGTCTACCTCGCGAACGTGTACTCGCTGACGTGACGTTCGAACGGTAGTGAGTAAACTACATGCCGCTATATCGAATCGGTGGTGTCGGCGCGTCCTCGGAGAACTACTGAGACGGCGTTCTGAGCGGTTCTGGCCGCGTTCGTCGGCGGTTCGGGCGTTCTCTCTGCCGACGGACTCCCGACCGTTGCGTATTGAATGAACGTTCAATCAAAGCGTATATGCGTGCCCGCGCCCTGCGGTCGGCCGTGAACGCAATCGACGCCCGACACGTGGAACTGACCTACGCGGACGGGACCGAGGCCGTCCGCGACGTCTCCCTCGAGATTCCGGAGGGGGAGTTCTTCGGGTTCCTCGGCGCGAACGGCGCGGGGAAGACCACGACCATCAAGGTGCTCGTGACGCTCCTCCAGCCGACCAGCGGGAGCGTCGCGGTCAACGGCCACGACGTCGAGGCGGAGCCGCGGGCCGTCCGGGAGTCCATCGGCTACATGGCCCAGGAGACCAGCATCGACGGCGAGCTCACCGCCCGCGAGAACGTCCGGTTCGCCTGCGAGGCGTACGGCGTCTCCGCTGACGACCGCGCCGAGCGCATCGACGACCTGCTCGAGCTGGTGGACCTCGCGGACGTCGCGGACAAGCAGGCGAAGGACTTCTCCGGCGGGATGAAGAAGCGCCTCGACGTCGCCACCGCGCTCGTCCACGAACCGCCCATCGTCTTCCTCGACGAGCCGACGACCGGACTGGACCCGAAGGCCCGCAACCGGCTCTGGGAGTACTTCGAGCGCATCAACGAGCGCGGCACCACCGTCTTCCTCACGACCCAGTACCTCGAGGAGGCCGACCACCTCTGCGACCGCCTCAGCGTCATCCGCGACGGCGAGATCGTCGCGTCCGGCGCTCCGGACGAACTGAAGGCCCGGGTCGGCGGCGCCGTGCTGGACATCGAGTTCGCGGACGCCGACGACGCCACCCTCGAACGCGCCCGCGAGGTCGCCGAGGACGCGGCCGTCTTCGACGACGCGGAGGTCGAAGTCACCGACGACGGACTCAGCGTGCGTTCGGCGTCCGCGCGCCGGAACGGGACCGACCTGCTGGTCGCGCTGAACGCGGCCGGGTTCGCGGTCACCGGCTTCAACGTCCGCGACCCCACCCTCGACGACGTCTTCCTCGCGATTACGGGCGACGGCCTCGACGACGAGGCGGCCGCGGAGGTGGCCGAATGACGGGACCGCAGGAGAAGGCGGCGGGCAACGGCTTCGTGCGGGACACGTGGATCAACCTCAAGCGCTGGGTGCTGAAGACGACGCGGAACCCGTTCGTGATGACCGTCTCACTGCTGAACCCCATCATCTTCCTCGTGCTGTTCACGGAGGTGTTCGGCCAGATTACGGGCGGCGCCATCAGCCAGAGCCTCGGCACGGAAGCGAGCTACGTCACGTACCTCGTGCCCGCCATCGTCGTCCAGACGTCCCTGATCGCGGCGACGACGTCGGGCATCGGGCTCGTCGAGGACATCGAGAGCGGGATGTTCGAGAAGGTGCTCGTCTCCCCGATGCACCGCGGCGCGGTGTTCCTCGGGAAGTCGCTCTCGGAGGTGCTGCGCATCGTCGTCCAGACCTCCATCATCCTCGTGCTCGGCTACGTCCTCCTCTACGTGGACACGGGCGCGTCCGTCGGCGAGTACGTCGCTACGGGCTGGCTGGGGGCCGTCGGCATCGTCGCCGTCGGCATCGTCTTCTCCGTCTGGTTCACCGCGTTCTCGAACGTGATGGCGCTTCTGACCCGCGACCAGGAGTCGACCATCATCGCGGTGAACCTCCTGCAGTTCCCGCTGCTGTTCCTCTCGAGCGCGTTCCTCCCGCTGGACATCCTCCCCGGGTGGGTGCAGACGGTGGCCGCGGTCAACCCCATCACGTACGGCGTCGACGCGGCGCGCGCGCTGATGTTCGGGCGGGACGTGATGACCGTCGTCGAGGTCACGAGCTTCGGCGGCATGTGGGACACGCTCGTGCCCGCGCTGGGCGTGCTGGCCGCTCTCGACCTCGCGCTGGGCGCTGTCGCCGTCTACTTCCTGAACCGCGCGTCCAGTTCGAGCGTCCAGTAGACCCAAGCCGGGCCGGGCCCAACGCTGGGGCGAATGCCGCCCGCCGACCGGTCGCGCCGCGACGTGCTGAAGGCCGCCGTCGCCGCCGGCTCCACCGCCGCCCTCGCCGCGTGTCTGGACCTCGCAGACGACGACCCGCCGCGAGGGGACCCGTCGTCGAAGCCGGCGCGCCAGCACGCGTGGAACGACTACGTGCGCACCGACGAGCACGGGAACGTCGAACTGCCGCGCCACCAGACCCTGCTGTACCTCTCGCTGGACCGCGACGGCCCGCCGACCGAGGCCGACCGCGAGACCGTCGAGCGCGCGTTCTCGGTGCTCGACGAGGCGTACGAGTGGTCCAGCGACGGCCTGCTGTTCTCGGCGGCGTACTCGCCGGCGTACTTCGAGCGCTTCGACGCCCCGCTGGCGGGCGTCGACCTCCCGCGCCCGGAGCCGCTGTCCCCGTTCGAGGACCCGGTGTTCGACGAGCAGGACGCGCTCGTCCACCTCGCCAGCGACCGCGCGGCCGTCGCGCTCGAAGCCGAGCACGCGCTCACGGGCGGGACCGACGACGCCAACGGCGTCAGCGTCGACGCGACGCTCACGGACGCGCTCTCCGTGGACTCGCGGCGGACGGGGTTCGTCGGCGCGGGACTGCCAGCCGAGCACCAGGACGCCGCCGGCATCCCCGACTCCGAGCCGGTCCCGGAGGACGCGCCGCTGTTCATGGGGTTCACCGCGGGCTTCCGCGAGAATCAGGCGAGCGAGGACGGCGTCACCCTCCAGTCCGGGCCGTTCGCGGGCGGCACCACGAAGGTCGTCGCGAACCTCCGCCAGCGCCTCGAGGACTGGTACGGCGAGCAGGACTACGAGGAGCGCGTGATGGAGCTGTTCAGTCCCGGGCACGCGGCCGACGACCTCGTGGAGGGCGTCGGGAACAACCTCGGCGCGAACAGCCGCGTCGACGAGTACGTCGGCGACCTCGCGGGCCACGCTCGCGAGTACGGCCGCGTCGGCCACGCGCAGAAGGCCGCTCGCGCGAACCGCGACGAGGACGGGAACGTGCGCGTGCTCCGGCGGCACTTCGAGTCCACCGACGACGTGGGCTCGGACCGCCGCGTCGCGAGCCTCCACTTCCCGTCGCTCCAGCTCGAGGTTTCGACGTTCGAGGACGTGCGGGCGGCGATGAACGGCACTGACGTCGCCGAGTCGTCGCCGGCGGTGCGCCAGCGCGTCAACAACGGCATCCTCGAGTACGTCTTCGTGCGCCGGCGCGGCTACTTCCTCGTGCCGCCCCGGGAGTCCCGGTCGCTGCCCGCGCCGGAGCCGTGACTACAGTTCGAGTTCGGTGGCGTCGCTGACCTCGAACTTCCGGACGTCGGGCTCGCCGGCGAGGACGTCGGGGAGCTCGGCTTCGAGGCGCTGGAAGTGGTCGCTGTCCTCGTGGGCTTCGAGGGCGGCCTCGTCCTCGTACTGCTCGAAGAACCGGATCGTGTTGTCGTCCTGTACGTCGACGGCCGCGCGGTAGTCGATGACGCCGTCCTCGCGGTTCGACTGCTCGACGAGGTGGTCGGCGAGGTCGAGGGCGTCCTCGCGGTGCTCGGGGTCGATGGGGAAACTCGCGTGGAGTACGATCATGCGTGGGCGACTACTGTGGCTCGGGCGAAGAAAGTCGGGGTCGTGACACTACCGTCTGTCGAGCAGGAACGCCGCGAGCGCGAGCGCGGCGAGCGCGTGGACGAACCCGTAGCCCGGGACCGAGGAGTCGGACTCGCTCGTGGTCTCGGTGGGCGTGACCACGCCGTCGTCGCCGGATGGCGTGCGGACGACCGGCTCGTCGGTGGTCGCCGAAACCTCGTCGACCTGCCAGACGAGGAAGTACGTGCTCACGGGGCTGTCGCCGGCGCGCACGAGGCGGTCGTCCGCCGAGAACGCGCCGTCGCCGCCGTCGGCGTACAGTTGGGCGTACAGCCCCACGGTCGAGCGGTTCTCGGTGAACACCGAGGGGTCGACGTCGACGCGGACGTCCGAGTGCGCGCCGGCGTCGAGGGCCTTCGTGCCGACGACGTCGCCATCGCTGCCGGAGTCCGTTCGGAGCACGAGGAAGCCGTCCTCCGGGAGCACGGCGCTGTCGACGGTCGCGGTGGCGGTCGCCGTCTGCTGGGCCTCCGCGCGTTCGGCGACGACGTTCGCGGGCCGGTCGCGCTTGGCGAGCGTGACTGCCTATCCGGTCGCGGCGCCGAACGCGGACGCGCGCTCGTCGACGCCGGGGTCGAACTCGCCGTCGCCGTCGCTGTCGGCGTGGAACACCACCCACAGCGACCCGTTCGCGGGCCAGTCCGCCCACGCCTCGTCGTCCATCGCGACGGGGACGTTCTGCCGGAACCCCTCGTCGAAGTCGACCGCCTCGTGGCCGACAGGAGCCCCGATTTCGCCGTCCTCGGTGGCGCGGTGGAGGACGACGAAGCCGTCCGTGAGCGGGCGGACGGCCTCCACGACGACGGTGCCGTCCGCGGAGTGCTGGCTGTCGACCTCGACGTGGTTGCCGTGGCCCGCGACGGGCGCGGCCGACGCCACGAGCGCGAGCGCGAGCGCGAGGAGGGCGGCGAGGGC
>NZ_WPCF01000067.1 GCF_009741975.1 Halobacterium sp. CBA1126 | reverse complement strand
ACGACGAGGACGGCAGCGACGGCCACGGCGGTGATGGTTCGCGCGTTCATGGGTGTCTGCGGGTCCCGGGCGGCGCCATCGCTCCGTCGCGGCGCCAGTCAGGGCTCGCGGGGACCTGCGTCGGTGGTGTCGACTCGCCGACTAAAAGGCGTACCGTTGGGTCAAACGGCGGTTGAACGCCCGACAGACTCTTGTAGGAGTTAGGCTTCCGACGGCCGCGGGCAGTCGTACGTGTCCCGGACCGTGTCCGCGAGCACCGAGTGCTTGTGCAGGACGAGGTAGACGACGACGAAGTCGTGTTCGAGCGGCCGGAAGACGAACACCTCGTGCTCGCAGTCGTCCTCCTCGTTCAGGCGGTCGACGAGGGGTTCGAGGGGGAGCGCGCCCGTCCGAATCTCCTCGAAGACGTCGCGCTCGCCGGGCTGCTCGGCGAACGCGTACACCGCGCCGTTGGGCTCGCCGTCCGCGCTGAACGTCGGGCGGCCCTGCACGCCGGCGCCCTCCTGGTGGGCCTGCTCCATCGTGTCGAGGGCGGCCTCGAAGAGGCCCGTGACGGCGTCGGCGTACGTGAACAGCGTGCGCTTGCGGACGTCGAGGGCGTCGAAGCGCGCGTCGCCGTCGTCCCACGCGAGCGTGGCGTCGACGAGGTAGCCCGGCCGGAGCGCGTCGACGGCGTCCGCGAGCTCGTCGTAGCCGTCGGCCGCGACCCGCACGGGCTCGTGGTCCGCGCGGTCGAGCAACAGGAGGTCGTCGGCGCGCTCGGGGGCGGCGCCGAGCACGCGGAACGTGCTCTCCGTCGTGGTCTCCATGCGCGTGAGTTGCGCGCGAGCAGGGAAAAGGCCGTCCGTCTGCGTCAGTCCGCGGAGACCCGGCCGGCGTCGTCGCCGGCGTCCGCGCAGCGCCGCTCCGCGTCGACGACGCGGAGGTCGCCGTCGAGCGTGACGTCCATCGCCTCGCCGTCCAGCGCGATGGTCACCGTCACGCGCGTCGGGTCCGCCTCGTAGGTGGTCGAGTCGTCGGTGACGCACCACGGGAGCGTCCAGTGCTTGCGGGTGTCGAGTTCGACGCCGTGGTCGGCGTGGAACGCCACCACCGCGGAGTTGTCCAGCAGGGAGAGGCCGACCGGCGAGGCGATGGTGTGCTGGCACTGCACGCACGTGTGGTCGACGCGCACGTCCAGCCCGAGGACGCCCTCGTCGTCGGGGACGACCGCGGTGTCGACGCGGCCGCCGCACTCGGGGCAGACGCCGTCCGCGGCGAGGCAGTGGAGGTGGCGGACGCGCTGGTCGAACGCAGCCTCGATCTCGGCGGTCGAGCGGTCGCGCAGGCCGCCCGGCGGGAACGCGTACCGGCCGTAGACGCTCTCGCAGTCCGCACAGCGGACGGTGAGGCGCTCGTCGGCGTACGCGGCCTCCAGCGACCCGCCGCAGTCGAAGCACTCGCCCGTGACCGGGAACTCCAGTTCGACGCGCTCTGTGAACGTCCCCGCGAGGATGGCGCGGACGACCTTCTCGCCGGCGTACTGGAACTCGTAGCCGCCCTCGACCTGCCGCACGAAGTGGTCGGTGAGCTTCGAGAGGTGGTAGTTGAACTGCGCGCTGTCCCGCATCCCCACGCGCTTCCGGAGGTCCGAGAACGCCACCGGCTGGTCGGGCGCGAGCCACAGCTCCTGCAGGATAGTGATGCGTGTCTCGTTCCCGAGCAGCGCGAACGCCTCCGCGGGCGGCAGGCTGTCGTCGAGGCTGCCGTCGGGGTCGAGGGGCGCGCCGTCGAGGGGCGTGTCGGAGCCGCTCATGTGCCGACGTACGCCCACGCGGGCCATAAGCCCTCGCAAAAATTCGATTATGTAAGTCAGCCGAGAGGCGTCGCGAGCGCGACCGCGGCCGCCGTCGCGAACACGCCGAGGGCGAACAGGCCGACGTTCCAGACGGTGCTGTCCGCCCGGGTCACCCCCAGCGAGTAGCGCTCGCTCGAGACGGGCCACAGCGCGGCGACGCCCGCCGGCGTGAGCGCGTCCGCCAGCAGGTGCGCGAGAATCGCGAACGCCGCCGCCCCCGCCGCGCCCAGCGACAGCTCGACCGCCTGTTCGGGCGCGATTGCGAGGCCCGCCGGCCCCGTGACCGCCCACACGCCGACGCGACGACGGCGCCGACCACGCCCGCGAACAGCAGCGTGTGCGTGACGCCGCGGTGGGAAATCAGGGGCAGGTCGTGGTCGGCGTCCGGTAGCGGCGTCAGCGCGAGCACGACCGCCAGCCCCGCCGCGGCCGCGCCGACGCGGCCCAGCGAGCCCAGCACGTAGAGGACGGGTGCGTACGCGAGCAACGCGACGCCGTAGTGACCACTCCGGTACACAGTCGGTCCTCGCGCCCGAGCAAGGAGAGCCTTCCGGGCGGCGTCACGGCCGGCGCACGAGCAGCGCCGCGCCGAGGAGGAACGCCAGCACGTACGCCGGGTGGCCCTGCGCGTACGCCACGACCTCGGGCAGCGCCGCGCCGACGTCGCCCGCCGCGACCGCGTCATCGAGAGTCCTGTCGGCGGACTGCGCCCACAGCGCGAAGTGCGCGAGCGCCGCCGCGCCGAACGCCACGCCGACCAGCTGGTACGCCCGACCCGCGAGTGCGTCCCCGACAGCGTCCGTGAGTCCCATACGCCAGCGGTGACGCCGCCCGCGGAAAAACCGTCCGCAGTCGGTCGACTAGTCGCTCGAGTCGCCGCGAGAACCGGACGGCCGTCGCTACGTGGGAGTTGCGTCGCAAAGAAGTGAATCGTCGGCCGTCACTGAGAGCGACGGCGGGTAGGACTTAGTTGCGGACGAGGTTCGTCGCGCGCGGGCCCTTCGGGGAGGACTCGATGTCGAACTCGACTTCCTGACCCTCTTCGAGGTCCGGACCGCCGACGTCCTCCATGTGGAAGAACACGTCCTCGTCGTCGTCCACGTCGTCGCTGTCAGTCGAAATGAAACCGTAGCCGCCAGTGTCGTTGAAGAAGTCAACCTTGCCTTCTGCCATTACAAACAACTGTAGGGCCGCTCCCGGGATAACGCTTCCGAGAGTCGAGTTACCACGGCCCGTCGGCGCTGGTTCGCCCCCGCGGAGCGCACCCGACTACTGTTAAGGCCGTCCGCGAGCGACCTCCGGGCATGTCAGCGTTCGAGGCGCGCACGCGCCGCTGCCAGCAGCGACTCCGCGAGCGCGGCGACAGCGGCGTCGTCCTGTTCCCGAGTCCGAACCTCTACTACCTCGCCGGCTTCGACGAGGAGCCCGGGGAGCGCCACTTCTTCCTGTTCGTGCCCGCCGAGGGCGACCCGGCGTTCGTCGCGCCCGAGCTGTACGGCGAACAGCTCCGCGAGGCGACGTGGGTCGACGACGTCCGGCTGTGGGACGACGGCGAGGACCCGACCGAGCTGGTCGCCGAGGCCGCCGCCGACCTCGGGATGACCGACGGGGAACTGCTCGTGGACCCGACGATGTGGGCGCGGTTCACGCAGGACCTCCGCGCGACGCTCCCCGACGCGACGTGGGGGCTCGCGGACGACGTGCTCGGCCCGCTGCGCGTGCGGAAGGACGACGCCGAGTTGGACGCGCTCCGGCACGCCGCCGACGCCGCCGACGCCGCGATGGCGGACGTCCGCGACCTCGGCGCGGACGCAATCGGGATGACCGAGCGCGAGCTCGCGAGCTTCGTCGAGGACCGGCTTGCCGCCCGCGGCGGCGACGGCACCGCCTTCGAGACCATCGTCGGGAGCGGGCCCAACGGCGCGAAGCCGCACCACCATCGCTCCGAGCGCGAAATCGAGCGCGGCGACCCCGTGGTGCTGGACTTCGGGACGCGCGTGGACGGCTACCCGAGCGACCAGACCCGGACGGTCGTCTTCGCCGGCGACCCGCCCGCCGAGTTCGAGCGCGTCCACGGCGTCGTCCGCGAGGCCCAGCAGGCGGCCGTCGAGGCGGTCGAACCGGGCGTCCCGGCCGAGGCCGTCGACGCCGCCGCGCGAGAGGTCATCGAGGACGCGGGCTACGGCGAGGCGTTCGTCCACCGCACGGGCCACGGCGTCGGCCTCGACGTCCACGAGGAACCGTACGTCGTCGCGGGCAACGACCGGCCGCTCGAGGAAGGGATGGTGTTCTCCGTGGAGCCCGGCGTCTACCTCGACGGCGAGTTCGGCGTGCGCATCGAGGACCTCGTGGCCGTCACCGCGGACGGCTGCGAGCGCCTCAACGACACCGAACGCGGCTGGCGCGCGTGACGAGATTCGGGCGCCCGCCGGCTGTTTCGTTCCGAAATAGTTGGCCTTTTGTCCCGCCCACTCCGACCACGAGGTAGCCGTGGTCCCCAACCCGTTCAGCCGGCTCCTCCGCGAGATCGGGCTGGCGCTCGCGCGCCTCGGCCTCATCTCCGAGGAGCGCGCCCGCCGGACCGCGGACCTCGCGTGGCCGCGCATCGTCACGGGCGTGGCGCGCATGTCCAAGACGGCCGCCGACGTCGCGATGGTGGGCGTCGCCCTCGGCAGCGCCGCCATCGCCGGCGTCGGGTTCGCCGGCCCGTTCTGGGGCGCCGCGTTCAGCCTCGGCGGCGGGCTCGCGGCGGGGACCATCGCGCTCGTCTCCCAGCGGTTCAGCGCCGAAGCCCACGACGAACTCGGGCAGGCCGTCCGGTCGAGCGCGCTGCTCGCGTTCGCCGCGACGCTGCCGGTCGGCGCGCTGTTCTACCTCGCGCCCGTCGAACTCATCGGGCTGCTGACCGACGACCCCGCCGCCGTCCGGTACGGCGCCGACTACCTCCGCCTGCTCGCGTTCGGCGTCCCGTTCGCCGCGCTCAACCTCATCGGCAGCCGCGCGCTCATCGGCGCCGACGACGCGTGGACCGCGATGGTGCTGCGCGCCGGCGGCGCCGCCGTCAACGTCGGCCTGAACGCCGTGTTCATCTTCGCGCTCGGCTGGGGCGTCGCGGGCGCCGCGCTCGGCACCGTCGTCAGCAACGTCGTCGTCGTCGGCGCGTTCGCCGTCGGCATCACCCGCGGCCGCCTCCCCGTCGTCGGCGCGTTCCCGGTCACCGTCTCCCCGTTCGGCGGCTACTGGGACCGCGAGACCTGCCGCGACGTCGTCACCATCGGCCTCCCCGTCGTCGGCCGGAACTCCGTCTGGACGGGCGCCCGCTTCCCCCTGCTCGCGTTCGTCGGCCTCATCAGCTCCGAAGCCGTCGCGGCGTACGTCGTCACGCGGCGCATCTGGGGCATCATGAACGCGCCCGGCTGGGGGTTCGGCCTCGCCGCGTCCAGCCTCGTCGGGCAGGAACTCGGCCGCGGCGACGAGTCCACCGCGGAAGCCTACGGCCGCGAAATCGTCGTGTTCTCCGTCGCCACGTACGCGCTGTTCGCCGCGTTCGTCGCCGTCTTCGCCCGCGACATCGTCGTGCTGTTCGTCGACGACCCCGCCTCGGCGAGCGTCCCCATCGCCGTCGGCATGGTGTACGCGGCGTCGCTGGCCATCGTCCCGCAGGCGTCACCGCGGCCGTCGCCGGCGCGCTCGACGCCACGGGGGACACGAACTGGCCGTTCTACAGCCGCGTGCTCGGCATGTTCGGGCTCGCCATCCCCCTCGTGTACCTCGGCGCGACGACCTCGCTGGGGCTGCTCGGCGTCTACCTCGCGTTCTTCGCGGAGACGGTCACCCCCGCGGTCGTCAACTACTACCGGTTCGCCACCGGGAAGTGGAAGGCCATCAGCCGCGGCTACCGGCCGGAAGCCGCGACCGACGACTGAGAAGGAAGCCGTGGGGGGGAGTTGAACCCCCGACCGGTCGATTACAAATCGACTGCTCTGGCCACTGAGCTACCACGGCGCGCGCCGCCACGTCAACGTACAGCCAACGACGAAATAACCCCTTTGATACCCGCCGGGTTCGCCGCCCGCGAAGAGCACGGCATTTACGCGCGGCCCGCCTCCCCGCGGGTATGGTCGCGCCGCTGGCCGTCGACATCGACGGCACGCTGAGTCGCCCGGACCGGTCCATCGACAGCCGCGTGCTGGACGTGCTCCGCGAGTGGGAGGCGCCGGTCGTGATTGCGACGGGGAAGGCGCTGCCGTACCCGGTCGCGCTCTGCCAGTTCGTCGGCGTCGCGGAGCGGGTCATCGCGGAGAACGGCGGGGTCGCGTACGTCGACGACGAGCTGTTCTACTTCGGCGACCGGGACGCCGCCGCGGACGTCCGCGAGGCGTTCGCGGACGCGGGCTTCGACCTCGGGTGGGGGGAGGCGGACCTCGTGAACCGCTGGCGGGAGACCGAGCTCGCGGTCAACCGCGAGCGGCCGCTGGACGTGCTCACCGACCTCGCCGACGAGCACGGCCTGAGCGTCGTGGACACCGGGTTCGCGTACCACGTGAAGGCCACCGAGCCGAGCAAGGGCGCCGCGCTGGAGGTCGTCGCCGAGGAGCTCGGCCACGACCCCGCGGAGTTCGCGGCCGTCGGGGACTCCGCGAACGACGTGGAGCTGTTCGAGGTCGCGGGCGAGTCCTACGCCGTGGCGAACGCCGACGACGCCGCGCGCGAGGCCGCCGAGGTGGTGCTCGAGGAGTCCTACGCTGACGGCTTCCTCGAAGCCGTCGAGCGCGTCCGCGGCGAGTAGCGACCCGGGAACGGTTTAGTGGCGCCGCACGAACCACGGGGTATGGACCTGGCTGCGCGGCTCGCGGACGCGCCGTCGCCGACGATGACGCTGCTGCCGGACGGGAGCGTCGACCGGCGGTTCGGGGTGCTCGACCGCCGGCACGCGCCCGAGAGCCGCGCGGCGTTCGTCGAGCAGCTGTCGGGCGGCCAGCGCTCGTTCGTCACCGAACGCCGCGGCGTCGAGCACGGCGGGCAGGCGGTGAACGCGGCGATGCAGGCACGCGAGCTCGGCGCCGACGCCGAGCTGTACGGCCACCTCGACCACGACGTCTTCGGCGTGCTCGAGGTGGACGCCACGTCGATGGGCGGGCCCGCGGCCGTGAACGTCTACGAGTTCGAGGACTCGGCGATGATGCTCACCACGGAGTCGACGGACATCCGGTCGTGGACGTACGACGACCTCGCCGCCGCGGGCGGGGAGCCGGCGCTGGACGCGGACGCGGTGGTCTGGACGAACTGGGCGTCGCTGGCGAACACCACGGACGCGCTCCACCGCGCGGCCGACCGGCCCGGCGAGGGCGGCGTGCTCGTCCTCGACCCGGGCGGCGTCTCGGTGCGGACGCCCGACGAGCGCGCGGGCTTCGTGGACGCGCTGAGTGCGCTCGCGGGCCGCTACGACGTGGTGCTGAGCGCGAACGACGACGAACTCGGCGCGCTGGCGTCGGCGGTCGGCGTCGAGGGGAGCGTCGTCGAACGGGCGCGCGGCCTCCGCGAGACGGCGGACATCGCGGGCGTCGTGATGCACGGCGAGGCGCGCGCGGTCGCCGCGACCCGGGATGGCGTCGCGGCCGTGCCGAACTTCGAGACCGCTGGCGTCTCCCGGTTCACGGGCGGCGGCGACCGGTTCTCCGCCGCGCTCGCGTTCGCGCGAGCGTGCGAGTGGCCGTGGAAGCCGTCGCTGGCCCTGGCGAACGCGGCCGCGTCGTACTACGTCGGCACGGGGTCGACCGGCGACCGCGACGACCTCGCGGCGTACGCGGCCGACGCCGCCGTGCTCGGCGGCGACTGAGCGTCAGTCGTCGGCCGCGAGGTCGGTGACGTCGCGGTCCTCGAGGTCGGCGCTCTCGGGCACGTCGCTGGTGTCGTGGGTGCCGACCGGCGGGAGGTTCACGTCGGCCGCGGGCGACGCCGCGAGGTCGGTCTCGCCGCCGATTGCCTCCATCTCGCCGTCCGCGTCGCGGGCGTCCTGGTCGATGCGCATCGAGCAGAACTCCACGCCGCACATCGAGCAGAAGCGCGCGTCCTCGTAGTTGTCCCCGGGCAGCGTCTGGTCGTGGTAGTCGCGGGCGCGCTCGGGGTCGAGCGCGAGGTCGAACTGCCGGCGCCAGTCGAACTCGTAGCGGGCTTCCGAGAGCGCGTCGTCCCAGTCGCGGGCGCCCAGCCGGCCGTTGGCGACGTCGGCTGCGTGGGCGGCGATGCGGTAGGCCGCCATCCCGTCGCGGACGTCCTCGGCGTCCGGCAGCCCGAGGTGTTCCTTCGGCGTGACGTAACACAGCATCGCGGCGCCCGCGCGGGCCGCCTCGGTCGCGCCGATGGCGCTCGTGATGTGATCGTAGCCGGGCGCGACGTCGGTCACGAGCGGCCCGAGCACGTAGAACGGCGCGCCGTCGCAGACCTCCTGCTGGCGCTCGACGTTCTCCCGAATCTCGTCCATCGGGACGTGGCCGGGGCCTTCGACCATCACCTGGACGCCGTGGTCCCACGCGACCCGCGTGAGTTCGCCGAGCGTCTCCAGTTCCGCGAACTGGGCGTCGTCGCCGGCGTCGGCCAGCGACCCCGGGCGGAGGCCGTCGCCCAGCGAGACGGTCACGTCGTGCTCGCGGAATATCTCGCAGAGCTCCTCGAAGTGCGCGTAGAGGGGGTTCTGGGCGGCGTTCTCCTCCATCCACTGCGCGAGCAGCGACCCGCCGCGGGAGACGATGCCGGTGGTGCGGCCGTCCGTCAGCGGGAGATGTTCGGCGAGCACGCCGGCGTGAATCGTCATGTAGTCGACGCCCTGTTCGGCATGCTTCTCAACGACGTCGAGCAGGAGTTCTGGGGTGATGTCCGCGACGTCGTCGACGCGCGTGACCGCCTCGTAGATGGGGACGGTACCGACGGGAACCGGCGAGTGTTCGACCTGCATCTCCCGGATGGCGTCGAGGTCCTCGCCCGTCGAGAGGTCCATCACGGTGTCGGCGCCGTAGTGGACCGCGGTGTGGAGCTTCCGCAACTCCTCCTCGCGGCCGCTGGTGGTCTCGCTGTTCCCGATGTTGGCGTTGACCTTCGTCGCGAACTCGCGGCCGATGACCATCGGGTCGAGAGCGTCGTGGGCGTGGTTGGCCGGGACGACCGCCTGCCCGTCGGCGACCTGCTCGCGGACGAACTCGGGGTCGCGGTTCTCGCGCTTGGCGACTCGCTCCATCGCTGCCGTGACTGTGCCCTCGCGGGCGCGTTCGAGCTGTGTCGGCACGGATAACTAGGTTGTAAAACTAGGTAATAAAACGTGGTGGTGGCCGGGGGTGGCGGGCGAGAATCGGGAGAATTGAGGGATTAGGCGTGCGGCTCGAAGACTTCCGCGTGGAGCCGGTCGGCGACCGTGTCCAGCAGCGTCTGGAGGTTCTGGGCGTCGTAGCGGTTGTACTCCACGAGCCGGTCGAGGGCGGCCTCGTCGCCGTCCTCGTAGCGGTGCCAGAGGCGCACCGCCTCGCGGCCGTCGACGTCCATCCCGCCGCGGTCGACGCCGAGGTCCTGCTCGACCTGCTTCAGGCCGCCCGTCAGGTCGAGGCGCCGGCAGAGGTACATCAGGTCGAGGTGGGGGGCGTCGACGCGCACGTCGTAGTTGTGCTCGATGAACGGCTGGTCGAAGCGCTTCCCGTTGAACGACACCACCAGCGAGGCGTCCAGCAGCTCCGCGAGGTTCTCGCCGGTGAGGTCGTCCCCGCGCACGAGCGTCTCCGTGCTCCCGCCGTGGTGGACGCTCACCGTCGTCACGTCGCTAGAGCGCTTGTCCAGCCCGGTGGTCTCGATGTCGAAGAACGCGACGTCGCCGGCGACGTTCTCGTAGAGCCGCCAGAGCGCGTTGTTCGGGAACGCCTCCGCGAAGAACTGGGTGTCGCCGGCGTCGAGGGCCGCGCGGGCGTCGTCGATGAACGCGCGGACGTTCGCGGCGGTGGTCTCGCCGACGCCCGGGGCGCTCGCGTCGAAGTCGTCCCAGTGCGTGACGCCGTGCTCCCAGAGCCGGCGCTCCGTCGTCTCGCCGACGCCGGGCGCGGGGATGAACGAGTTCTCGGCGCGCATACTACCCGGTGGGCGCCTGCGGTACAAAGGCGTCGCGGTCCCGCGGTCAGTCCACCCGACAGTCGCTGCTGACGGTGATGGCGCCGCTCGCGTCGACGCGGACGGTGGCGTCCGTGAACACGGCCTCGGGGCCGCAGCCGAGCCGGCCGAGCGTGCGCAGCGGCTCGTCGCCGTCGGGCGCCGCCACCGAGTAGAAGACCGACGCGTTCCGCGGGACGTCCTCGAAGACGGCGGTCGCGCGCTGGGTGCCGCTCCAGCGGTACGTCCGCGTCTCCACGCCCTCGCCGATGGGGCGCAGCGAGACGGTGCGCGGGACGACCGCGTCGGGGAGGTCCTCGACGCCGCGAGCGTCCGGGAACTCGCGGACCGTCCCGTTCGCGAACTCGACGGCGAGGCCCGCGTGCCCGGGCGGCGCCGCGCCGACGGTGACGACGGTCGGGTCTGGGTGGTCGTCGACGACGTGGACGCGGACGTCACTCCCCGAGTCGCCGGGGGTGCCGCCCACTGGCGGCGCCGTACAACCACCGAGCAAGAGGACGACGGCGAGCGCGAGACCGACGGTGCGAGTGTTCACGTCGAGGAGTCGAGTGCCAGCCGTATGAGCGTTCCCGCTAGTCCAGCGCCTCCCGGACGAAGGTCTTGACGCCGCGGCGGAGGCGCTCGCTGACCGCCTGCGAGGAGACGCCGAGTTCGTCGGCGACCTCGGACAGCGACGCCCGCCGCGGGACGTCGTAGTACCCCATCGCGGCGGCGGTGACGAGCGCGTCGCGTTGCTTCGCCGAGAGCCCGTACTCGTCGCCGAACGCGGACTCGGTGTCGCTGTACACGCCGCGGAGGTTGACGTCGACGCCGCGGGCTTCGACCCGCGGGCGGAACGCCGAGAGGCTCTCGCGGTCGGGGAACCGGAGCCGCGCCTCCACGCCGTCCGCCGAGGAGGAGACGTCGAGCCGGGACGCCTGCATGCGGTCGTCGATCGGGTACAGGGGGACGGGCGTCCGCTCGCTGACGGCCACGCGGTAGAGCCGGCGGTCGTCGGCGTCCTCGACGAGCGTGACGCTCTCGACGGTCGGGTCGTCCTCGGCGGCCGCCTCGAAGGCGTCGACGTCGCCGGACGCCCACACGAACAGCACTGGCTCGTCCGGGTCCGCGGCGACGGCCTGCTCGACGTCGAGGTGCACCCCGCTCTCTTCGAGCGACGGCATCAGCGGTAGCCCCGGATGGCGGAACGTGAACTCGGCGATGACCCCCACGACTGCACCGAGAACCCCACCACAGAAATATCAATCGGTTGTTATTACTGAAGATAATCGGAACGGGTGAGCGACGAACGAGTCGGCGGCCGCCGGCGGACGGCGAATCGTGGGACTGCGACGACCCTGAACTCGCGGCCTTTCCAGTCATGGATTTATATGCGGCACCGTCTCGGGCCGGCGGAAGCCTTCAGTTCCTCGGGCGCTTACACGTCGCCGTGCGACGAATCCTCTCCGCCGTCGCCGCCGGCGTCCTCGCGCAGGCCGCGCTCCTCGCGGTCGTCTCGGGGATGCCCCACCACCACCCGAGCACGGGCACGCTCGCGTTCCGCGCCGTCGCCATCGGCGGCGTCGGCGGGTTCGTCGCCGCCGTCACCGCCGACGACGCGCCGTTCCGCACGGGCGCAGCGACCGGTGCCCTCGCGGGGACTGGCGTCGGTGCGACGTTCTGGTGGCTGCTGTTCAACGGCGACCCCACCGGCGTCTTCCACCACGTCCACTACGCGCTCGCGACCACGCCCGCCCTCCTCGACGCCGGCGCTCCCGAAGTCGTCGCCGGCAGCGTCGCGCTCGCGGTCGCAGTCGCGTTCGCCGTCGGCGGCGTCCTCGGCGGGTACGCCGCGAACCGGCGGCCCTGACCTACACGGCCGCCCGCGACCCGAGCAGCGCGAGCAGCCACGTCCCGACGAACGACGCGACGGTCGCGACCGTCTCGCCGGCCACCAGCCGCAGCCCCGCCGCGACCACCAGGTAACACGCCACGACCGCGACGCAGGCGCCAATCGTCCACGCGACCCCCGCGAGCCGGCTGTCGAGGACGTCAGTCCACGAGTCCGCGTAGACGTTCGGGACGGTGACGCCCGCGAGAAACAGGACGAAGTAGGCGTCCGAAGACTCGGGGCCCAGCGCGAGGAACGCGCCGCCGCCCGCGAGCGCGAGGGCGACGGCCGTCGCGGTCACCGCGAACTCCACGCTCGCCAGCCACGCCCGGAACCGCGAGAGCACTCCCATGTCCGAGTGTTCGTCGCGGGCCGCTTGAACGTAGCGGCGGTTCGCGCGCGACGCCGCCGGACCGCAACGCGTTAGGGGCGGAGGCGTCGTACGTGGTGACGGTATGACGGTACTGTGCGCCGACACTGTCGTCTGTGACGCCGACCGCACCATCGAGGACGGCGCGGTCGTCGTCGACGGCGACCGCATCGAAGCGGTCGGCGACCGCGCGGACCTCGCGGCCGCCCACCCGGACCACGAGCGCGTCGACTGCGACCTGCTCGCGCCGGGGCTGGTCGGCGCACACGTCCACTCCGTCCAGAGCCTCGGGCGCGGCATCGCCGACGACGAGGAGCTCCTCGACTGGCTGTTCGACCACGTGCTCCCGATGGAGGCCTCGATGAGCGCCGAGAGATGCGGGCGGCCGCGGAGCTCGGCTACCTCGAGGTCGTCGAGTCCGGGACGACGACGGTGATCGACCACCTCTCGGTCGCGCACGCCGACGAGGCGTTCGAGGCGGCCGAGGACGCCGGCGTCCGCGCGCTGATGGGGAAGGTCCTCATGGACAAGGACTCCCCGGACGGCCTCCAGGAGGAGACGGACGCCGCGCTCGCGGAGACCGAGCGGCTCATCCGGGAGTACGACGGCGCCGCCGAGGGCCGCATCCGGTACGCGGTCACCCCCCGGTTCGCGGTCTCCTGCACGGAGGAGTGCCTACGGGGCTGCCGCGAGCTGGCCGACGAGTACGGCGTGCGCATCCACACGCACGCCAGCGAGAACCGCGGCGAAATCGAAGCCGTCGAGGACGACACCGGGATGCGGAACGTCCACTGGCTCGACGAGGTCGGGCTGACGGGCGAGGACGTGGTGCTCGCGCACTGCGTGTGGACCGACGAGACCGAGCGCGAGGTGCTCGCCGAGACCGGGACGCACGTCACGCACTGCCCGTCCTCGAACATGAAACTCGCCTCGGGCGTCGCCCCGGTCCGGGACTACCTCGACCGCGGCATCAACGTCGCGCTCGGCAACGACGGCCCGCCCTGCAACAACACGCTGGACGCGTTCACGGAGATGCGGCAGGCCAGCCTCCTCGGGAAAGTCGAGGAACTCGACCCGACCGCGATTCCCGCGCGCACGGTCTTCGAGATGGCGACCCGCAACGGCGCGGAGGCCGCGGGCTTCGAGGACGTCGGGAAACTCCGCGAGGGGTGGAAGGCCGACGTGGTGGGTCTCACGACGGACAACGCGCGCTCGACGCCGATGCACGACCCGTACTCCCATCTCGCGTTCGCGGCCCACGGCGACGACGTGACGCTCACGATGGTCGACGGCGAGGTCCTCTACCGGGACGGCGACCACGTCCGCCTCGACGACCGGAGAATCCGGGAGCGCGCCCGCGAGTTCGCCGACGCGTACTGACTACGAGGTCGGCTGTGGGTCGACGTGGTGGACGGCGTCCGGAGAGACGAGTCGCCCGGAGGGCAGTTCCAGCCAGCCGTTCGGAAGCACGCGCACGGGGCCTTCGTGGAGCACGACGTCGCCGTCGCGGTCGCCGTAGACGACTGCGTCGTCGTACTCGCGGAGGGAGTCGTCGGGGAGTTCGTCCCAGAGCGACTTCGTGGAGACGACCATACCGACCCGTCGGCCGCACTCGACAAAACGCTTCCCACGACCGACGCCGGCACCACGCTTTTCGGGGCGGGCGTACACACCGCTAGTAGATGTCTGGAAGCGAGCCGGTTCAGTGTCCGATCTGTGGCTGGACGGGGCAGGCGAGTGACCTCGACGAGGCGGGCGGCGAGTCCGCGTGCCCGACGTGCGGCGAGCACGTCAGCGCGCCGTCGGCCTGACGGCCAGCCGCGAGTTCCGCTCATTTTCGCGCTCCTCGGCGTGGACTGCGGCGTCCGCGCCGACGTCGAACGCGCGTGACACGTGCGTTCACCACCGATAACAACGTTTTCAAGCGTACCGACCGGAGTGGGCGTATGGACCGCGGTCTGGCGTGTTGGGTGGCCGGGTTGCTCGTCGTCGCGGCGGTCGCCGCGCCGGCGGCGGGCGCC
>NZ_WPCF01000008.1 GCF_009741975.1 Halobacterium sp. CBA1126 | reverse complement strand
CGTCAACGCCTACGAGGCGAGCTCCCCGCCATCAAACTGCTCGGCGACGAGCGCACGCTCAAGGACGTCATGGACGACTTCATCGTCGCGAGCAACGCCGCGAACCTCGTCGAAGACGGCACGCTGGAGCTGCGCACGTTCGCCGGCGACGCGCGCTCGTCGATGCTCGTCACCGAGGAGCGCACGGTCGCGCTCGTCGACGTCGGCGGCCTCGTCGGCGGCCTCACCACCGACGACGAGGAGTTCGCCGCGACCGCCTACGACGCCGTCGCCGACGACTGGGCGGACGCCGAACAGTTCACGCTCCGCACGCCCGCCATCGACCGCGTCCGCCGGACCCTCGGCGAGGACATCGGGCCCGACGTCGAGGAGGACTTCGGCGACGTGCTCGCGTCCATGGAGACCGCGCGCGGCGACGGCGACGGCCTCGACGAAGTGACCGTCAGCCTGCTGGTCGCCGCGAAGAACCGCGAACTGCTCTACGACATCAGCAAGTGGGGCGAGGACGTCGGCATCGCGTCGAAGGCGACGTTCTCCCGCACGAAGACCAAACTCGAGGACCTCGGCCTCATCGACACCGAGAAGGTCCCCATCGACGTCGGCCGACCGCGCCTCCGACTCAAGCTCGCCGACGACCGCCTCGAGGACGCGCCGCCCGCCGAACTCGCGAACGCCGCCCAGTCGGTCCTCTCGTAGGCCGTCCGCCGAATCCCGTACTGTTTTCCCCGCGTCGCCCCACCCAGTAGCCATGCCACTGGAGGAGTCGCCGTGACCGTCGCCGTCGTCGGCGACGGCCCGGCGGTCGAAGCGGTCCGGGACGCGCTCGCGGACGTCGACGCCGCCGTCGAGAGCACGAGCGTCGGGGGCGTCGCGGACGCGGCGTTCGCGGTCGTCGTCGGCGTCGCCGGCTCCGGCGGGTTCACCACCGCGAACGAGAACGCCCGCAAGGGCGGGACGCCGCTGCTCACCGTCGAGGTCGGCGGGCTCGGCGGCCGCCCGCTCGCGGACGTCGACGCGGGCGTCTCACTGCTCGCACCGGAGGGGCCGTGTTTCGAGTGTTTAGCGGCGCGCGTGACCGCGACGGGCCACGAACCGGCGGAATCGCCGAGCGCCGACCGGAGCGCGGTCCGGCTCGCGGGCGCCCACGCCGGCCGCCTCGCCGCGGACGCGCTCCGCGGAAACGCTGAACCCGGGACCGTCGTCGAACTCCCGTACGCCGAGCGCTCGCTCGCCCCCGTCCCGAACTGCTCGTGTGCGGCCGGCGGGCCGAGCGACGGCCTCGAACTCGGTGACGAGGACCGGTCGCTTGACGACGCGCTCGCGGCCGCCGAACCGCTCGTCGACGACCGCGTGGGCGTGCTGTCGGCGGTCGGCGAGCGCGAGTCGTTCCCCGCGCCGTACTACCTCGCGGTCGGCACCGACACCACGGGGTTCAGCGACGCCGAAGCCACCACGAAGTCCGCGGGCGTCGCCGCCGACTGGAACGCCGCCTACATGAAGGCCGTCGGCGAGGGCTCCGAGCGCTACGCCGCGGGCGTCTACCGCGAGAGCGACTTCGAGACCGCGCCCGCCGACCACCCGGCCGCCGTCCCGCCGGAGCGCTTCGTCCGCCCCGAGACCGCCAGCGACGACGGCGGCGAACGCGAGTGGGTACGCGGCCGGCAGCTCGGCGCGGACGAGTCGGCGCTGCTGCCCGCGGACCGCGTCGTCTTCCCGCCGCCCGAGGACAGCACGGGCCCGTCGATTACCACGGGGCTCGGCCTCGGGAACTCGGGAGTCGGCGCGGTGCTCTCGGGGCTCTACGAGGTCGTCGAACGCGACGCCACGATGCTGTCGTGGTACTCCACCTTCGACCCGCTCGGGCTCGCCGTCGACGACTCCGGCTTCGATGAGCTGGCGCGGCGCGCTCGCGCGGAGAACCTCACAGTCACGCCGCTGCTCTGCACGCAGGACGTCGACGTCCCGGTGGTCGCGGTCGCGGTCCACCGCGACGAGTGGCCGCGGTTCGCGCTCGGCTCCGCCGCCGACCTCGACGCCGAGGCCGCCGCGACGGACGCGCTCTGCGAGGCCGTCCAGAACTGGATGGAGCTCCGCGCCATGGGCCCCGAGCAGGCCGCCGACGAGGACGGCGCCATCGGCAAGTACGCGGACTTCCCGCGCGACGTCCGCGGGTTCGTCGACCCCGAGACGACGATTCCGGCCGCCGACGTCGGCCCGGACGACCCGCCCGCGGGAGCCGACGAACTCGACGCCGTGCTCGACGCGCTCGCGGACGCCGACCTCGACGCCTACGCCGCCCGCCTCACCACCCGCGACCTCGAATCCCGCGCTTCGAAGCCGTCCGGGTGTTAGTGCCGGAAGCCCAGCCGCTGTTCGTCAACGACGCGTTCTTCGGCGAGCGCGCGCGTGAGATTCCGCGGGAGATGGGGTTTCAGGCGCGGCTGGACAAGCCGTTCCATCCCTTCCCCTGAACCTTTTGCGCTGCGCGAGCGGCGCTACGCGCCGCTTGCTCGGCAAAAGCTTCACCAAAAGCACTCCTCACTCCCTACGGTCGTTCGTCGGCCCGCGAGCCTCCGGCTCGCGGTGAACGGCTTCGCTCGGGTTCTTCGAACCGCTCGCTCGCCGATTCTCGTCAGCGGTTGGGTCAACCGGTCGCGAGCGTCCGGCGACCGAGCGGGCCGGAGGCCCCGGAAGGTCGCCGGTTCACTGCGTGAGCAAACGAAGTGAGAGAACGCAGGCCGACGACCGACTAAGCACCGCGAAGCGCCACGAGCGCTGGAAAAGTGCGAATAAAGCGCTTCTTAGATACCGAACGTCGCTCTGAGCATGTCCCGACTTCCCGGACCTAACCCGACGGCGAGGACGGCGACGAGCATGAGCGTGAAGTACCGGGGGGCGTCCTCGCGGAGGCGGGCGTCGAACAGCCAGAGGACGAACAGCGCGGCGACGACTTTGAGCACGAGGAACGGCCACGCGTCGCCCGTGTAGTGGATGATGGAGGCGGGGAGGACGTCCTGCGTGATGTCGACGACCGCGGCGTTGACCGGGTGCTTGGGGACGAGGTCGTACGGGAGGCCGAGTTCGTCCGCCCAGTCGAGGCCGATGACGTTCGCGACGCCGTCGACGGCGTGCCCCCAGAGGACGACGGCGCCCGCGAACTCCGTGCCGGAGGCGACCTCGGGGAGCCGGCGGCGGACGACGTACCAGACGCCCGCGGTGATTATCGTGGCGAACAGGAGCGTGAGCAGCGTGAACTGCGGGAGCAGGGAGACGTAGTCGGTGCTCACGGCGAGGTAGACGAGGAAGCCGACCGTCGCGAGGAGGAGGGCGGTGCCGACGCCCGCGAGCGGCCGGAGGTAGCCGTCGACGGCGTCGGTGCGGCGCGCGAGCGCGACGCAGGCGACGAGCGCGACGAGCGTGATGGCGAACATCACGAAGTAGATGATGGGGCTGATGATGAGCGTGTTCGCGGGGAACGAGAGGAACTGCTCGACGCCCGGGGCGGCCGCGGCGGCGTCGTTGGCGTCCTCGACGACGCGGAGCGCGCCGCCGAGCAGGACGAACGGGAAGAGGGCGTACAGCATGTCGAGGTCCTCGCCGACTTCGAGGTTGTCGAGGAGGAAGGTGACGCCGACCAGCGAGACGAGCAGCGTGACCGCGTAGCCGACCTCGGAGACGAGCGTGTAGCCGGGGTACGCGACGGGCTCGGCGGCGGCCGAGCAGGCGCCGGCGTCGTAGAGGAGTTCGACGGCGCCGCCGTTCCACGCGGCGCAGTGCGCGCCGTTGGCGTCGGCGACGACTGGGCCCCAGAAGTAGTGCCAGACGAAGCCGCCGTAGACGGTGTCGGGGAACAACAGCGACCCGGCGGCGAGGGCGGCGACCGCGACCGCGACGAGCGCGGTCCACGCGCGTTCGCGGTCGGTCTCGGGGAACGTCATACTGGAAGTGGCGGCCGGTGGCGGTTTTACGGTTGCGGTCTGGGCGCGGCTACAGCGGGAGCTCGTGGGACTCGTACTCCGTGGCGAGGACGACCATCGTCTGGGAGCGCGCGAACCCGTCGACGTCCGCGATCTCCTCGAACATGAGCTCGCGGAGCGTGTCCGTGTCCTCGGCGTACACCCGCAACACGATGTCCCACTCGCCGGTCGTGAGGTGGATCTCCTGGACGCCGTCGATGTCCGCGAGGCGGTCGAGGGCGTCCTGCTCGCGGCCCTGTTCGACGCGCAGGCCGACGACCGCGGAGGTGCCGAGGCCGGCGGCCTTCGGGTCGACGTCGGCGTGGTAGCCGCGGATGACGCCGGCGTCCTCCATGCGGTTGACGCGGTCGTGGACGGTCGCGCTGGACATGTCGATCTCGCGCGCGATCTCGCTGAACGGCTTGCGGGCGTCCGCCTGGAGCGCGCGCAGAATCTCGCGGTCCGTCTCGTCTAGCTCCATACGCGGACAGTCGGGCGAGGCGCCCAATACGCTTACTGCTCGCCCGAGTTTCGCGACGCGCTACTCGATGTCCTGCGCGGCGTCGAGGACGACGTCGTGGGCTTCGCCGTTCGACGCCACCAAGCCCTCGCAGACGGGTTCCCAGCGGTCGCCGTGGACGTCGGTGACGACGCCGCCGGCCTGCCGCACGAGGTGGACGCCCGCGACGGAGTCCCACGCGTTCACGCGGACGTTCGTAATCGCGCCCTCGAGCTGGCCGCTGGCGACCATCGAGAGGACGGCCTGCGCGCAGCCGTACCGCCGGAGGTCCGCGAACCGGGTGACGACGGCCTCGCAGGCGCGGGCGTACTCGTCGCGGTCGTCGAACCCCCACCAGATGGTCGGCGCGACGGCGAACGTCTCCGGGTCGGTCTTCTCGCTGACCGTGACTGGCTCGCCGTTCCGCGTCGCGTCGCCGTCGCCGGCGACGTACTTGTCGCCGAGCGCGGGCAGCACGTTCGCGGCGGCGACCGTCTCGCCGTCCTTCACCGCGGCGACGGACGTTGCCCAGATCTGGGTGTCCCGCACGAAGTTGTTCGTGCCGTCGATGGGGTCGATAATCCACGCGGCGCCCGTCTCAGGGACCTCCTTCAGTTCGTCCTCCTCCTCGCCGACGATGGCGTCCTCGGGGTGGGTCTCCCGAATCACCTCGATGACGCGGCGCTGGGCGTCCCGGTCGGCCTGCGTCACGACGTCCGTCTTCCCGGACTTCGTCTCCACGTCGATGCCGGTGCGGAACGCCTCGTAGGCGACCTCGCTGCCTGCGAGCGCGGCGCGCTCGGCGACGCTCGCGCGGTCCTCGTCCATGCCCGGAGTGGCGGTCCGCCGCCCCAAAGTCCCGTCGGTCGACCCGGAGCCGTCGCTGGGCGGCGTCGTGCAGTGAAGTTTTGCGAGGGAAGTCCGCCTCGCGGACTTCCCGCATCCCGCGGCGCACGAGGCGCCGGCGATGCGAGGGAAGGGATTCGAACCCTCGAACTCCTACGAGAACGGATCTTGAGTCCGTCGCCGTTGGCCGAGCTTGGCTACCCTCGCACGCGTCGAGTAGTCCGCGCGTGCCGGGTTTAGGCGTTGCGAATCGGCCGAGAAGGCGTGCTCAGTCGTCGTCGTCACCGAGCACGCGGGAGGCGACCGGACCCGTGGAGGCGTCCTCCGTGACGTCCCGGAGCACGAACCGCTTCTTCACGACGTCGTAGGCGAAGACGACGGTGCCGAGGATGAGCATGGTGTCCCCGGGGAACCGCGCCCAGAACAGCAGCTGGACGAGGTCGCGGTTGTAGAACGCCAGCGAGCGGGCGGCCGCGTACCCCTCGGTGAACGCGGCCTCCAGCTGGAGGAAGCCGACGGGAAGCAGCGAGAGCCCGACCATCACGGCGAGGCCGGCGTTCCACAGCCAGAACGCCCACCAGAGGCGCTTGCCCACCCACTCCGCGGGGTCGACGGAGAGCCGCAGCATGTACGTCGCCATGCCGAGCGCGAGCAGCCCGAACGCGCCGAACATCGCGGCGTGGGCATGCGCGACCGTGAGGTAGGTGCCGTGCTCGTAGTAGTTGATGAGCGGGAGGTTGATGAAGAACCCGAGCACGCCCGCGCCGAAGAAGTTCCACACCCCGGACGCGATGATGAACGCGAACGGGAGCTTGTAGTGGAACGTGTCGTCGCTGGCGGCGAGCGCGCGGTACTGCCCGAGCGCCTCGAAGAGGATGAGGATGAGCGGGACGAGCTCGAGCGTGGAGAAGACGCTCCCGAACGGAATCCAGACGTCGGGCTGACCGATCCACCAGTAGTGGTGGCTGACGCCGATGACGCCGCTCCCCATCACGAACAACACCTGCAGGGCGACGGCCTTCTCCGCGGAGCGCTTGCGCAGCAGGCCCATGGAGACGAGGGTGATGCCGACGATGGCGACGATGAAGAACTCGAAGGCGCCCTCGACCCACATGTGGACGACCCACCACCGCCAGAACTCCGTCATCACGATGTTCGAGTCGGGCGTGTACAGCATGCCCGCGACGAACAGCAGGCCGATGGAGCCGCCCGCGTACAGGATCATGTGCGCGAGCCCGAAGCGCTGCTCGCGGTCGAGCAGCGGCTTGAGGCCGCGGTACGCGAGGAACGCCCAGATGGCGAACCCGAGCAGGAGGCCGACCTGCCAGACGCGCCCGACTTCGACGTACTCGAGGCCCTCGTTGCCGAGCAGCCACCACAGCGGGCCGTCGAAGAACCCCTTCGACCCGAGGTAGATGCCGACGAACCCGCCGACGACGACGAGGAGCAGGGTGCCGAGCAGGCCGTTGATGGCGGGCACCTGTCTGTCGGGCTCGTGGCCGGTCAGCAGGCCGGGGAGGAAGAGGCCGGCGCCGATCCACATCGTCGCGATCCAGAGGATGCCGAGGTCGAGGTGGTAGGTCTTCGCGAGCGCGAACGGCAGCCACTGGATGACGTCGACGCCGAGCGCTTCCCCGATGCCGAAGAACGCGTCGCGTTCGACGTAGTAGTGCGCGAGCAGCGCCCCGAGCAACACCTGGCCGACGAACAGCAGCGCCGCGACCGGTATGAACCGGGTGGCGGCGCGCTGGCTCGGGAGCAGGTCGACGTCCGCGGGGTCGGGGACCTTGATGCCCTCCGTGGAGGGCTCGGGGAGCTCGATGCTGTTGTACAGCCAGACGCCGAGGCCGGCGCCGCCGACGAGCAACACCATCGAGATGGCGCTCCACACCATCGTCGCGCCCGTGGGTTCGTTGCCGGCGAGCGGGTTGTACGGCCAGTCGTTCGTGTAGCTGTGGTCGGTGCCGGGGCGCTCGGCGTGGGAGACCAGCGCCGTCCACATCGCGAAGTCCGCGAACTTGCGGGCGTCCTCCGCGGAGCCGATCATCCCCTCGGGGATGCCGCGCTCGGCGTCGCCCTCGTGGTAGCGTTCGACGTACACCTCGCGGACCTGCTCGTGGGCGTACGCTTCGGCGGCGGTGTAGTCGGCGGAGTCGCCGGACATCGAGCGGTCGAGGTCGGCGGTCACGCGGCTGTCCACGCCGGCCTGCGCTTCCGCGGAGAGGTCGGCGTAGGGTTCGCCGTACCGCTCGTCGGCGTAGTACTCCCGCATGAACTCGGTCTTCAGTTCGAGCGCGTCGGCGGTGTAGTCGGCGCCGAAGTACGCGCCGTTGCCGAGAATCGACCCGTGGTTCATCAGCGCGTTCGACTGGAAGACGGCCTTGCCGTCCTGAATCGACTCGTGGGTGGCGAGCACGTCGCCGTCCGGCCCGACGATCTCGTCGGGAATCGGGGGCTGGTGCTGGTAGGAGTAGGCGGCACCGGCGCCCATGACGACGAGGTTCAGGACGAACACGACCGCGAGTATCTTCGCGAGCGTTGACCTGGTGACGTCCATGTTGCGGGGTTCAGGTGGCTGCTGGAAAAGGCTACGGCGGATTCCGAGACCCTGGGGACGGACCCGTCAGCCCCGGATGTACGGCCGCTCGAAGATGTTCGGGGCCGCTACTCGAGCAGCTCGCGCGCGATGATGTTCTTCTGAATCTCGGTCGTCCCCTCGTAGATCTGAGTGATCTTGGCGTCCCGGTAGAACCGCTCGACGTCGAAGTCGTCGACGTAGCCGGCGCCGCCGTGAATCTGGACGGCCTCGTCGGCGACCTCGACGGCGACCCGGGAGGCGAACTCCTTGGCCATCGACGCGAGCGCGGTGAGCTGGTCGTCCTCGTGTTCGACGCTCCACGCGGACTTCCGAGTGAGCGTGCGCGCGGCCTCCGTCTGCGTGTGCATCTCCGCGAGCTTGTGCTCGATGGCCTGGAAGTCGCTGATGGGGCGGCCGAACTGCTCGCGCTCCTGGGCGTAGTCGAGCGCGCGCTCGGCGGCGCCCTTCGCGATGCCGACGCCCTGCGCGGCGACCATCGTGCGCGTCTCGTCGAAGAACTGCATCAGCTGGAGGAACCCCCCGCCCTCCGTCCCGACGAGGTTCTCCTCGGGGACGCGCACGTCGTCGAAGCGCAGCTCCGCGGTGTCGCTGGCGCGAATCCCGAGCTTCCCCGTGATCTTCTCGGCCTCGAAGCCGTCCCGGTCGGCCTCCACGACGATCTGGCTGAAGCCGTTGTACCGGCCGCTCGCGTCGGGGTCGGTCTCGCAGAGCACGACGAAGAAGTCCCCGACGGAGCCGTTCGTGATCCACATCTTGTTGCCGTTGAGGACGAACTCGTCGCCGTCGCGCTCGGCGCGCGTGGAGACGCTGGAGACGTCCGACCCCGTGTCGGGTTCGCTGATTGCCGACCCCATGACGGCGTCGCCGGACGCGACGTCAGGCAGCCAGCGCTCCTTCTGGTCCTCGGTGCCGAACTCGATGATGGACTCGGCGCCGAAGCCGGCGCTGGAGACGCAGAGCCCGATGCCGGGGTCGGCGGCGAACAGCTCCTCGGTGATGAGCGCGGCCTCGACGGGCGAGTAGCCCGCGCCGCCGTAGTCGAGAGGGATGGTCGGCCCGAGCAGGCCGGCGTCCGCGGCCGCGTCCATCACCTCGTAGGGGTACGTTTCCTCGTTGTCGTACTCGGAGGCCACCGGCCGAATCTCGTTGTCCGCGAACCGCCGGACCTCCTCCTGTATCGCCTGCTGCTCGTCGGTCAACCCGAAGTCCATGTTGACGTGTACCGAACACCGGGACAAAAACGCTCGTAAACCCCGAACAATTCCCCCGGGGTTCTTCCGCGCGGCCCAACCGCTTTTGCCGGCGTCCCCCGAACCGCCGCACATGGCCGACGTGGACCGCAGCGAGGTCGGACGGACGCCGCTGGTGGAACTCGACGCCGGCGTCGCCCCGACCGTCTACGGGAAAGCCGAGTGGTTCAACCTCGCGCCCCTCGACCACGGCGGCGGGTCGGTGAAGACCCGCATCGGACAGGCGATGCTGCAGGCGGCGGCCGCGCGCGGCGACCTCGACGGCGACCGCACGATACTCGAGGCGTCCAGCGGGAACACGGGCTCGGCGGTCGCGCGCGTCGGCGCCGCGATGGGCCACGACGTCGAAATCGTGCTGCCCGACGACGCCGGCGGCGGGAAGGTCGACGCCATCCGGGACGCTGGCGCCGAACTGCGGTTCGTGGACGCCGAGGCGGGCTACGACGCGTTCGTGATGCGCTGCCGGGACCTCGCGGCCGAGCGCCCCGAGGAGTACGTCTACCCGAACCAGTACCAGAACCCCGCGAACCCCGCGGTCCACGCGGGCACGACCGGGCCCGAGATCTGGCGGCAGACCGGCGGCGAGGTGACGCACTTCGTCGCGGGCGCCGGAACGGGCGGCACGCTCGTCGGGGTGAGCCACGCGCTCCGGCCGCGCGGCGTGCGCGTCCACGGCTACGAGCCGCCCGCGACCGACCACGACATCGCGGGGCTGAAGCACATGCACGACCCGGGGACGTTCGTCCCCGACACCTACGAGTTCGACGCGCTGGACGGCCGCGAGTACGTCGACACCGACACCGCCTACGACTACGTGCGCCGGCTCCGGTGCCGTCACGCCGACGCAGCACCCGAGATTCGGGACGCCGGGCAGTGGTCCCGGGGGTTCGTCCGGTCGGAGCTCCGCGTGAACGGCGAGTTCCTCGTCGGGCCGTCCTCGGGCGGCGCCGTCGCGATGGTCGACCGGCTGGCCGAGCGGGGCACCCTCGACGCAGACGACGTCGTGGTCGTGCCGCTACCGGACCGCGGCGACCGCTACCCCGACCGCGAGCCGTACGCCGAGCACGTCGAGTAGTTGGACTTCCAACTAAAACGCGCTTCCGGAAACCACCAAGAGGCAGGGCCGCGTTGGGGTTAACTGGAATGACTGACTACGAACTGCCGCCGCTGCCGTACGACTACGACGCACTCGAACCGCACGTCTCCGAGCAGGTGCTGACGTGGCATCACGACACGCACCACCAGGGCTACGTCAACGGCTGGAACGCCGCCGAGGAAACCCTCGAAGCCAACCGCGAGGACGGCGACTTCTCCTCCTCCGCCGGTGCCATCGGGAACGTCACGCACAACGGCTCCGGCCACATCCTCCACGACCTGTTCTGGCAGTCGATGAGCCCCGAGGGCGGCGACGAGCCCGAGGGCGACCTGCGAGCCCGCATCGAGGAGGACTTCGGCTCCTACGAAGCGTGGGAGGGCGAGTTCCGCGCGGCCGCCTCCGCCGCGGGCGGCTGGGCGCTCCTCGTGTACGACAGCCACTCCGAGCAGCTCCGCAACGTCGTCGTCGACAAACACGACCAGGGCGCCCTCTGGGGCTCGCACCCGATTCTGGCCCTCGACGTCTGGGAGCACTCCTACTACTACGACTACGGCCCCGACCGCGGCGACTTCGTCGACAACTTCTTCGAAGTCGTCGACTGGGACGAGCCCGCCGCGCGCTACGCGGACCTCGTCGAGAAGTTCGAGTAACGCCGTATTCGACCGTCGGCCCGCCGTTCGGCATCCGAGCCGCGCCGGCCCGCCCCTGAAGACTTTTATCGGTTCCCCGTCTCGGTCCGCGCGATGCCCTCCAGACGCCGCGTCCTCGGCCTCGTAGCCGCCGGCACGCTCCCGGTCGCGGGCTGTCTCGCCGCGCCGAGCGACCCCGCGGTGACGACCACGGACGCCTCGGCGACCGACACGACGACCACGGCCACCGAACGCGAGCCGGTTCGCGGCGGGGCCGCCGAGGCCACCGTCGAGCGCACGGTGACGGACGCCGACTACCGGTACGTCGAGTCGAACGACACCGTGCGGTACCCGGCGACGATGGCCGGCGACGAGGTCGTCGAGTACGACTACGAGCCCTTCGAAGAGTGGGGTCACGTCGAGGGCGCGTCGGTCGCCGCGGAGTACGTCCGCTCGCTGCTGGACGAACGGCTCTCGGGCGAGGAGACGCCGACCGTCGGCATCAGTACTCGCGGCGAGCAGGACGGCTTTCGAATCGTGGTCTCGCTGACCACCCGCCTTTCGCGCGACGGCGAGGTGCTCTCGGAGCCGGCGGCGTCGCGCCACGAGGTGTCGCGGGCGACCCCGCACAGCGTCGACGCGACGGTTCAGTTCGCCGGCCGCACGCACGAGGACCGGTATCCCGTCTACGTCACCGAGCGCACGGTTCAGAACGAGTAGCGTCAGCCCGCGAGTTCGACCAGCGACAGCAGGAGGTCGGGGACGACGGCGAGCAGGATTCCGAGGACGAGCAGCACCGCGGGAATCCAGAGGAACGAGAAGTCCGCGAGCAGCCACAGCCCGAGCCCCGCGAGCGCGAGCACGAGGCCGAGCAGTCGGAACACCCAGACGAGTACGCCTTCGACGCCGGCGTCGGTCGCGAGCTCGGCGACTTCGAGTACTTCGTCCATGGTACGCGGACGGTCTGTGCGGAGCCACTTATGGCTCGTGGCTCCCGCTACCGTCAGCGGTTCGACGGCGACGACGAGGACTTCGTGGCGCGCAGCGCGAACGGCGACAGCAGGCCGCCGACGAGCGCGCCCGCGAACGCGAGCACGCCGATGTCGGACGTCGAGAAGTCGCTGCCGCCGCCACCGCCGCCGCTGCTACCGCCGCCGCTGCCGACGACGACGGCGCCTTTCATCCCCATCGTCTTGTGGGGGTTGCAGTAGTACTTCGAGACGCCCTCGCTGTCGTACGTCCGGGAGTACGTGAACCCGGACTCGTTGGTGAGTTCGCTCTCGTAGCTGCCGTCCTCCGCGACGACGTTGTGGGTGCCGTTCACCCACTCGAAGACGACCTCGGTGCCGGGGTCGACGCGAATCGCGGCGGGACTGAAGCCGTACGGGCCGCCGTTGGCCTCCGTCCCGACCTCCACGGTGACCTGCGACTGGCCGGTCTCGTCCACGACGCCGTCGAAGTTACTGACGCCCTCGAACCAGCCGTCGAAGTCGACCGCCTGGGCGCCGCCGGAGCCGGACTGCTCGCCGGAGCCGCTGGACGACGAGGCGCCGACGTCGACGTCGCCGACGACGACGGCGCCCTTCATGCCCATCGTCTTGTGCGGCGTGCACGCGTACCGGGTGACGCCCTCCTCGTCGAACGTCTGCGTGAACGTGAACCCGGACTCGTCGGTGAGCTCGCTCTCGAAGCTCCCGTCCTCGGCCGCGACGTTGTGTGAGCCTTCGACCCACTCCCACGTCACCGTCGTCCCGGGATCGACGCGAATCGCCGCCGGGCCGAAGCCGTACGGTCCGCCGTTGGCATCGACGCCGACCTCGACGGTGACCTCGGACTTGCCGGTCTCGTCGACGACGCCGTCGTAGTTGCCGACGCCCTCGAACCACGACTCGAGGCCGCCGTCCTGTGCGGCCGCGGCGCCGGTGAACGCCGCGCCGGTGGCCGCCGCGGCGCCCGCGGCAGCCGTCGTCTTCAGCACGTTGCGCCTCGTGACCGTGGGGGTGTCGTGCGTGGTCATGGTCCTGGGTCAGGCTTCGTAGCCCGCGTACTCCATCAGTTGGGCGAAGATGTCCGTGTCCATGGCGTCCCGGTAGACGATGCCGGAGAGCATGCCGCCGGGGTAGTACGAGCCGTTCATCACGTGGTTGACCTTGTGACAGTGCATCAGGTAGATGCCGGGCTCGGCGTCGGCCTCGAACTCGATGGTGTGGCGCTCGGCGGGCGCGATGTTCGTGATGTCCATCTCGTGCTGGGCGGCCTCGGGAATCTGCCCGCCGTCCTTCTCGATGCGCCGGAAGCGGTGGTTGTGGAGGTGCAGCGGGTGGTTCATGTAGCCGCCGTTGACGAAGTGGATGCGCACCGTGTCGCCCTCGTCGACGATGATGGGCGAGCCGTCCTCGGGGTGGAGGGTGCGCGGCGCGGCCTTCCCGTTGACCGTGAACACGTCCGGGCTGCGCGTGCGGGGGCTGTAGGAGACGTCCTCGCCGGCCATCTTCCGGTTGAGCCGGGAGTCCCAGTCCTTGACCGTCATGAAGTACTCCTTGTCCGCGGGCTCGTAGCCCTCGGGGTCGACGCGGAAGATGCCGTACATCCCCATGTCGATGTGCCGGTGGGTCTGGTAGTGGCAGTGGTAGACGTGCGTGCCGGGGACGTTCGCGGGAATCGTGTACGTGTGTTTCTCGCCGGGGTCGACGCGGATGCCCGTCGTGGTCGGGACGCCGTCGTCCTCCCACGCCTTCTGCGTGCCGTGGAAGTGCAGGGTGTGGGGGCGCTTGCCCTCGGTGTTGTCGAGGGTGACTTCGATGTCCTCGCCTTCCTCGGTGCGGACGATGGGGCCGGGGACGCTCGGGTCACCGTCCTCGGTCGCGAACGCCCACACGCGCGGGAGTTCCACGGGGCCGCCCATCGACTCGAGCGGGTGGGCGTGGTGGACGGCGGGCACGCTCTTCAGCGTCACTTGGTTGCCCTGTTCGGTCGCGTCGACGACCTCGGGCGGGCTGGTCGTCGGGAGCGTCGACTGGGAGGCCTGCTGGCTGGGGGTCGTCTCCGTCACGCTCTCGCCCTGCCGGGCCGGTGCGGTACAGCCGGCGAGCGCCGCGACGCCGGCGACGCCAGTGCTTGCGAGGAACCGTCTTCGGGAGTAGTGTTCGTCCATGTTGTCTCACGTGGTCGGTCGGCGCCAGACACACGTAAACCGGAGACCACAGTACTACGAGCCGGGAACGGAGCCGAACACGTTCGCGGCAGGGGTTAGGGCGGGCAGTTTCGAGTCGAATGCTAACTCCCCACATTCGGGGGTGGCGGCTGGGTTCGCGGGGCGGACCGACGGACCCAAACGCCGCGCTCGCCAATCGCGGGTATGGACGTGCGGTTCCTCGGCGGCGCCCGCGAGGTCGGGCGGAGCGCGGTTCTCGTCGACGACTCGCTGCTGCTCGACTACGGGATGAAGCCCGGAACGCCACCGGGCTACCCCGCGGACGTCGAGCCGGACGCGGTCGTCGTGAGCCACGGCCACCTCGACCACGCCGGCGCCGTCCCCGCGCTCGTCGCCGGCACCCGCCGGCCGCCGATTCACTGGACGCCCCCCACCCGGGACCTCACGCGCCTGCTCGCGCAGGACACGCTCAAACTGCAGGGCGGCGGCGAGCGCGGCGGCCGCTACGACTGCCCGTTCACGCGCGCGGAGGTGGCCGCACTCGGCGAAGTCTCCGTGACGCACGGCTACCGGGAGTCCTTCGAGGCCGCCGGCTACGAGGTGACGTTCTACGACGCCGGCCACATCCCCGGGAGCGCACACGTCCTAGTGGACGACGGAGATACGCGCCTGCTGTACACCGCGGACTTCAACACCGAGGACCAGCGCCTGCTCGCGGGGACGACCGCGCGCCCGGACGCGGACGTCGTAATCACGGAGGCGACGTACGCGGACGTCACTCGCGAGGACCGCGCCGGCATCGAGGAGCGGTTCGCGGCGTCGGTCGAAGAGACGATTCGCGGCGGCGGCACCGCCGTCGTCCCCGCGTTCGCGGTCGGGCGCACGCAGGAGCTGTTCATGGTGTGTGCCGCCCACGACGTCCCGTGTTACGTCGACGGGATGGGCGTCGCCGTCACCGAGCGGTTCGCGGAGACCGACGAGTTCCTCCGGGACGCCGACGCCTTCCAGCGGGCTCGCGGGCACGCGCGCTTCCTCGACAAGTCGACGCGGAACGGCCAGCGCGAGCGCATCGCCGAGAAGCCGACGGCCATCGTCACCACCGCGGGGATGCTCTCGGGCGGCCCCGCGATGACGTACGTCCCCGCAATCGCGGGCAACCCCCAGAACGAACTCGCGCTCACCGGCTACCAGGTCGAGGGGACGCCCGGGCGCGAGCTACTGGACACGGGGAGCGCGAAACTCGGCGGCCGCCACCGCCGGGTCGCCGCGCGCGTCAACAGCTACGACTTCTCCGCGCACGCCGACCGCGAGGGGCTGCTCGACTTCCTCGAGGACTACCGGGGCGCCGAGGTGCTCGTCAACCACGGCGACCGCTGCGAGTGGTTCGCCGACCAGCTGCGCGCGGACGGCTTCGACGCCAGCGCGCCCGAGCGCGGGCCGACGCTCACGGTGTAGCTACTCGTCGCTCTCCGCGCGGTCGGCGTACGACTCGAGGGCGTCGGCGAGCTCGCGGGCCTCGTCCGGCGAGAGGGTCGCGCGCTCTGCGTGCGCGGGCACGCGCTCGGTGTCCGTGTTGTCCAGTTCGAGCTCGAGGAGCACGTCGCCGTCGTCGGTCGTGACGTTCAACACGGCGAGGGCTTCCTCCGTCCACCCGTGGCCCTCGGCCTCGCCGTCGAGGAGGTTGAACGTCGTGTACGCGTTGACCTTGATGATGCGGTCGGCCATGAGGGGCGAACGCGGGACAGCCCCGTGGGTGTTTCGACAGCGGCAGCAGAGAGAAGAGAGGAGAGTTAGTCGTCCGCGGAGATGGGTTCGCCGTCGCCGTTCGTCGGCGCCGGGCTGGAGCCCATGTCGTCCTCGTCGGCGTACGGGTACCACGTCATCTTCGTGTTGTGCATGTACGGGTCCTCGTAGTCGGTCTCCTCGGGGTCAGCGAGCGCCTGCAGGGCGTCCTCGTCCTGCCGCTGGATGAACTCGCGGAACGTCTCCTCGCCCTCGCGCTCGTCCTCGTAGGTCGCGAGTAAGTTCTGGATGTACCCCGGCACCTCGTCGGCGGGCACGCGCATCTCCACCCACTCCGCGAACTGGGGGTTCTCGCCGAGGCCGCCGCCGAGGCCGACGTCGAGCGCTTCCACGGGCTCGCCGTCCTTGCGGGTCTTCATCCCGCGGAGGCTGACGTCCGCAATCTGGGGCTGCGCGCAGGAGGCGGTGCAGCCCGAGAGGTGGATGTGGAAGTCGGTGACGCCGTCCGGGACGTCGACGTTCTCCTTCAGCCAGCGCGCGTACCGCACCTGGCGGTTCTTCGTCTCCACGATGGACAGCGAGCAGTACTCGGTGCCGGTGCACGCGATGGAGCCCCGCATGAACGGGTGGGGGTCCGGCGAGTAGTCATCGAGGAGGTCCGCCGCGAGGAAGTCGTCGAGGTCCTCCTCGGGGATGTCCGTCACGATGACGTTCTGGCGCTGCGTGAGCCGGACCTCGCCGCTGCCGTACTCGTCGGCGAGGTCGGCGAGCTCGTAGACGTCGTCGACGCCCTGCCGGCCGACGAGGACGTTCAGGCCGACGTAGTAGTTGCCGTCGGGCTGCTCGTGCACGCCGACGTGGTCGCCGTGCTCGTGGCCGCCGGCGTTGTACGTGTACTGGTCGCGGAGGTCGTCGCCCGCGCTCTCCAGCTCCCAGTCGACGTAGTCCTCCTGGAGGACGCGACGGACCTTGTCGGCGCCCCACTCGTCGACGAGGAACTTGATGCGGGCGTTGTAGCGGTCCTCGCGATCGCCGTGGTCGTGGAACAGCTCGGTCGCGGCGCCCGCGATGTCGGTGACCTTCTCCTCGGGCACCCAGATGTCGACGTCGCGAGCGAACCGCGGCTCCTTGCGCGCGAGGCCGCCGCCGATGCGGACGTTGAAGCCGAGTTCGCCGTCCTTCTCCGCGGGCTCGAACGCGAGGTCGTTGATGTCGCCCTGCCCGCAGCCCTGGTCGCAGCCCGTCACCGAGACCTTCCACTTCCGCGGGAGGTTCGAGTAGTCGTCGTTGCCCTTGAACGTCTCGTGGAGCTCCTCGGCGACCGGCCACGCGTCGACGTGCTCGTGGGTGTCCTTGCCGGCGACCGGACAGCCGACGATGTTCCGCCACGAGTCACCGCAGGCCTGCTGGGTCGTGAGGCCGTTCGATTCGAGCTTCTCGAAGATGTCCGGGACGTCCTCCAGTTTGATCCAGTGGAGCTGGATGGACTGGCGGGTCGTCCAGTCGCAGTACGCCGCGCCGAACTCGGGGTTGTCGACCGGGCCGCGGGCGTACTCGTCGGCGACCTCCGCGACCGTGCGGAGCTGGCCGGGCTCGAGGACGCCGTTCGGCGTCCCGATGCGCATCATGAAGTAGCTCTCCTGGCCCTTCCGCTGGTGGTACAGCCCCCACCACTTGAAGCGCTCGAACCACGCGTCCTCTTCCTCCTCGGGGATGGCGTCCCAGCCCTCCTCGGCGAACCGGAAGAGATGCTCCCGGATCTCGTTACCGTAGACCTCGTCCTTCCACTGCTCGACGTCCGTGGGCATGTAGACACATACTCGGCTCCCTCCCTTACCAAAGCGTGCTTGCCGTCAAGGTTCCCCGCGGCCGTCCGGTAGCGGAGACTCTTACCGCTATCGCCGAACACCTTCGACCAGCCGGAAGCCGTCGTCGGTCACCTTCCCCACCGGGAGCCACGGCGCCGTGCCGGACTCCCCGCAGTTCAGGCAGTGGCCGTGCGGCCGCGCCTCCACCCGCCGGCCGTTCACGCCCACGTCGACGAACGCTTCCACGACGAGCCACGCGAGCTCGCACGAACAGAACGTCTCCGCGACCGGCCACACCTCGCTGGTCCCCACCGCGCGCTCGTCGTTCACGCTCACCCACGCGGCGTCGTCGAGCAGCCGGAGTCGCGTCGCCATACTCCCCCTCGGTCGGCCAGCCGTGTACTCCCGTCGGCGCTGGTAACGCCTGCCTGTCGTCACCACTACCGTCAAGACTCTCTGGTACCGGTCAGCGCTGGCGGGCGTTGCGCGCGAAGCGACAGTTATCCGTGTGCGCTCCCTACCGTGGCGTATGCACACCCGTACGCGCGGCAACCGCCAACACGCGTCCGCCGACGCCGCACCCGAGCTGTTCGCAGCGGAGGTGGACGGCGAGTGAACCAACACGCCGAACGCGACGCCGACCGCGACGAGCAGCGCGACGACGACCACCTCGCCGACGTCGAACCCGGCGCCGGCTGCACGGAGATCTGGGAGCACCTCTCGGAGCGCCGGGAGAACCACGACGACGAGGAGTAGGTGTTTTACGCGCGACCCCGTTACTCGATGGCATGACTGACGAGGAGCGGCTCCCGCCGACGGACCGCGAGTCGCCCGTCGGCGAGCCGGTCGTCCGCGGCGACGAACGCGTCACCGGCGAGCACGCCCGCGAAGCCGTCTCGTTCGACCCCGACGACCCCGACAGCGTCGCGGAAGCCGCCGACACCGTCGGCGCGTTCGCGCGCAACGAGCTCGGCGACAGCCACCTCTACATGCTCCGCGGCGCCGCCGCCTGCGCCGCGCTCGTCCGCGCGGAGAACTCCTACAAGGCCGCCGCCGAGCGCGCGGACGGCGACGTCGGCGTCTCCTTCATCCGGAAGTGGGCGCGCGTCCACGACCTCCCGCGGCCGTCCGCGAGCACGTCGCCGCCGGCCACATCCCGCCGACCGCCGCGAAACACATCGCGCGCGTCGGCGGCGACGACCGCTACCTCCTCGCGTGGGCCGTCGTCGACAACGACCTCACCGTCCGGGACGTCCGGCAGGCCGCCAGCGCCGTCAACGAGGGCGACGCGCTCGACGACGTCCTCGAAGAACTCGGCGTCACCCCCGGCGAACTCACGGTCACGCTCCCGTCACCGGTGTACCGGGACCTCCGGCGACACGCCACCGTCTCCGACCGCGACGCCGACGACGTCGTCGCCGAGGCGCTCCGCGACTACCTGTAGTTCTCGGCGAGGAACGCCTCGCCCGCGTCCGCGAGCGCGTCCACCGCGGTCTCGACCTCCCGGAAGTCGATGGTCTCGTCCGGGAAGTGCGCCTGCTCGATGCTCCCCGGCCCGAACAGCACCGCGGGAATCCCCGCCTCGACGTAGTGGCGCGCGTCCGCGCCGTAGGTCACGCCCCGGGGCTCGGTCTCCGCGAGGTCGTTCGCGCGCATCCCCGACTGGACGGCTCGCACGACCGGCTCGTCGGGCGGGATCTCGGACGCCTCGAACTGGACGGAGAACCGCTCGAACTCGGGCGGGTGGTCGGCGAGCCACTCGCTGTCCGCGACCACCTCGGCGAGCCGCTCGTCGAACGCCGCCTCCACTTCGGCGACGGTCTCCCCGGGCGCGACGCCGATGCGCCACTCCGTGGTCAGCGACGCCGGCACCGTCGACGCCCACTCGCCCGCTTCGACCGTCCCGCAGACCACGGGCCACTTCGTCGGGTACTCCTCGTACAGCGGGTGGGTGACTGCCCGCTCGCGCTCCGCGGCGAGCTCCGCGAACGCGTCCCGGACCCGGTCGAAGTGCGGGAGCACGGACTCGCCGCGCCACGGCGTCGCCGCGTGCGACGACCGGCCGGTCAGCCGCAGGCGCTTCATCAGACTCCCCTCCGAGGCGACCACGGGCGTGAGTGCGGTCGGCTCCGCGATAATCGCGGCGTCCCGCTCGAACGGGTAGGGGTTGTCCAGCGCCGCGGTCGCCGCGCCGAGGCCGCCCGCCTCCTCGCCGACCACGCCCTCGACGACGACCCGGCCGTCGACGTCACGCTCCGCGAGCGCGAGCGCCGCGAACACGCACGCCGCGAGCCCGGCCTTCATGTCCGCCGCGCCCCGCGCCGTCAGTTCGTCGCCGCGCCACCGCGCTTCGAACGGCTGCGACGACCACACCGCCTCGTCCGCCGGCACCACGTCGAGGTGGCCGTTCAACACGAGCGTCGGCCCCGCGTCCGGGTCGCCGAGTTCGAGGACGCCACCGACGCTGCGCCGGTCGGCCGCCCGGATCTCCGCCGGGTCGTCCGGGAACGACCGGTGGCCCGCGAGCAACTCCGCGTCCACGTCCCACTCGTACGTCTCGAAGCCCAACTCCGCCAGCTTCGCCGAGAACCACGCCGCCACCGGCGCCTCGTTCGCGTCCGTCGACTCGAAGGCGACCAGTTCGGACGCGAACTCGCGTACGCGCTGCATACCAACGGGTTCGCCGACGGCCGCGTAAGGGTTTCGCTGGATGGTAAACGTTTAACGTCGCGCTGCCCGACGTGAAATCGAGGGCCGATAGCTCAGTCCGGCAGAGCGTCTGGCTTTTAACCAGACGGTCGAGGGTTCAAATCCCTCTCGGCCCGTACTCCGTCGCGAGCGAACGCGAGCGACGAATCGGGTGGAGGGATTCGAACCCCGGAAGTCGCAGCCCACGCAGCCGAGCGAAGCGAGGTGAGCAGGAACGTCTTCCTCTGGTTCAAATCCCCCGCAGCACTCCCTCTCGGCCCGTATTCTGCCGTCGGCCGAGTCAGTACGGCGTCGCCACTGGGGGACGTTGAGAACGAGGAACGTGCTACGCTTGCGTGTGTGCGAGCCAGGCGAGCCCGACCCCGACGCCGACGGCGCCGAGCGCGCCGAGGACCTGCAGGACGGTGACGACGCCGCTGTTCGTGTACTGCCACGGCATACCGACGAGCGTCCCGATACCGACGAGCGCGACGAACGCGCCGACGAGGACGCCGTAGACGTCGAGCGTGTCAGCGAATGGCTGTTGCATGCACGACGCCTCGCCGCCGAACACGTTAACGGTGACGGAACGCCCCGGTGGCGTCAGTACCGCGACGGCATGAACGCCAGCATCACGAGCAGCGCCGCGGCCAGCGAGCTCAGGATGACGATGCCCCAGAGGCCGTTCATGCGCTCGTGGAACGTCGACTGCGCCGCGACGTCCGAGTTGTAGTCCTGGTAGTCGGTCGTCAGCTGGAGGACCGACTCCCCGCCCTGCTGTTCGAAGTGCGCGAGGTACGCCGTGTCACCGAGCGTGGTGTTCTCGCCCTCGGCGAAGCTGAGCTCGTTCGTCCGCGGCGCGAACCACTCGATAGTCACCGAGGTGTTGGTGACCGAGGCGACGACCGTCTCGTTGTCGTTGTCCGGGCGCTCGATCGCGTCGCCCTCCGAGAACTCGTGGACCACGGGCTCGGGGAGGTACTCGTCGCGCTCGACGAGGCGGCGCTCGCCGTCCTCCTCGACGATGACGTACGTGGTGCCGTTCTGCTCGACGGTCGGCCATTCGACCGTCTGGACCTCGCGGAGCTCGAACTCACTCGGGTCCGTCTGGTTCGGGATCGCGACCGAGTAGTTGTCGCCCTCGTAGACCACGGTGTCGTCGGCCTCCCACGTCTCCGTGTACCGCGCGGACTCGTTGGTCCACTCCGCGGTCGCCGAGCCGTCCGAGACCTCCGTGAAGCTGTACGACGTCCCCGCCACCGTCAGCGTCTCGCTCGCGGAGAGCGTGTGATCAGGGTCCTCGAGTGTCACGTCGGGCTGCTGGGCGGCGCCGATGAACGTGTACGCGCCGGCCGCCAGCAGAAGGAAGACCACGACAGACACCGCCGCAGCACGTCGTTGCATACTCGAAGCGTGGGGAGGGCGTCGTATAATCGTTACTTTCCCGTCGCGTGTCGCAGGCGGCGACGAGGCTGCGGATTAGCGGGCCGCAGCGCGCGCAAAAAAGCCAAGGGCCGGATTTGAACCGGCGATGAGCGGCTCTGCAGGCCGCCGCGTTAGGCCGAACTCTGCCACCTTGGCACCGTCTGGTGGTACTGCGCTCGCTCGCTTAAACGTAGCGGTCCGGAGCGTCGCCACTCCGCGCTACAAATGCGAAAAGCCCCGAACAGCACAGCTGCTGTTCGAGGCTGAATGAAGTATGATTGGCAGGCGGCGAACCGGATTTCCCAGAGGCTCGCGCACTCCAGTACTGACCGGAACGCAGGCGGGCTTATCTTCCGTGTTCGGGATGGGTACGGGAGTTGCCCCGCCGCTATGGCCGCCTTAATACCGACCAACGGAATCGAACCGTTGTCCCCGGACGGAAGTCCGGGACGCCAGTATCGGCGAACGTCCGTGTGTAAGTGCAATCCAGTTAACGCCTGGACTCGACCACGTATGTGGTTAAGTGCATGAGTGTGTGGCATCGGTCTGTTAGTGCTCGCGGGCTGAACGTCTCGTTGCCTTGACGCGTACACCCCGAGTCTATCGAACTCGTCTTCTACGAGTGACCTCAACGGTGATTCTTTTCCAGGTGGGTTTCGAGCTTAGATGCATTCAGCTCTTACCCCGTGGTGCGTAGCTGCTCGGCACTTGCCCTCTCGGACAACCGATACACCAGTGGCACCCGTTCATAGTTCCTCTCGTACTATATGAACGTTCCTGTCAATCACCAAAACACCCCCAATAGATAGCAGCCGACCTGTCTCACGACGGTCTAAACCCAGCTCACGACCTCCTTTAATAGGCGAACAACCTCACCCTTGCCCGCTTCTGCACGGGCAGGATGGAGGGAACCGACATCGAGGTAGCAAGCCACTCGGTCGATATGTGCTCTTGCGAGTGACGACTCTGTTATCCCTAAGGTAGCTTTTCTGTCAGCAATGGCCCGCATCAAGCAGGCTCATTGGTTCGCTAGACCAGGCTTTCGCCTCAGCGTCCCTCGTTGTGTAGGACACTGTCAGACTACCTTTTGCTCTTGCGCTCTTCTCCGGGTCTCCGACCCGGATGAGGTAGCCTTAGGGCGCGCTCGATATCTTTTCGAGCGCGTACCGCCCCAGTCAAACTGCCCGGCTACCGGTGTCCTCCTCCCGGAGTGAGGGTCACAGTCACTGACGGGTAGTGTTTCATGGCTGACTCGGTGGCATGCTAGCGCATGTACCTGTGTAACGTCTCCTACCTACCCTGCACATCAGCGACCGTGTCCCAGCGACAGCCTGCAGTAAAGCTCTATAGGGTCTTCGCTTCCCCTTGGGGGTCTCCAGACTCCGCACTGGAACGTACAGTTCACCGGGCCCAACGTTGGGACAGTGAGGCTCTCGTTGATCCATTCATGCAAGCCGCTACTGAAGCGGCAAGGTACTACGCTACCTTAAGAGGGTCATAGTTACCCCCGCCGTTAACGGGTCCTTCGCCCCATTGTACTGGGTGTTCAGATACCCGCACTGGGCAGGATTCAGTGACCGTACGCGTCCTTGCGGATTTGCGGTCACCTATGTTGTTATTAGACAGTCGGAGCCTCCGAGACACTGCGACCTGCCCAATCACTGGGCAGGCATCCCTTATCGCGAACTTACGGGACTAACTTGCCGAATTCCCTAACGTCGGTTGTTCCCGACAGACCTAGGCTTTCGCTGCCAGAGCACCTGTGTCGGATCTTGGTACGGACATCGTGCTCGTCTTTTCACGGGCCCCAGATTGACTCGAGTTTCCCTATCCCGCCGTTCGTCCGCTTCCTGCCATTACGGCTTCCACGGACTTGGACGGTTCGACCGGGCGATGGCCCGGCTCGAGCTACTCCGAGGCGTCGACTTTCACTGCACGATGGCACGGGAATATTAACCCGTTTCCCTTTTGTCCCGCTCGAATTACGACGGGACTTAGGACCGGCTAACCCTCGGCTGATTAGCATTGCCGAGGAACCCTTGCTCTTCTCGGTCGTCGGGGTTCTAACCCGACTAACGCTGCTACTATGGCCAGGATTTTCTTCCCCATTCGGTCCACTCGAGTTCTCACCCGAGCTTCCGCCCGAACAGAGTGCCAACCTACTGGATCACGCTGTCACGCGTGCCGTTAGGTCTCGGTGGTGAACTTGAGCCCCGATCATTTTGGGCGCCCCGAACCTCGGCCGGTAAGCTGTTACGCTTTTCTTGGAGGGTAGCTGCTTCTAAGCTCACCTCCCGGCTGTCTAGGGCTCGGGACCACCTTCAATCGCACTTAGCTCACACTTTGGGACCTTAACCTAACTCTGGGTTGTCTCCCTCACGGTGCACAGGCTTACCCCGCACACCGGATTCCCTGCGTCGACGGCGTTCGTAGGTTCGGAGTTCGACAGGAGGGCCAACTCCTCTCGGAGTTGGACCCTCCAATCGGTAGCTCTACCCCACGAACTACCTCGGCAGAGGTCATGCTTCGACATGTTTCGGTTGGAACCAGCTGTTGCCAGATTCGATGGGCCTTTCACCCCTACACGTAGGTCACGGGAGGGTATTGAAAGACACCAACCCTAACAGACCTCCACATGGCTTTCGCCATGCTTCATCTTGCCCACGCGTAGATCATCTGGTTTCGGGTCGTGTCCGTTTGACTCCCCGCCCTTGAAGACGGCGGCCCTCGCGCAAAGCGCTGCGGCCATGTCGGTTTCCCTACGCCTCCCCGGATGCTCCGGTTAGACTCGTCAGACAGACACACTCCCTGGCTCGTTTTTCAAAACGTACGACGGAACATCGGCTCCCCACAGGTCCTACTACAGGCTCGCGCCTGACTCGTTCCCAGTGAGGCCTTTTATGCCCCGTCGCTCCATCGCCACCTGATTTCAAGCCCTATTTCACCCCCCTTTGTGGGGTGCTTTTCAGCGTTCGTTCACACTACTTGTTCACTATCGGTCTCGGAGAGTACTTAGTCTTGGCAGTCGATGCCTGCCATCTTCACGAGGGATTTCCGACCCCCGCTACTCTGGAGCTGGCTCACGACTTACTTGTCCGCGGTACGGGGCTGTCACCCTGTATCGCGCTCCGTTTCAGGAGACTTCGCGCGAACGTTCAGTCGATGCATGCCAGTCCGAACACCACATTGCCCAGAAGGCTTCGGTTTGGACTGGGCCGCGTTCATTCGCCATTACTAACGGCGTCCCATTCGGTTTCTCTTCCTGGCCGTACTGAGATGTTTCAATTCCGGCCGTTCCCCATTGCGCGCAGCAATTGCGGTGGGGATTCCCATTAGGAGATCCTGAGTTCTTCGCCTCCGTGCGGCTCCCTCAGGCTTATCGCAGCTTGGCACGTCCTTCGTCGGCATCCGAGCCGAGCTATCCACCAGGTGGCACAGTAGCCACGTTGGATGTCAGCTGCAGAGCAGCTGACGATGGTACTCAACCACACGAAGTGGTCGAGGGTTGTTGGCGGTGAAGCCAACGACGATGAATGTCGACTGTAGAACAGTCGACGATGCTCACCACTGTGGGTGAGCGCTGTTGAGTCACGGATGTGACCAACAGTCGGTACTCGACCACGGTGGTCGAGTCCAGTGAGCGCCTGGATTGCACTTACACACGGTCGTCATCGTACGTCCTCGTGGTGAACGAGGAGCGTACATAGACCCTTCCCACCCGCACTTTCGCGGGGTGGTGCATCAGTCTTCGTCGGGATTCATCGTTGCGCCGTGTCCCACTTAAGGGACACGGTTCGCGGTGAATCCCGGACGGGATGGACCCACTGGGATTCGAACCCAGGGCATCCTCCTTGCAAAGGAGGCACTCTACCACTGAGCTATGGGCCCACCTCCCGAATCGGGAGGAGGTTGCGTTAGCCTTGATGGTTTGTAGGTGTCCAACTGGTCACGGCGTCGTCGAAAGGTGGGCCGGGGCTACGCCCCGGTCCCGATCGTTAGGAGGTGATCCAGCCGCAGATTCCCCTACGGCTACCTTGTTACGACTTAAGCCCCCTTGCGGAGCCCAGATTCGACCGGCGCATGCCGGCCTCATCCGAACCCCACTCGGGTGCTTTGACGGGCGGTGTGTGCAAGGAGCAGGGACGTATTCACCGCGCGCTTCTGACACGCGATTACTACCGAATCCAGCTTCATGAGGGCGAGTTTCAGCCCTCAATCCGAACTACGATCGAGTTTAGGAGATTAGCGCCTCCTCTCGGAGTTGCATCCCATTGTCTCGACCATTGTAGCCCGCGTGTTGCCCAGCTCATTCGGGGCATACTGACCTACCGTTGCCCGTTCCTTCCTCCGCTTTGGCAGCGGCAGTCCACCTAATGTACCCAGCTACCCAAAGGGTACTGCTGGCAATTAGGAGTGCGGGTCTCGCTCGTTGCCTGACTTAACAGGACGCCTCACGGTACGAGCTGACGGCGGCCATGCACCTCCTCTCAGTAGCGTCGGGTAAGGTCATCAACCTGACCGTCATTACTACTGTCGGAGCTGGTGAGATGTCCGGCGTTGAGTCCAATTAAACCGCAGGCTCCTCCGGTTGTAGTGCTCCCCCGCCAATTCCTTTAAGTTTCATCCTTGCAGACGTACTTCCCAGGCGGCCCGCTTCTCGGCTTCCCTACGGCACAGCGCAGGCTCGTAGCCTGCGCCACACCTAGCGGGCATCGTTTACAGCTAGGACTACCCGGGTATCTAATCCGGTTCGAGACCCTAGCTTTCGTCCCTCACTGTCGGATCCGTCCTCCTGAGGCGCTTTCGCCACCGGTGGTCCGTCCAGGATTACGGGATTTCACTCCTACCCCGGACGTACCCCTCAGGTCTTCCGGTCCCAAGCCGAACAGTTTCCGCTGGACGCCTGCTCGTTAAGCGAACAGATTTCCCAACGGACTTGTCCGGCCAGCTACGGACGCTTTAGGCCCAATAATATCGGCCATCACTCGGGCTGCCGGTATTACCGCGGCGGCTGGCACCGGTCTTGCCCAGCCCTTATTCGTACACCACCTTACGGTGTACAAAAGTGAAGGCTCTATGCCTTCACACTCGGAGTCCCCTTATCGCACTTGCGTACAGTGTAAAGGTTTCGCGCCTGCTGCGCCCCGTAGGGCCCGGAATCTTGTCTCAGATTCCGTCTCCGGGCTCTTGCTCTCACAACCCGTACCGATTATTGGCACGGTGGGCCGTTACCCCACCGTCTACCTAATCGACCGCAGCCACATCCTGTGGCGCCGTAGCGTTTCCAGCTCCGCCCGTTCCAGGGGCGGAGCGTTATTGGGAATTAGCCTCAGTTTCCCGAGATTGTTCCCATCCACAGGGTAGTTTGGCCACGTGTTACTGAGCTTTCCGCTGCGGGTCTAAACCCGCACAACTAGCATGGCTAAATCGGACTCCGATAGCAATGGCCTCCGGCAGGATCAACCGGAATTTTGCTGGGGTCAAGCCCCAGCGACCAGAACTAAAAGTCCTGGTTTGGCGGGAACACAAAGTGTTCCTCATAGCCACGACAAAGCGCCGTGGCCAGTTGGATGTCACCAAACCATCAAGGCTAACATCAGATTCCATCTGTACGGCGGACCGCAGGGGTGGAATCCTCATTCCTTCGGACCTGAACGTAGTCCACGACGGGTCATAAACCCATCGGACTTCGCTCGGTCCGAGACGACGTTCGCATTTCCTCCGACGCCCCGTTATTACTTAAGGGCATCGAACCGCGCTCGTGAGAGCGAGTCCGAACCCCGAAACGGGACCGAGGTAATGCATCAGTCGTCCGGAGAGACCCGGACGACCTCATCATCGTACGCATTACCTCGTATCCCCCGTTATTACTTAAGGGCATCGAACCGGACTCGTGAGAGCCCGATCGAGCACGGAGCGGGCGTCGGAAGCGTGCGTCAGTCACCCGGGAAACCCGAGTGACTTCATCGTCGTTCGCATTCTTCCGAAGCGCCCGGTATCACTTAAGGGCGTCGAACCAGACTCGCCGAAGGCGAGGGGTTCGACGCGGGGGCGTCGAGGCGTCAATCAGTGGCGTCGGGGTCACCGAGCCACCTCACGTCGTTCGCATCCCATCCGAGTGCCGGGTTACGTAAAACCCCATCGAACCGGAGACGGTTCGACACGCCACCACATGCCAGAAAACCACGTGACGGCGTACCGAGGACTGGGCGCGAAAATGCCGCGTGGGTGGAGGTCGACCGGTCGTCCCGCGCAGGTGCGTGCGGTCGGGCCGAGTGGTGCCCACGCGGGAGTCGCTACTGGCGGGAGCGACTAAGCCGTTACGCGTCGCGCACGCGAACAAAAAGTTTAGCAGCAGTCGTGCCGGGCGGCGTCAGTCTTCGATGTGTTTGATGCCTTCCTTGGAGACGTTCGCCTTCGTGATCTCGCCGGGCATCCAGTCGGGTTTGTCGCCGGGCGCCTCCTCCTCCCACGCCCACGCTTCGTAGATGTGGACCTTGTCGGTGCCCTTCTCGCGGAGCCGGAGCTCCTTGCGGTCGGCGTCCTGTTCACTGTCGGCGACGTCTTCGATGCGGCGAGCCGCCTTCAGTGCGGCCTGCCGTGGGGTGTTCCCGCTGAAGACGCTCGTCTCGTCGCCGGACTCTCGGAGCGCGAAGTTGCGCTTGCCGTCCTCACGTACCATGGTTTTGCTCCATGCTATGGGAACACAAGGCCGGGTGATAAATATATCGCCGATTTTGCCGGTAGATTTATGTACGAGTTCCGCTGGTTCGGGGAGAGCGACGGTCCGAGACCGCGGCGCCGACCGCCCGTATCCGGCCAGTCGCCGCCAGCGGGAGGGAACTCGGGCGGTCGGAAGAACTTAAGTACGGTGTGCGGCGAAAGGCAACGTAGACACTTCGCGATGGTTCGCAAGAAGACGCTCAGCCCGAGTGGCGCCAAAGGCGACGACGGGGAGTACCACAACGCCCACGTCAACCTCCACGAGGACGAACTGTCGGTCGCCGGCCTCGACATCGGCGACGAAGTCTTCGTCCGGGTGCGCGAGGACAAGATCATCATCCAGCGGGCCGACCAGGACGACGTCGAACACGACTTCTGACCGAATGTACCGGCTGGCCAAACCGCTGCTGTTCCGCCTCCCCCCGGAGACCGCCCACGGGGCGATAACGGGGCTGTTGCGCGTCGCACAGCGAACGGGCCTCGAGCGCGCGTACGCGAGCCACTACACCGTCGAGGACGACCGGCTGGCTGTCGACGCGTTCGGGCAGCCGTTCCCGAACCCCGTCGGCGTGGCCGCGGGCTTCGACAAGAACGCCGAAATACCACGAGCACTCGCTGCGCTCGGGTTCGGCCACGTCGAGGTCGGCGCGGTCACCGCCGAGGGCCAGCCCGGCAACCCGAGGCCGCGGATGTTCCGCCTCCGGGAGGACGACGCGCTCGTGAACCGCATGGGGTTCAACAACGCGGGCGCGGACGTCGTCGGCGAGCGCCTCGCCGACCAGCGACTCCCGGACGTGCCCGTGGGCGTGAACGTCGGGAAGTCGAAGTCCACGCCGCTGGCCGAGGCGCCGGAGGACTACCGGTACACGTACGAACGGGTCGCCGAGGGCGGCGACTACTTCGTGGTGAACGTCTCCAGTCCGAACACGCCGGGGCTGCGCGAGCTCCAGAACCGCGAGCAGCTCGCGTCGATTCTCGAGGCGCTGCAGGACGCTGGCGCGGCGCCCCTGCTCGTGAAGCTCTCCCCGGACCTCCACCGGGAGGCGGTCGTGGACGCGGTCGAGCTCGCGAACGACCTCGGGCTGGACGGGGTCGTCGCGACGAACACGACCACCGACCGCCCGGACTCCCTCCGGAGCCCGAACGCCGCGGAGAAGGGCGGCCTGTCGGGCCGGCCGATTCGCGAGCGCGCGACCGACCAGGTGCGCTTCGTCGCCGAGCGCACGGCCCTCCCGGTGGTCGGCGTGGGCGGCGTGTTCACGGCGGAGGACGCCTACGAGAAGATTCGCGCGGGCGCGTCCGTCGTCCAACTGTACACGGGCCTCGTCTACCGCGGGCCCGCCATCGCGAAGGACATCAACGAGGGCCTGCTCGGCCTGCTAGACCGCGACGGCTTCGCGTCCGTGGAGGACGCGGTCGGCGCGGACCTCTAATTACCGGAGCGCGCCGAGTTCGAACTCGAAGCCGGCGACCGGCACTTCGACGTCGTGGTCGACGATGACCGCGGGGTGGAGTTCGCCGACGACGCCCACTGCTTCGCCGTCGACGACGACGCTGGCGGCGCGGCCGTCGATGAACGACGGGTGGTCGGTGGCGGGCGTCTCGAGGTCGACGTGGAACTCCTCGCAGAGCGCTGCGAGCCGCGCCTTCGCGTCCTCGTAGGAGGCGTCGTGGCGCGCGAGCACGGCGGCGACGGTGCGGCGTTCGGCGACGCCGGTCTCGGTGGCATCGTCGACGCCCGCGGCGAACCCGATCTCCGCGAGGTCCTGCGGGTACGACCGGTGCGTGTTGTTCTCGAGGACGGAGACCAGCGACGGGAGCGCCCACGTGCGGAGGATGGTGAAGTCCTCGCTGTAGGGCTCCTCGATGGTCGCGGGCGCCGCGGCCCCGACGGCGTCGTCCTCGGGGGAGAGGCGCATCCGCTCGAAGTTGTCGGCCTCGCTGGTCATGTTGAAGTTCAGGAGGTCCTCGAAGCCGAGGCCGACGAGCGTCTCCCGGGCGGCGGCCTCCAGCCTCGAGGTCTCCGTGCGCCCGCCGATGGTGCCGACCTCGGGGTAGCGCGGCACGAGTTCGTTGAATCCGTACGCGCGCCCGATGTCGTCGGCGACGTCGACGGGGTGGAGCACGTCGACGCGGTACGGCGGAATCTCCACGTCGTAGGTGAGGTCGTCGCCGCCCTCGGGCTCGGCGTCGAGGCCCGCGCGCTCCGCGAGGTCGACGACCTCGTCGGGTTCGAGGTCGATGCCGAGCAGCGTCTCGACGCGCTCGTGGGGGACGCGCTTGGTCCGGACCTCGAAGTCCGGGCGCACGAGCTCGGTGTCGCCGTACTCGACGGTGACGTCCTCGACGGTGGCGCCGCGGGCGTCGAGGGCGTAACAGACGATGGCGCACATCCGGTCGATGGTCCACTGGTCGGTGCCAGTGAGTTCGACGAACAGCTCCCGGGAGTCCGTCGACACCTCGGTGCGCCGGCCGTTGATGACCGGCGGGAACGAGAACAGCCCGATGTCGTCGTAGATGGCGGGGAAGGTGTCGTACTCCGCGAGCAGGTCCGCGTACTGCTCGCCGGTCGGGTGTTCGGTGAGGACTTCCGCGGGCGTGCGCTCGGCGTCGTCGTCCAGCGGGACGAACGTGTCGCCGTCCGGCTCGACGCCCGTGTACGTGATGGAGCGCCTCGCGTTCCCGTCCGCTCCGCTGACGGACTCACCTTTCAGCATGGCGAGGTCGTGGATGCCGATGGCGCCCTTCGCGCGCTTCCGGCCCATCGTCGCGTGGAGCTTCTCCTGCAGCTGGATGAGCGAGTCGAGGGCGTCCTCGTCGAGGTCCACGCCCCGGATGACGGCGCCCGTGACGCAGGGCCGCTCGTCGGGGACGTCCTGCACGTCGATGGTCCACTCGGCGCTGTTCGTGTCGGGGACGTAGACGCCGCGGTCGTCGCCGTAGTGGTAGCGCAGCGAGCGCGCGATGCCCTCCACGGAGAGCCGGTCGAGGCGGTCGGCCTCGAACTCGAGTTTGAACTCGCCCTCGTCGTCTCGCCCTCGTACTCGACGCCGAGCCCGAAGAGGTCGTCCTTGAGTTCGTCGTCGCTCTTCTCCGTGTGGCCCGTGAGCGTGCGGAGTTCGTCGGGGTCGATGTCGACGACGGGCATCAGTACACCACCTCCGCGTCCCGCAGGAACTCCAGGTCACACAGCGTCCCGTGGACGTCGCGGATGTCCTCGAAGCCGGTGACGAGCATGAGCAGCCGTTCGAGGGCGAGCCCCCACGCCATCACGTCCGCCTCGACGCCGAGCGGTTCGAGCATCTCCGGGCGGAAGATGCCGGAGTTCCCGATTTCGATGAGCTCGCCGGTCTCCGGGTGGCGGCCGAACAGCTCGAACGAGGGTTCGGTGTAGGGGTTGTACGTGGGCTTGAACTCGATGTCCGTGATGCCGAACTGGCTGTAGAACTCCCGGAAGGTGCCCATGAGGTCCCGGACGGAGAGGTCCTCGGCCATCACCCACCCCTCGATCTGGAAGAACTCCAGCAGGTGGGTGGCGTCGAGGGTGTCGTTACGGTAGGCCTTCTCGACGCTGAAGTACCGCTGGGGCGGCTCGACGTCCGCGCCGGCGACCCCGGAGAGGTAGCGGGCGGTGAGACTCGTCGTGTGCCCGCGGAGCGCGAGTGAGCGAGCGAACTCCTCGTCCCACGGCGAGTGGTAGCCGTCGCCCTCGGAGCCGACGCCCTCGCGGTGGGCGCGCTCGACGCGCTCGACGAGGTCGTCGGGCAGGTCGTCGATTTTCTCGGGCTGCTCCAAGGCGAACCGGTCCCAGTGGTTGCGCGCGGGGTGGTCCTGGGGCATGAACAGGCAGTCGTTGATATAGAAGTCCGCGTCGACGTGGGGCCCCTCCATCTCCTGGAACCCCATCCCGACGAGCACGTCCTTGACGCGCTCGGCGGCCTGCCGGAGCACGTGGGTCTTCCCGGGCGTGTACTCGGCGGCGTCTGCTTCGACGTTGTAGTCGGCGAACTCCGCGTCCCGCCACTCGCCGGACGCGAGCATGTCGGGGGGTGAGCTGGCCGACCTCCTCGCTCGCCTCGACGCCCGCCATGAGTTCCGTGACGCCCGCCTCCGTCAACAGCACCGAGCGGACGGTGCGCTCGCGGACGGCGACGAGGTCGCGGCGCTCCAACTGGTCGAGGGCGTCGTCGTCAGCGACGGACCCCCCGGAAGCAAGCGCCTCGAGTGCGGCGGCCTCCGCGTCCCCGCTCGGGTCCGCGTCGGGGTCCGCGGAGAGCTCGCCGCTCTCGATGTCCCCGTAGCCCTTCCGGGCGTAGTTCGACAGCGCGATGTCGACCTGCGGGCCCTCGAGGCCGGACGCGCCGATGACCTCGCCCATCGACACGGGCGACTCGTCGGCGCCGGCCTCGAGCGCGGCCTCGTAGAGTCGGACCTCGGGCAGTCCGTCCTCGGCGTACTCGCGGCCCTCCTCGGTCAGTTCGACCTCCTCCTCGGTCTCCTCGACGACGTCCACGAGGCCGGCGTCCTCCAGCTCGAACGCCGCGCCCGTGACCGTCTCCGGCGGCCGCTCCATGTCGGCCGCGAGGTCGGCGATACGTCTCGGTTCGTCGGCGCTCGCCGCTTCGAGCACCGCGACCTGCTGTGGTGGCAGTTTCATTGTGCGTAGGGGTGTGTGGCAGTCAGTTATCCGTTCCGCTCCCGGCCCGAACGAGCGGGTTCGGCCCCGCGACGGCTCCCGCCGCCGTGGGGCGTCCACCGCTCGCTCAGGCGAAGAAGAACCCGAACCCCGGAGCCGCGGCTGCTTCGCGTGCGCTGCGACCGGCGTGGGGTTCGGACGCCATGTGCGCCAGAATGACACAGCCGCTCAAAAGGGTTCCGTCAGCGGGCCGTCACGCCCGCGCGGAGTCCAGCTCGACGTCCAGGTCGTCCAGCACTTCCTTCGCTTCCTCGCGTTTCTCCTGGTGGTCCTCGAGGAACTCCGCCATGAGTTCGGCGGCTTCCTCCTTGCAGCCGCCGCAGAGGCGCTCGCCGCCGGCGCACTCCTCGTAGACGCGCTCGGCGAACTCGTCGTCGTCCCCCGCGAGCAGGTACGCGTACAGCTCGTAGACGGGACACTGGTCGGGCTCGCCGCCGAGTTCGCGCTGCTTCTCGGCGGTCTCCCGGCCGCCCGTGGTCGCGGCCTTCACCTTGTCGTAGCCGTCCTCGGGGTCGTCGAGGAGGCTGATGTGGCTCGCGGGAATCGAGGAGGACATCTTCCCGCCCGTGAGCCCGGTCATGAAGCGGTGGTAGATGGAGGAGGGCGGCACGAACCCGTAGCCGCCGTGGTCGACCTCGACGGCGAGCGCGAGGTCCTCGGCGGTCTCGCGGTCGATTTCGAAGGCGTCGACGTGGCCCTCGAAGACGCGCTTCTCGCCGGCGACCTCGTCGATGAGCGCCTCGAAGGCCTCGTCGGTCGCCTGCCGGTCGAAGAACCGAATCCGGGGGCGGAGCGGCTCCATTCCCGCGTTCTCGAGCTTCTGGACGACGCCGGCGACGAGGTCGTCGTCGTACTCGCCGACGACCGCGGGGTCCTCGCGGAGCCAGTCGGCGGCCTCCGTGCAGCGCGGCTGGTCGGCGTCCTCGGCGTACCGGTCGCGGGCGTCGTAGGCGGCGGCGACCAGCGGGCGCTCGTCGTCGTCGAACGCGACGCTCGCGTACGCCTCGGTGACCTTGAAGTAGCGGGTGCGCTCGGCGAGGTCGCGCGCGAGCCGCATGTGGGGGTCCTGGTCGGGGCCGACCGGGATGACCGTGGGCTTGGACGCCTCGAGTTGCGGGTAGAGGATGTCCGCCATCTGCGTGACGACGCTCTGCATGTGGGAGACGTCGGTCTCGCCGTCGAACCCGTAGATGGCTTCGAACTCCGAGAAGTTCGCCTCCGCGCCGAGCTCGAACGCGAGGTCCTGCAGTTCGCGGTTCGCGGACTGCCGGTAGAGCTCGCCGTCGTCGGCGTCGAAGCCGAGCGCGAGCAGCGAGAGGAGGTAGTCCCTGGCGTGCTCGTCGATCTCGTCCCACGAGAGCCCGCGGGCGGCGTGGGCTTCGAGGTCCGCGATGAGCGCGTACGCGTCGGCGCCCTGCTGCTGGTGCCAGATGATCTCGTCGAACACCATCTTGTGGCCGATGTGGGGGTCGCCGGTCGGCATGAATCCCGACAGCGCGGCGAACGGCTCGTCGTTGCGCATCGCGTCGGCGACCCGGCGGTAGTCGCGGTGGCCGAAGATGATGGCCCGCCGCATCAGGTAGTGCGGGTCGGGCACCTCGTCGATGACGTCCTCGAAGGACTCGATGCCGAACTCGTCGAAGAGCTTGCGGTAGTCCGAGACCGTCGAGGACCCCCACGGGTCGAGGGCGACGCTGTCGGCGCCCGGCGCGTCCGTCTCGTCGGCGTCTGTGTCAGTGTCGGTCATGGTGTCACGGCGTGAGCCTGCTCACGGCGAGCCAGCGAATCGTGTCCGCACTGGGACTGTCGAGCGCAAAAACCATTCGCTTCCGGACCCCGTGGGCGAGCCGCACGTCCAGCGAGAGGTCCCGCGGCGAGAACACGACGTCGGCGGGGAGCACGCGCACGAGCAGTTCGGAGTGCCCGAGTTCGTCGACTGACTCGACCTCGCCGTAGACGCGGAAGTCGGCGCCGAACTTGAACCCGGTCTTGGGCACCATCCCGCGGTCCCGGAGCGCGCGGTAGACCCGCAGCCGCCGGTCGAAGCGGTCGGCCTCGCCCGCTCGCCCGCGCTCGAAGACCGCTTCGACGTCGTCGTCCCCGAGGTCGAGGACGCCCTGCGCGGCGAGGTACGCGGCCTCCAGCAGGGAGAGCTGGAGCGCGTCGTGCTCGGCGGCCCGGCCGCCGAGCGGCTGCCCGTAGAACCCCTGTTCGTGGAGGGACGCGGGCGGGTCCCAGACGAGCACGCGGTCGTCGAGCAGCACGCCCTCGACGCCGGTCGGCGGCGCGTACTCGGTGTCGCCGTCGGGCGCGAACGACTCGACCTCGAGGTACGTGATTTCGCTCTCCTCGTCGACGACCGCGAGCACGACGCCGCCGAGGTCCTCGGCCGGCACGGTCGTGCGTTCGTCGACGACGCGAATCCGGTGTTTCACGACGCCGTCGCCGGGCCCCTTCCCGCGCGGGAACACCACGAAGTCGCCGTCGCCGGGGTCGTCCCACCACGGCCGGCGGTCGGGCGCGAGGTAGAACCCGCGGTCCCGGAGGTCCGCGTACACGAGGAAGCGCGCGGCGAAGCCGGCGTCGCGCGCGGCGAAGAACTCCCGGAACCCCGCGCCGTCGACCGCGTCGAGGTCGCCGCGGAAGAGGAGGTGGGCGGCCTCCACGAGCGAGAGCGCGACGGCGTTGCCGTCGAGCGGGTGGCCGTAGCCGCGGGCGTCGTGGAACCGCTGGCGGGCGTCCCCGCCGACCCGGACCTCGTCGCCGCGAAGTTCGCCGTCCATGCGAGTCGTTCCGGTTCGCGGCGTCAAACGGCTTCCGGTGTATTTCCGCGGGCCCGCGGTACCGCTGACCCCCTCGTCGCGCCCCCGGCGTCCGGGCGGCCGCTCAGCGAGCCGGTACCGAATCCGAACACCGCCGCGCAACGGCGTCGTTCTGCGCCGAAGAGACGCAGTAGTAATGAATAAGTGAGTGGTGTGTTCGTCCTACACATGACGAGGGGATTCGGCGGGGCGGAGTTCGCGTCGCAGCTGCCGGACGTCGTCGTCGCCGTCGCCGGGCTCGTGACGCAACTCGGCGACATGTGGTTCGTCGTGGTCGCCATCGCGCTCCTGTTCGTGCTCGGGCGGAAGTACCAGTGGCTCACGGACTCGCCGGCGAGCGACAGCGTCTACCTCCTCGCGCTCGCCGTCGGCGCGTACTCGCTGACCGTCGCGCTCAAGCACGCGTTCGCGCTCCCGCGACCGCCGGGGGCGGCGACGGCGACCGCGCCGTCGTGGATTCCCGCGCTCGGACGCGGCGCCTACGAGTCACTGGTGACCGGCGACGGGTTCGGGTTCCCGAGCGGGCACGCGTTGAAGACGACGGTCGTGTACGGCGGCGCGGCGTTCGCGCTGGACGTCTGGAACCGCCGCCGCCGACTCGCCGTCGCTGGACTCGTGACCGCGCTGGTCGCGGCGTCGCGGGTCTTCCTCGGCGTCCACTACACGGTGGACGTCGTCGCCGGCTGCCTCGTGGGCGTCGCCTTCCTCGCGGTAGCGATTCGCCTCACCGACCAACGGCCCGCGCGAGCCTGGCGCTCTCGACGGGCCTCGGCGGCGTCGCGTTCGCCACGGCCGGGACGGCGAAGGCGGGGCTCGCGCTCGCTGCCGCCGCGGTCGGGTTCGTCGTCTGGACGGCAGTCGACCGCCGAGCCGTCGGAGCCGAGTGAGCACCGCCACCTGCCGTCCCGTATCCAATTTCTCGCCGCGTCGCGTCAGGGCCCCGTCTCCGCCGCTCGCTCGCAGTCGACGTCGAGACACCGCGGCCCGCTCGGCGTCTCGAAGGCCGGCAGCCCGCACTCGCAGGCGCCGTCGACGGTCCCGCGCGGGAGCCGGTAGCTGGCGTCGCAGTCCGGACACCTCGCGTGGAGGCCGCGGTCGGCCGCGATGTCGAGGGCGGCGCCGCAGCGACACGCCCACTCGCCGCCGAAGCGCGCGGCGACGCGTCCGCGATTGGCGTGCAGTCGCGGTCGAGACACGCCGTCACCGCGTCGCCGCGCTCCACCCGCAACTGGGGGAGCCCGCAGTCCGGGCAGGGGTCGTCGACGACCGCGGCGTCCCGCGGAATCGCGTAGCTCGTCCGGCAGTCGATGCAGACCACGCGCCCGCCGTCCCGGACGAGCGTCCCCTCGCACTCGCAGGTGCCGACGGGCGGCCCGGCGGGCGACGCGGGGTAGTGGGCGTCCCCGTGCTCGGTCGCGCTCTCCACGACGAGGCGCTCGTCGCCGTCCGCCGCGTCGATGCGGAAGCCGCGGGCGTCCCGCGTGTACCGGACGACGCCGGGGCGCGTGAGCCACGCTGCGGGCTGGTAGCCGTCCGCGTCGTGCACGAGCACGGTGTCGTCTGGCTTCACGATGACGACGACGTCGCCCCGGAGGTCGCGCTCGGTTCGTCCGTCGGACTCGTACCGGACGGCACACTCGCCGGCGAGCACGCGAATCGCGTCCTGCATGGCCCGGGTTGGTCCCGGTCTAGTATTTCAAGTTGGAGGTGGGAGACGGTCGCTCCGGGAACATTACCGAACCGAACGCCCCCTCCCGCTCGCTGCACCTGACTCGCTGCGCGCCTCGTCGCTCGCTACGCTCGCTCCTGCGGTGCTTACGTCGTCACGTACGGCGACCGGTCGGCCCCGTTCGAGTTCCCGCCCTACCGGTGGTCGAGGAGGAGAAACCACCGTGGGGCGAGGGGCCAGCGACTTGGTTACTCCACGCGAACCGTCCGCGCCTCGGTGACGGGGAGCAGCGGGAGGTCGGAGAAGGAGACGGTGACCTCGAACTCGAGAACGTCTGCGTCGGCGCCGAAGACGCCGACCGGGACGGAGAGTTCGTCGTCGAGGTAGCCCGTGGTTTCGGTCATCTCCACGCCGTTGACGGTGACCGCGACGCCCGCGGCCGCGCCGCCGCCGGCGTTCCGCACGACGACCTCGCACATGCGGTTGTCGCCGGCCGGGATGCTGTCGGGGAGGTCGCTCCAGTCGACGACGACGTCGGGCATGTCGGCGGCCTGCTCGTGGACGCTCTCGGCGACGCCTGGGCCGAGCCCGGCAGCCTCGAGGCCGTCGACGCCCGCCTCGCGGACGTCCGCCGGCGTCTCGATACCCTCGTCGGCGAGCTTGTGCGCGCGGCCCGCGGCCACGCCGTCGAGGGCGGTGAGGCCCACGGCGTCCTCGGGGACGCCGGTGTCGATGCGGGCTTCGAGGCGGGCCGCGACGTTCGCGCCCGCGGGGTCGTCGTAGCGCTCGAAGAACGCGCCGAGCGCGGCGAGCAGGCGGAGCGCGTTCTGCTTGATGACCCACGCGTCCGAGCGCAGCTCCCGGGGGACGGAGCCGTCCATGCTCGCGCGCAGGATTGCGAGGACCTTCCGCGGGCCGGAGTCGAGGTCGTCGGCCTCGCTGCCGACGATGCGGTCGACGGCGTCCCGCTCGGACTTGCGCGCGCTCACGCTGTCGAACTCGCCGGCGCTCGCGACCGCGCGGAGCACGCTGTCGGCGTCCCCCTCGCCGTCCGCGACGTCCCGGAACTCGCGGGCGGTCTCGAGGCGGAGGTAGTACGTCGACGCGAGCACGCCGAGGCGGGTCGCGGAGAGGCCGAGGTCGTCGTCGGTCTCCACGAACCCCTCCTCGACGAGGTCGTCGAGGGTGTCCCGGACGCGGTCGCGGAGCCCCGGGAAGTCGTACGCGTCGGGCTCGGACTGCGCGCGCTGGTAGTAGAACGTCGTCTCCAGCCAGTCCATCACGTCCCCGAGCCCGCGAATCGTGCCCATCGCGATTTCCGCGTTCAGGTGCTCCGCGAGGTTGCCCGCGAGCCGGGACTCGATTTCCTTGCCCTCGCGGAGGAGAGTCCGGTACTTGTCGGCGTCCGACTCGTCGCAGACCACCCAGCCGTAGCCGACGTCGTCGTAGCCGGGGCGGCCCGCGCGCCCGAGCATCTGGAGGACGTCCAGCGGGCTCATGTCCACCTCGCCCTCGAGGGGGTCGTGGAGCTTCGTGTCCCGGATGACGACGCAGCGCGCGGGGAGATTCACGCCCCACGCGAGCGTCGACGTCGAGAACAGGATGCGGATCTTCCCCTCGCGGAACCACTCCTCGACGAGGTTCTTGTCGTTCGTGGAGAGGCCGGCGTGGTGGAACGCCACGCCGTCCAGCACGGACTTCCGGAGCGTCGCGTTGTCAAGCTCCTCGGTCTCGGTGTGGAACTCGTAGTCGCCCCGCGACCCCACGGGGATGTCCCGTTCGCCGATTTCGTCCCGGGTCTTCTTCGCGGCCTGCACGGTGTCCTGCCGCGAGGAGACGAACACGAGCGCCTGTCCGTCCTCCCGGAGGTGTGGTTCGGCGAGGTCCAGCGTCGTGAACAGCCGCCGGTACTTGTCCGCGAAGGGGTTGTCGCCGTGCGTGTACGTCCGCACGCCCGCGTGGAGGTCCACGGGCCGGTAGTCGTCGCCGAACTCGAAGGTCGTCTCCGGCTCGGCGTCGAGCCACGCCGCCACGTCGTCGATGTTCGGCATCGTCGCCGACAGCGCGACCACTCGGGGGTCGCAGAGCCGCCGCCAGCGCGAGACGACGACTTCGAGGACGCTGCCGCGCTTCTCGGAGTCCAGCAGGTGGACCTCGTCGATGACCACGCAGTCGACGTCCGTCACGAACGAGTACCGCGGCGAGTCGTGCTTCCGCGTGGCGGAGTCGGCCTTCTCCGGGGTCATCACGAGCACGTCCGCGCGCTCCGCGCGCCGGGGGTTGAGGTCGCGCTCGCCGGTGACGACGTACACGGAGTAGCCGAGGTCCTCGAAGCGCTCCCACTCGGACTCCTTCTCGTTGGTGAGCGCGCGCAGCGGCGCGACGAACACCGCGGTGCCGCCGGCGTCGAGGGTCTGGCAGATGGCCAGCTCCGCGAGCGCGGTCTTCCCGCTGCCCGTCGGCGCGGACGCGACGACGTTCGCGTCGGAGTTCACGAGCGCCGGCACCGCCTCGCGCTGCATCTCGTTGAACTCGTCGAAGGGAAAGGCGTCGGCGAACTCGGGGACGACCTCGGCGACTTCCATCACCAGTTGGGGAGGGCAGGCGGGCGGATAGGCGTTTCCTTAGTGGCGTAGTTCGGAACGAGCGTAGCGAGTGAGAACTACGTTGACGCGAGCGGGGAGAGCGTGCTCGACCGCAGGGAGAGCACGGAACGACGAACGGCGAGCGTAGCGAGCCGTGAGTATAGCGACCCGCGAGCGCGGTTCGGAGCGAACGAAGTGAGCGAGAACCGCGTTACAGCGAGCGGCGACTGGAAGGAGCCGCGAGCAGCGTGAGCGAGAACGAGCGTACGCGGAACCACAACCGCCACCCACGCAATATCGACCCGAAACGGCGGGCGACCCGAACCCCACAGTTTTTGCGGTCCCCCGCGAAGGAGCGTGTATGAGTAGTCGGCGGAAGCCGGATTGGTTGAAGATGCGGCCGCCGTCCGGCGAGCGGTTCACGGACATCAAGGAGACGCTCCGGGAGCACGACCTCCACACGGTCTGCGAGGAGGCGTCCTGCCCGAACATGGGGGAGTGCTGGAGCGGGCGGAACGGCCCGGGGACCGCGACGTTCATGCTGATGGGCGACCGGTGTTCGCGGGGCTGTAACTTCTGCGACGTCGAGACCGGGGGGATGGAGCCGCTGGACCCCGAGGAGCCGGCGAACGTCGCCGAGTCGGTCGCGGAGATCGGGCTGGACTACGTGGTCCTGACGTCCGTGGACCGCGACGACCTCGACGACCAGGGCGCGGGCCACTTCGCGCAGACGATTCGGGAGATCAAGGAGCGCGACCCGTCGATTCTGGTGGAGGTCCTGATTCCGGACTTCCGGGGCGAGGAGGGCCTCGTGCGGGAGATTATCGACGCGGGGCCGGACGTCGTCGCGCACAACGTCGAGACCGTCGAGCGCCGGCAGTTCCCGGTGCGGGACCGCCGCGCGGGCTACGAGCAGTCCCTCTCGGTCCTCGAGCAGGTGGACCGCGAGTCGGACATCTACACGAAGACGAGCCTGATGCTGGGCGTCGGCGAGTACGACCACGAGGTGTACCAGGCGCTCGCGGACCTCCGGGAGGTGGGCGTAGACGTGGTGACGCTCGGCCAGTACCTCCAGCCGTCGCGCTCGCACCTCGACGTCGCGGACTACGTCCACCCCCAGAAGTTCGAGACGTGGCGCCGCGTCGCCGAGGAGGAGTTCGGCTTCCTCTACTGCGCCTCGGGGCCGATGGTGCGGTCGTCGTACAAGGCGGGGGAGCTGTTCGTCGACGCGGTGTTGCGGGAGGGGAAGAGCATCGAAGAGGCGCGAGATGCGGCCCGGCAGGCCGCATCTAACTGAGCGAGCGGCGGCAGCCGCGAGCAGGGAGGCCGCCCAAAGGGCGGCCTCCGACTGAACGAACGGAGAGCGAAGGGAGGCCACGAGAACGTGAGCGTGGAACACACGTGACCCGCGAACGGGGAGCGAAGCGGGCCACGAACCACATCTGCGACCGGTCTAGCCACCGCTCGAACTCCGGCAATACTTCGAGAGGAGTGGCTGTCCGCCCAGTTTACGCGAGTCCTATCGAACGTTCAGTGTGCAGAGTCGTCTAGTAGTGGACGAGAGTTGTGCAAAACGCCGCGTCGGTAACCCGCTAGAAAGACCGTTACGAAAATCATATAGTCGCAGGGAGCGACTTCCCACACATGTCAGGACGGGGGTACCCGTGACTGCGACCGTGCACCGAGAACCCGACGACATGGTTCGGGTGCTCGACGAGGACGGCGAGCTCGTCGACGGCGCCGAGGTGCCGGACCTCGACGACGACGAGCTCGTCGAGATGTACCGGACGATGAAGCTCGCGCGGCGCTTCGACGAGCGGGCCGTGAGCCTCCAGCGGCAGGGTCGCATCGGCACGTACCCGCCGCTGTCGGGCCAGGAGGGCGCGCAGGTCGGCTCCGCGATGGCGCTCGGCGACGGCGACTGGATGGTCCCCAGCTACCGCGAGCACGCCGCGGCGCTCGTGCAGGGCCTCCCGCTGAAGCAGACGCTGCGGCTCTGGATGGGCGACGAGAACGGCTCGCACATCCCGGAGGGCGTGAACCTGTTCACCGTCGCGGTGCCCATCGCGTCCCAGATTCCCCACGCCACCGGGCTGGCGTGGGCGTCGAAGCTCAAGGACGAGCGGGACAAGGCGTTCCTCTGTTACTTCGGGGACGGCGCGACCAGCGAGGGCGACTTCCACGAGGGACTGAACTTCGCGGGCGTCTTCGACACGCCGAACGTGTTCTTCTGCAACAACAACCAGTGGGCCATCAGCGTGCCCCGCGAGCGCCAGACGGCGTCGAAGACGCTCGCGCAGAAGGCCGAGGCGTACGGCTTCGAGGGCGTGCAGGTCGACGGGATGGACCCGCTGGCCGTCTACAAGGTGACCGAGGAAGCGGTCGCGAAGGCCAAAGACCCCGACGAGGGCGAGCTGCGGCCGACGATGATCGAGGCGGTGCAGTACCGGTTCGGCGCGCACACGACCGCCGACGACCCCTCCGTCTACCGCGAGGAGGAGGAGGTCGAGAAGTGGAAGGCCAAGGACCCGATTCCGCGGCTGGAGACGTTCCTGCAGCGCACCGACCGGCTGGACGACGACGCGATTACGGCCATCGAGGAGGACGTCGAGGACCGCGTGGCGGACGCCATCGCGGCCGCCGAGGAGACGCCGCGGCCCGACCCCGTGGAGATGTTCCGGAACGCCTACGCGGGGATGCCACAGCGCCTCGAGGAACAGCTGGAGTGGTTCGAGTCCGTCCGCGCCGAACACGGCGACGAAGCGCTACTGGAGGACTAACATGGGAGAGAACTTGACCCTAGTGCAGGCGGTACGGGACGGCCTCCGCGACGCGATGGCCGAGGACGACGACGTGCTCGTGCTGGGCGAGGACGTCGGGAAGAACGGCGGCGTGTTCCGCGCCACCGAGGGACTGTACGACGAGTTCGGCGAGGAGCGCGTCGTCGACACGCCGCTGGCGGAGTCCGGCATCGTCGGCACCGCCATCGGGATGGCCGCGTACGGCCTGAAGCCGGTGCCCGAGATCCAGTTCTCGGGGTTCATGTACCCGGCGTTCGACCAGATCGTGAGCCACATGGCGCGGCTCCGCACCCGGTCCCGCGGCCGGTTCACATGTCCGATGGTGTTGCGCGCGCCGTTCGGCGGCGGCATCCGCGCGCCCGAGCACCACTCGGAGTCGAAGGAGGCGTTCTACGTCCACGAGCCCGGGCTGAAGGTCGCGATTCCGAGCACGCCCCACGACGCGAAGGGGATGCTCATCGCGGCGATTCGGGACTCGGACCCGGTCATCTTCCTCGAGCCGAAGAAGATCTACCGCGCGTTCCGCGAGGAGGTCCCCGACGGCCCCTACGAGGTCGACCTCGGGGAGGCCGCGGTGCGCCGCGAGGGCGGCGACGTCTCCGTGTTCACGTGGGGCGCGATGACGCGGCCGACGCTGGAAGCCGCCGAAAACATGGCCGACGACGTGGACGTGGAGGTCGTCGACCTGCGGACGCTCAGCCCGCTCGACGAGGACGCCATCGTGGAGTCCTTCGAGAAGACGGGCCGGGCGGCCATCGTCCACGAGGCGCCGAAGACGGCGGGCGTCGGCGCGGAACTCACTGCGACGCTCCAGGAGGAGTCGCTGCTCCACCAGGAGGCACCGATCAAGCGCGTCACGGGGTTCGACGTGCCGTTCCCGCTGGCCGCGCTCGAAGACTACTACCTGCCCGAACCCGAGCGCATCGAGTCGGGCATCCGCGAGACCGTGGAGTTCTGAGATGGCACGAGAGTTCAAGCTACCGGACGTCGGCGAGGGCGTAGCGGAGGGCGAAATCGTCAACTGGCTGGTCGAGGAGGGCGACACCGTCGCCGAGGACCAGCCGGTCGCCGAAGTGGAGACGGACAAGGCGGTCGTGGAAGTGCCGTCGCCCGTGAACGGCACCGTGCGGACGCTCCACTTCGAGGCCGGGGACGTAGTGCCGGTCGGCGACGTCATCGTGACCTTCGACGTGGAGGGCGAAGCGCCCGAAGCGGAGGCGGAATCGGAAGATGAGGAAGCCGCGGAATCGGCGACCGAGGAAGCGTCCGCGTCCGCGACCGAGAAAGCGTCGACGCGGACGTTCGCGCCGCCGAGCGTGCGTCGACTCGCGCGCGAGCTCGACGTGGACCTCGATGCCGTCGAGGGCACGGGGCCGTCGGGCCGCGTGACCGAGGGCGACGTGCGCGCCGCGGCCGAGAGCGACGCGACCGAGCCGCAGGAGGAACCGCCCGAGGACGTGCGCTCGGCCGTCGAACCCGTTGGCGAGCAGGCCGCCGACCACACAGAGAGCGGCGAGCCGGCCGGCGCGAGCGGACAGGCGCCGGCGGGCCGCGAGAAGACGCTGGCGGCGCCCGCGACGCGCGGGCTGGCGAAGGAACTCGGCGTGGACATCGACGACGTGCCGGCCGTCGAGGAGCGCGACGGCG
>NZ_WPCF01000145.1 GCF_009741975.1 Halobacterium sp. CBA1126 | reverse complement strand
CGTCGGGAACTGTTTCGGAAACCCGGTACGAGACGCTCTCAAAACAACGCTAATCAAAAGCAACGCTCTGAAATCAACAAATGTGCTACAGCAAGAGCGTCGGAAGTAATGCCATAACTAGATTCAAACGAGAGCGGTGTATGAACGTGTAAATCCCATTGACTCCACTCTGAGCCACGGTCAAGAGTCATGAAATTTTTCTGTATCTACGGGCAGATAATACTTTTCAATAGACACAAGTGACGGAGATAGAGAATTCTCTTGGGATGCTCCGTTGAACGCCGACGGCATCTGCGGGTTGTATCGCTAATATCAGGAGAATTGGACAGCATCTGGCGATCGGGGAAGTCTTACGACCATCGCACAAACGCTTCGAGACTTTACCACGAACCACGTAGAAGAACTAGCGACACACAGTCGAAGTTACTAAATCGGAAATTTTCCACATCATATACGGATTCTACAGCGTATTAGCTATGGACGTGGTCGGTGTTTATTTTATTCCACACCAGTTCTTCCCGGTTCACACGGAAACACGTGTGTAGTCCCTCAGGTCGCACACTAGGAACGTTCTCACGATTGGGCATTTGTGAGTGGCTTAGGTTCTCTCAATCAATCTCGTCTTAACCAACACAGCAGTGCATTTACAGCTAATGTTGGTTAAGCCTGATTGCACGCGTACTACTGGTTTGACGAAGACTCGGGAACCTAGTTGGTGGCGCTCCACTAACTGCCACTATCGTCGACGGAAGAGTGAGATCAGCAGTTACGAATTTTCGAGGTCGGTAGCGAAGTCGGCGTCGGTATCTTCGAGGAATCGCTGGCCAGCATCAGTGAGCCGCCAAGCTTTGGCGTTCCCGAGATCTTTCGAATAGAGAAACCCTTCTTCCTTGAGTTCACCGAGTCGTGAGTCGGTTCCCGGCTGGTTGTTGATTTGTGGAGAGATACCGTAGCGGGCGCGTCTTCTCATTCACGCGACCGGGCAGCCTGCGGCTAGTTCAAGCACACGCGGTCAACCGAATCTTAACCAACACTCATCGCCAAGACCGTCCAGTGTTGGTTAGCAGTGAGTGCGCAAACCGGCCAAACAAAACCTGTCCCGCCTCAACCGCACAACCGTTCTACTGTAACACTATCACACTCGTCGATCGTGACGTAGTCGATGGCGCTTCAACCGTACTAGCGCTCTGCGATACCCACTACTCACTAGCTGGTGTGCCTAAGGGCACAAACTCAAAACACACCGTACAGCTTCTCCGAATCTAGCGAAACAGCTCTCACAATCTAGCAGAATCCTTATCATCACCGAACATATAATACATGAAACATAGGTGTGCGATCGTGACGATTACCGATAGTCAACGGGAGACGTATCAGACTGCTGTTGAGGACTTCATCACACAGTCTGAAGAGAATACCTGCCTTCCAACCGCCGTCGTCAATATCCTGGATGAACTCGCTGAACGGCGGGAGACGCCTGGTCTTCGCGTCTCGGAAGAGGAGATGCTAGAATACGTTGATTATGACCCACTCCTTGGTGCTACCACGGACTTTCTACCTGAACGTCTTAATCCCCACCTCAACTCATACAATTACGAAGTCAAAGAGGACCGCAGCCTCTCGATGTCAGAACTCAACTCAATTATTGAGGACGAACTCGCCTCATACCCGATTGTTGAATTTGACAGCAGATATTTTGAGTGGGTAGATGGATATGATGCTGATGCAGGAATCTATGGGCGGAAACAGCCTCACACCGTAGTTCCCTTCGCGTTTAATGATGAAACTGTGCTGATTTTCGATCCGTACGAGGATTTTTATTTGGCAGACCCGGAAGTCGGCACAGCACCGAAAGAAGTCCCCCAACCTCTCTTCTATGAGTGGTGGAGCGGGGAATCGGCACCCCGGTGGAGCCTCTGCGTGGAACAGATGGAGCAACATACCCTGGACGAACTCGAGGATTCAGAATAATGAGTACAGAGTCAATCACAATTCGGGAAGATCGGTTAGTTTTCCCTGAAGGGACTAGCGTCGATGATCAAATAGAAAACAGGCTGAAGCGGCGCTTCGGCCGAGGCGTATTCGTACAGGAGTCTTTGGAAACTCCTGATGAAAATTTGGTCATCAAGCTTGGGACATCCTACCCGAAGGACGTGAGCGACCGGCGTGAGCGAGATAATGTGATGAAGTTCATCAACTTGGGGGATGTTGAGACGCTCTATGCGGAACCCACTGGAGAGGGGTATTACACAGTTGAACTGCCGGATAGATCTGAACTGAAGAATAGTGCGCAGGAGCGGAGATCGGAGATTATTGGTCAGTTAGACTGGTCCACTGCAAAGGCGATTTACGATGATGTCTACCAACTCAACCCTGTCCGGAACCAGCTGAACTCGCTAATCCAAATCATCCGCTGGTTGCACAGAGAACCTGAACTGTCGGTAGAACGGGTTGACGACATACAGCGAACGGATAATTCTAGAGAGTATCTCAGAGTCATGCATGACCTTGGGTTCGTGAATCTTGACGAAGAGAATGATATCGTCAAGCCAGGTGGCAAAATGGAGGGGGCAGAAGCAAAGGTAATTGAAGATGAGAATTTGGACGAGGATGACTTCGAGAAAGTCGTAATCGGACATCTCATCAAAGACGGTTACAACGTTCTCCGGGATCAGCTTGATCTGAGGATGCTCAACCACTTCCCGAAATATGCTAATTCCTTCTATTATACGGCTCTCCAACGGGGAACCCACGAAGTGCATCTCGATAATACTGCACTTATTGAGAACTTGAGTCGAGAGTGGGGAGAAGACGTTGACCCGCTCCAACTGGAAGACAAACTCAATAAGCTCGAAGAAGTGGGCGTGATTGAGCGGGAAGGCGAATACGTGACGGGTAAGGAAGACGTTTACACGTCGATCTCGCAGGATACAGCGACTGGACGGGTAGCTGATTAAGGGAATAGCACTCGGTCAGGCTCATCCCCGGGGTTACACGTTAAGAGAGTTGGTTTCCGAGACGTACACACGATTGGGAATCACGTGTGAACAGAGATTCGGGAAGATTCGGGCGCTTACCTGTTTAGGTGCGGATTCTCTGAGAAGCTGGGTTGCGAGCGTGCTAATGTTCACACGGGTAGGCGGTTGCGGGTAGCTTAGATTGGCTCAGTCTATATCGTCTTAACCAACATTCCAGAGTATCCGCAGCCGTTGTTGGTTAAGACTGAATGCAAGCGTGGTACTGGTTTGACGAAAACCGATGAGGCTATTGACTGCGTTCCAAGACACTGCCACTCGCACTAACGCAAGAGCTAATCGTATCGTTCGTTCTTCGGTTCGCAGCGATCGAGGTTCGCACAGCCATATTTAGCTAGTATACGGCTTCTAGGGTATCTCGGTTCACACGCGTGTTTCGGCTTTGACCCCCGTGTTCCCTCCCGATGTGATGACGCCAGCAATCAGTCGCGGTCGTCCTCAAGGGCGTCCGTCGGCAGGTCGCCCTCTAGCCACGCACGACCTCGGTCCGTCAGTTGGTAGAGAGACTTCTCCTCGTCGTAGTACTCTACAAGCCCGTGTTCGCGGAGAGTCGGAAGGTGGTCCTCGATGCCAGACCGGCTCCAGTTCGTGTTCACTTCCAGCGTTCGAGGAGTTAGAACGAGTTCACGGTCGCCCGGATTATGGAGACATCGAAGAATGTCGTAATCCATCGGCGTCATCCACGACACAAGCCGGGGTCGAGGCATCGTCTAATCCTCCAACTCCTCAGTCGGTAGCTCGCCTTCGAGCCACTTTCGACCACGCTCAGAGAGCCTGTAGACGCCTCGGTCTTCGTCGGCGTGTTCAATTAGTCCCTGTTCGTGGAGCGTCAAAACGTGTTCTCGAACTGCCTGATGGCCCCAATCAACATTTTCAGCAATCATCGAGGGGGTGAGCTGAAGTTCCCGGTTGCGCTTATTCTGAAGGCGTTCGAGGATATCTCTATCTACGGGCGTCATCCAATCCGCCAACCGGGGCGTCGCCATACCACTGGCAACCCTCCGCGAGCCGTATTACTATTTTCATGGCCTTACCCATCGTGTTTAGTTTAGCGAGTTCCACCAGACGGCGAAGGCTTGCAACCACGATTCCGCTGTTATTGGTTCGGCGTGGCTGAAACTATTACTGAACGAGGAAGTTCGTCGTTTTATCTCTCGAAAGATATGTTCGACAGCATCCCGATTCCTATGACGAACGGTCCGGAATCGAAGCCCGACCCGCTGGAGTGCTGTTTTGAGATGCTGGGCGTGATCAACCAGAAACACGGCATCTTCAACGTCGTGTTTCTCGCGTAACTCCTGCAGAAACCGTTCAGTCAACGCCGTTGTTGTCGTCGAAAACAGCCGTATATACAGGAATCTGTTCGATAGTGGATTGACGGCAGCGTACAGCCAGTACTGCTGGCCGTCGGTGCGGATCACTGTTTCGTCAACCGCAATCTGATCCGGGCTGGCGTCGCTGGCGGGCTGTAGATTCGCTTTTTGCACCCAGTCATGGATGGCTTTCCGCGAGCGTTGGACACCGAACTTCTCAAGTTCTTTGACGGTATTCGAAAGTGAGAGTCCAGCCAGATGGAGGCGGATACCAAGCCGCATCAGCTCGCTCGGTGTCCGCTCTCGCTCCACAAACTCTAACTCGATCCAGTCGCTACAGCCACTGAGGCGAGTGATTTCCGCCATGGACAGCAGAAACCACTCTCACCTCACTTTTCAGCCGTAACTAAACACGACCCACTCGAATCCAAAGAACAGCGGAAGCAGTGGGGTTAGTCGTATCTATTCACGCCAGCCGATGTCACGGAATAGCGTGACGAACCCTAACCAACATCCGAGGACAGAAGAGTAGTTGTTAGTTAGAACTCGAGTCGCCAAACGGAACCAAAGAACGTGTGGCTAGGGCCACCAATCCAAAACACTCCCCACACCTCAGCACAGCGCTGTAGAATCTCAGGGGCCTGTACCGGCTACTCGGATGGATTTACTTCTACTAATCTCCCCCGAAAAATTGTAGCGCGAGACCACGCAATTGAGGCTAACGCCCCTAACGACGGA
>NZ_WPCF01000097.1 GCF_009741975.1 Halobacterium sp. CBA1126 | reverse complement strand
TCATCCCCGAGGGCGCCGACCACGCCAGCGTCCCGCACGGCGACACCGTCATCGAGGGGAACGCCCGCGTGGTGGTCGTCGGCCGGCCGACCAGCGTCCGCGATTTCTCCCGCACTCTCGACCCCGAGAGCGCGGCCAGCGAAGTCCAGGACGTGGTGGTCGTCGGCGGGTCGACGACCGGGAAGCTCACCGCGGAGGCGCTCGTCGACCGCGGCATCTCCGTGCGGCTCATCGAGTTCGACGAGGCCCGCGCCCGCGAGCTCGCCGAACTGCTGCCGGACGTGACGGTGTTCTCCCACGACGCCACCGACCCCGAGTTCCTCTCCCGGGAGCACATCCAGGACGCGGACGTCGTGGTGTCGACGCTCGGCACGGACGAGCGCAGCCTGCTGGCGGCGCTGCTGTCGAAGCGCGAGGGCGCCGACCGCGCCATCGCGGTCGTCGAGCAGGCGCGGTACGTCGACCTCTTCGAGACCGTCGGCGTCGACGTCGCGGTGAACCCCCGCCGGGTGACCGCCGAGGAGATTACGCGGTTCACGCGTGAGCGCCGCGCGGAGAACGTCGCCATCATCGAACCCGGCGGCGCGGAGGTCGTGGAGGTCGAGGTCGACGACGAGAGCGTGCTCGCCGGCCGCACCATCGAGGAGGGCGTGAGCGCCCTGCCCGGCGGCGTCGTCGTGGGCGCCATCACGCGGGACGGCGAGTACGTGACCCCGCGCGGCAGCACGCGCGTGGAGGTCGGCGACCACGTCGTCGCGTTCGTGCAGGCCGACGCCATCGACGAAGTCACCGCGAAACTATGACGCCGCGGAGGCACCGATGACCGTCCGCGTCCAGTGGCGGGACAGCGTCGCGCTCGTCGGTACGGTCGTGAAGTGGCTGTCCGTCCCGCTGCTCGCGCCGCTGGCGGTCGGGCTCTACTACGGCGACGGCGGCGTGGCGGCGTTCGCCGCGACGGTCGTCGTCGCGTTCGCCGCTGGCGCCGTCTTGGAGCGAGTGGGCGACCCGACGGACCTCGGCTCCCGCGAGGGGTTCCTGATGGTCGCGCTGACGTGGCTCGCGGCGAGCGTCGTCGGCGCGCTCCCGTACCTGTTCGCCGCCCACGGCGTCCCCGGGGTCGCGGCGGCGTCCGCGCCCGGGTCGACGCTCGGCAACCCCGTGAACGCGCTGTTCGAGACGATGAGCGGGTTCACCACCACCGGGGCGACGGTGATGGGCGACATCTCCTTCGACACCCACTCCCACGCCGTCCTGCTGTGGCGCCAGCTCACCCAGTGGCTCGGCGGCATGGGCATCGTCGTGCTCGCGGTCGCCATCCTCCCCGAACTCTCCGTCGGCGGCGCGCAGCTGATGGACGCGGAGGCGCCCGGCCCGAGCATCGAGAAGCTCACGCCCCGCATCGCCGAGACCGCGCGGGCGCTCTGGCTCGCATACGCGGGCATCACCCTGCTCGAAATCCTGCTGCTGTACGGCCTCCACCGCACGGGGTACGCGCCCAACATGGGGCTGTACAACGCCGTCGCGCACGGCCTGACGACGATGGCGACCGGCGGCTTCAGCCCCGAGGCGCGCTCCATCGAGGCGTTCTCCGGCGTCGTCCAGTGGGTCGTCGTGCCGTTCATGCTCGCGGCGGGGACGAACTTCGCGCTCATCTGGCAGGCCCTCACCGGCGACGCCGACGCGCTGTTCGAGGACTCGGAGTTCCGCTTCTACGTCGGCGTCGTCGGCGCCGTCACCGCGCTGCTGGCCGGGCTCCTGTTCACGGGACCGGCGCTCGGCCTCCGGGACGCGGTCGGACCGATCGCCGGGAACCTCGAAGCGTCGCTGCGCCACGCGGCCTTCCAGGCGGCCTCCATCGTCACCACCACCGGGTACGCGAGCGTGGACTTCGCGCAGTGGAACGGCGCCAGCCAGTACGTGCTGTTCGTCGCCATCTTCCTCGGCGGGAGCGCGGGCAGCACGGGCGGCGCGGTGAAGATGGTGCGGTGGCTGGTCATCCTCAAGAGCCTCAAGCGCGAGCTGTTCGTGACCATCCACCCGTCGGCCGTCGAACCCGTCCGGCTCGGCGGGCGCGCGCTCGACGAGCAGGCCGTCCGGGGAATCTACGCGTTCACCGCCGTCTACTTCGCGCTGTTCGTCGCGGGCACGGTGTTCGTCGCCGTCGACGCCACGCGCATCGAGGAGTCGTTGACCGCGCTCGAGGTGATGAGCGCGGTCGCCGCCACCCTCGGGAACGTCGGCCCGGGCTTCGGGCTCGTCGGCCCGATGGGGTCGTACGCGTTCCTCCCGGAGACCACGAAGCTCCTGCTGGTCGGGCTGATGTGGGTTGGCCGGCTGGAGGTTCTGCCCGTGCTCGTGCTGTTGACGCGGGCGTACTGGACGTCGTAGCGCGCCCGCGACGGCGCGCTTCGGGAACAGGTTTTATCGGGGTCTCGCGGATACCAGCACTCGATGGTCGAACACACCCGTTCGCTGGGGTTCCGGGTCGCGTTCGCGCTGGGGCTCGGGACGATGATCGCGGCCGGCATCTTCTCGCTGTCCGGAATCGCGGTCGCGCGCATCGGTTCGAGTGCGGTCGTCGGGTTCGTCATCGCCGCGGCCGTCGCCAGCCTCACGGCGGCGTCGTACTCCGAGTTCGCGTCCATCTACTCGGAGAACGGCGGCGGCTACCTGTTCACCTCGCGGACGTTCGAGAGCGACCGCCTGACGTACTTCGTCGGCGCCTCGCTGTTCCTCGGGTACACGGGGACGACGGCGTTCTACCTCGCGACGATGGACGAGTGGTTCTTCACGTTCATCATCCCCGAGACGGTCCGCCTGGGCGGGCTCGCGACGCTCCACCTCCACGCCGCGCTCCCGCACGGCAGCGTCGGCGTGGTCACGGCCGTGCTGCTCGGCGCGCTGAACGCACAGGGGACCGAGGAGAGCGGCAGCTTCCAGGTGGTCGTGACGGGCGCGAAGGTCGCGGTGCTGGTGGCGTTCGTCGGCGGCGCGGTGGCGTACGCCGGGCCGACCGCGGCCGCCGGCGAGTTCGCGACGCAGTTCTCCGGCGACCTCGCGGGCATCGTCTCGGTGGCGTCGCTGGCGTTCATCACGTTCTTCGGGTTCTCCGCCATCGCCGCCAGCGCCGGCGAAATCATCGAACCGCGGAAAACCGTCCCGAAGGCAATCGCGGCGAGCATCGTCACGGTGACCGTCCTCTACACGTTCGTCATCGTCGCGATGGTGAACGCGCCCGTCGACGAGTCGGTGCTCCGCGCGGGCGAGACCGCGATGGGCGATGTCGCGGCGGCGTTCCTCGGCCCGGCGGGGCAGGCGCTCATCGTCGCGGGCGCGGTGTTCTCGATGGTGAGCGCGTCGAACGCCAGCGTGCTCGCGGCCAGCGGCATCGGGTCGCTGATGGGCGACCGCGGGCAGGCGCCGCGGTCGTTCGCGCGCATCCACCGGGAGTACGGCACGCCGTTCTGGAGCGTGACCGCGGTGACCGCGACCATCGTCGCGCTCATCGTCGCGTTCGTCGGCGTCTTCTCCGGGCACGGCCTGCTGGGCGGCGTCGACCTCGCGACGCTGAACGTCGCGGGCGTCGCCGTCGAGCTCCCGCCGAACCTCGGGCTGAACGCGCTCACCGGGTTCGCGACGTTCAACCTCCTCGTGCCGCTGGCGGTCGTGAACGTCGCGCTCGTCTACTCGCGGCGCCGCTTCCCCGACCTCGACCGCCCGCTGCGCGTGCCGCTCGTGCCGCTGGTGCCCGCGCTCGGCGTCGTCGCGAACCTCGCGCTCGTCACGAACCTCCCCGTGCAGGGCGTCGTCGTCGGCACGGGCGTGGTCGTGCTCGCGGTCGCGGGCCACCTCCTGTGGGGCGGCGCACCGGAGACCGAGGAGCTCCGCGAGGTCGTCGCGGAGACGCCGACGGACGGCGACGGCGACGAGGAGTACAGCGTGCTCGTGCCGGTGGCGCGACCCGGCGAGGCCGTCAACCACGTGCAGGTCGCGGGCCGGCTGGCGAACGCGCGAGCCGACGACCCCGTGGTGCGCGTGCTCACCATCACCCAGCTCCCCGACCAGACGCCCAACGAGGTCGCCCGCGAGACGGCGTCCGGGCGCGTCGACAACATCGAGTCGCGGCTCGCGGCCGCGGACGTCGGCGTCGACTACGAGGTCGAAGGCCACCTCTGCCGGGACGTCGGGTTCGACATCGTGAAGACCGCGCGGGACACGGCCGCCGACCTCGTGATGATGGGCTACCCCGAGGAGAACCGCGCGGTGACGACGAAAGTCCAGTTCGACTCGCCGTGCGACGTGGCGTACGTCGCGGGGTTCTCGGACGCCGAGCCGCTGGACACGGTCTGCGTGGGCGCGGGCGGCGGCCCCCACCACGAGGCGCTGCTGCCGCTCGTCGACGCGCTCGCCCGGCACGGCTCCGCGGTCCACGTGGTGCGCGTGACGCCGACCGGCGAACACGGCACCCCGGAGGCGATAGAGGGGACCGTCGCCGCGCTCTCGACCGACGTCAGCGTCCACCAGGTGGAGGTCGACGTCATCGGGGACGCGCTCGCGGAGACCGCCGCGGACAACGACGCCGCGCTGCTGGTCGGCGCGACCCGCACCCGCGAACTCCGGCGGTGGGTGCTCGGCAGCACCGCCGACCGCTCGGTCGCGGCCGCCCGCGAGCGCGACGTCCCCGTGCTCGTCTACGCGGAGTCGACGGGCGTCCTCGACCGCGCGGCGGAGCTGCTGTTCCCGGTGTACCGGTACGTCGAGAAGCTGCGGAGCTGACCGCCCGGGCTACCCGAACAGCCGTTCGAGCAGCGACCGGCTGCGCTGTTTCTCCGCGAGCAGGACCGAGCAGTCCACGTCGTAAAGCACGTCGAGGACGAGCGACCCGCGCACGAGTCGGCCGAGCAGGCCGCGCTCGGTCGCGCCGACGACGAGCATCGACGCGTCCTCGGCGGCCCGCGCGATGGCCGGCTCGACGTCGCCGGTCTCGACGCGCAGCTCGGCGTCCGCGAGGCCGTTCTCATCGGCCCACGTCTCCAGAAACGCCCTGCCGTCGTCGGCGTCGTCGGCGACGTGCAGTAAGGTGATTTTGCTGCCGAACTGCTCGCGGAAGTACCGCGCCATCGCGGCGCCGAGCTCGGTGTCCGGGCCGCCCGCGGTCGGCACGACCACGTGCGACGGGTCGAACCCGCGGTCCTTGAACACGAGCACGTCACACGGCAGGTCGCCGGCGAGCTCGTCGACCGCGGATTCGGCGCGGCCGGGTGAGCCGTGGCTGTCCTCGCCCCACCCCATCACGAGCAGGTCCGCATCGTACGTCCGCGCGGCGTCGAAGACCTCCTCGAACGAGCGGTGGGAGAGGATGGTGTGGGTCTCGACGGGGACGCCGAAGTCCTCGGCGTCGGCCTTCGCGTCGGCGAGCAGCTGCTCGCTGTCCTCGGTGTCGACGAACTCGTCGAGGTGTTCGTCGGCGTACTGGAGGTTCGTCTGGTCGGGGACGGGGACGATGTGGACGGCGACGACCTCGCCGCCGTTGGCCTTCGCCGCGGCCGCCCCGACGGTGATGAGGTTCGTCTCGTGTTCGGGGTTCGCCAGCGGCACGAGCACGCGGTAGTTCGAGCCGTCGGGCGCCAGCGACTCAGCGGCGGAGACGGCGGCGTCGGGCGCCGCGTCGGGGTTGCGCTGGAGGTGCTGGGAGAGGATGCCGGTCTTGGTCGCCCGGGAGCGCGCGTACACGAAGTACCACGCGGCGGCGAACACCACGAAGGCACCGGTCCCCGCGATGATTGTCGGGTTGATGAACGCGATGAGCGCGAACGACGTGACGGCGCCCAGAATCGGCGTCGCGGGGTAGAACGGCACCGTGAAGTCCGGGTCGTACTCGGGCGGGTCGACGGTCCGCATCACGACGAGCGCGACGTTCAACAGCCCGTAGATGACGAGGTGGAGCGTGCTCCCCATCGTCGACAGCGTCTCGAGGTTCCCGAGCAGCACGAACACGAGGATGAACACGCCCGTCAGGCCGATGGCGCGGTACGGCGTCGCGAACCGGCCGTGAATCGTGTTGAGGGAGTCGGAGACGATCTTGTCCCGGCCCATCGCGAAGTTGATGCGCGAGGACGCCAGAATCGAGGCGTTCGCCGACGAGGCGGTCGCGAGCAGGCCGCCGAACAGCAGCGCGACGGCGCCCGCCGGCCCGAGCAAGCGCCGCGCGACGTCGACGACGGCGGTCTCGTTGCCGGCGACGAGCTCGTTCGGCACCGCCGCGAGCACCACCAGCAGGACGAGCGCGTAGATGAGCGTGACGAGGACGACGCTCCCGATGACCGCCCGCGGGAGGTTCTTCCCGGGGTCTTTGATCTCCTCGGCGACGCTCGTAATCTGGACGAAGCCAAGGTAGGAGACGAAGACGAGGCCGGTCACGGGCAGCACCGTCGAAAAGCCTTTCCCCTCGCGGACGAGCGGGAACAGCGAGTTCAGGTCGGCGTTCCACGCGCCGACCGCGGTGAACACCGCGAGGATGGCGACGAGCGTGACGACGATGACGTTCTGGAGGCCGCCGGTCTCCTTCGCGCCGACGTAGTTCACGCCGACGAAGAACGCGGCGCCGACGAGCGCGACGACCTTCGCCGGGCCGAGCACGAGCGGGCCGAGCGAGAAGCCGGGAACCGCGAGGAACGTGACGACGTACTCGCCGAGCCCGAACATGTAGAACGCGGACGCGAACGCCAGCCCCATCCAGTTCGCCCACCCCGCGATGGAGCCGAACAGCGGCCCCATCGCGTGGTTGACGTAGTAGTACGCGCCGCCGGCCTTCGGCATCGCGGTGCCGAGTTCGGACGCCGACAGCGCCGTCAGGAGCGCGATGCCGCCGCCGATGAGGAACGCGAGCGCGGACAGCGGCCCGGCGTCATCGACGGCGCGCCCGGCAGCACGAAGATGCCGGCGCCGATCATCGTCCCGACGCCGATGGTCAGCGCGGCCAGCGGCCCGAGGTCCTTCGCGAGCTCCTGGTCACTCATCGGCGTCCTCCGCGGGGAGCACGACGACCGGGAGCTCCGCGCGCTTCACGAGGTCGCGGGCGTTGTCCCCCGTGAGGAGGTCGAGCCAGCGGTTGCTCTCCCGGGGCGTGAACGCGACCGCGCTTGCGCCGTGGTCGCGGGCCGCCGCGAAGATGCCGTCGGCGACGTCCTCGTCGAAGCGGAGGTCCGTCTCGCAGGCGACCCCGGCGTCCGCGCAGGCGTCCTCGACGACCGCGAAGATGTCCTCGGCGTACAGCTCGCGCTGCTTGACGCCGGCCTTGTCCATCGCGCCGCCGCCCTTCTCGACGACGTGGACGGCGATGATCGACCCGCCGGCGTCGCTGACGCGGGGCAACACCGCCCGCATCGTCGTCTCCGCGTCGGCCTCGCTGGCGACGGGGACGACGACGGTCTCGAGGAGGTCACCCACGCTGACCACCCGGCTCGGGCGTCGTTCGAACACCCAGCCCTACGGGCGTTGTGTGCGAGAAGTTCATGGTCGGGTCTGCGCGCCGAACGCCCTTATACTTTGAACTCTGCGACGGCACCGCCGGAACCCTCACACCTCGACCGCCCAAAGCCGGAACTCCGCGGGGAGGTCGTACACCTCCTGGAAGACGGCGTCGACGAACTGGCCGATGCGGTCGTCGTCCGCGCGCGCCTCGATGCGGACGTTCGTCCCCGGGGACTCCGCGGCGGACTCGGCGGGGACCGTCTCGCGCTCGGCGATGGTGAACGCGCCGAACCGGGAGACGACCGTCGACAGCCGGTCGAGTTCCGCGTCCGTGCAGTCGAGGTTGAGCGTGCCGTCCGCGAACTGCACCCACGGCGGGAGGAACTCCGGGTCGCCGCTGGGGTCGCTGTCGGCCTCCAGCGTGCAGAACGCGCTGTCGCGCTCGCGGTGGGCGGCGATGGCGTCCGCGACGAGTTCGATGCGGCCGGCGTCCGTCTCGGCGTCGAACCGGGTCATACGGTGGGTTTGGCGGGCCGCCCTCAAAGCAGGTCGGGTGTGGGCGTCAGTTCGGCCGGAAACAACACCTCCTTAATCGAGGCCCGGAAACTGGCTGCTATGAGTAACCCGCGAATCCTGATTCTGGGTGCGCCCGGCGCCGGCAAAGGGACACAGAGCCGCCGACTCGTCGAGGAGTTCGGCGTCGAACACGTCACCACCGGTGACGCGCTCCGCGCGAACAAGGGCATGGACATCAGCCACCTCGACCTCGAGTACGACACGCCCGGCGAGTACATGGACGCCGGCGAGCTCGTCCCCGACGAGGTCGTCAACGAGATCGTCAAGACCGCTCTCGAGGAGGCCGACGGCTTCGTCCTCGACGGCTACCCGCGCAACGAGTCCCAGACGGAGTACCTCGACTCCATCACCGACCTCGACGTCGTCCTCTACCTCGACGTCGACGACGACGAACTCGTCCGCCGGCTGACCGGCCGCCGCGTCTGCGAGGACTGCGGCGCCACCTTCCACGTCGACTTCGACCCGCCCGAGGAGGAAGGCGTCTGCGACGAGTGCGGCGGCGACCTCTACCAGCGCGAGGACGACACCGAGGAGACCGCCCGCGAGCGCATCAACGTCTACGAGGAGAACACCGCGCCCGTCGTCGAGTACTTCCGCGACGAGGGCGTCCTCGAGGAGATCGACGGCGAGCAGACCCCCGACGAGGTCTGGGCGGACGTGAAGGCGGCCGTCGAAGCGAACGCGAACTGACCGGCCTCTCGGCCCCGCCGCCGGCGGGGCTTCCGTAAGAGGTTCAAGCGCCCGCTCCAAAGGGCAGCCAAGAAGATGTCTCGAACCGCGGAGAAAGTCCGCTCGCTGGTCCGCGAGGACCCGGAACTGGCCGACGTACTCGACGACCTCCTCGACCACGAGGGCGAGATTCGCTGGCGGGACGTCAAGGGCGACGTCTCCAGCGGCCAGTGGGGCCGCCTCCTCGAGAAGGACGTGCTCGTGGAGTCCGACGAGGGCTTCGAGTTCGACGACCCCGAGGGCGTCCGCGAGGGGCTCGAACCCGAGGAAGACCTCGACGACAGCCCCGAGTCGTCGTCGTGGTCGAAGTGGGACAAGCTCGCGGCCGTCGGGTCGTTCGCCGCCATCCTCGGCTACAACTTCCAGCCGATTCAGAACACCATCGGCGGCGCCGTCGACGTCGTGCTCAGCCCGCTGGAGGCCGTGCTCCCGTTCTACGTCGTCGTGATGGCACTGGCCGTCCTCACGGGCCTGTACTCGACGCTCCTGCAGGCGAACCTCACGGACATGGACAAGATGTCCGAGTACCAGGAGCGCGCCCAGAAGCTCCAGGACAAGATGTCCGAGGCCAAGGAGCGCGGCGACGAAGCCGAGATCGAGCGCCTGCGCGAGGAACAGATGGAGGCGTTCGGCGACCAGGCCGGCATGCTCAAAGAGCAGTTCCGCCCGATGGCGTGGATCATGCTCCTGACCATCCCGGCGTTCCTCTGGATGTACTGGAAGCTCGGCACCGTCTACTCCGGCCGGGAGATCGTGATGGTGCTCCCGCTCACGGGCGAGGTCGACTTCAACCACGGCCGCCTGCTCGTGTTCCCGACGTGGATCATCTGGTACATGGTCTGCTCGTTCAGCTTCTCGAACATCATCCGGAAGGCGCTGAACATCCAGACGACGCCCACGTAACCACTTTTTGCGCTGCGTGGGGCGCGTGGAGCGCGCCCCACTCGGCAAAAACTTGGTGAAAAAGCACTCCTCCTTCGGTCCGCTTCGCGTCCCTCAGTCGTCGGCCTCCACTCGTTCGCT
>NZ_WPCF01000083.1 GCF_009741975.1 Halobacterium sp. CBA1126 | reverse complement strand
GGCGGGCGCGGCGACCGCGGGGCCGACGAGCGCCGTCGCCACCACTACCGCCGCGACGAACAGGCTCGCCGCTCGTGTCTGCGTCACGACGAACAGTACCGGAACGGAGAGTATAGTGCTGTCGGCTCCCGTGACGGCGGCGAACCGGGCGAAGTGCGAGAGGTTGTCAGACGAAGCGGAACGTCTCGAGGTTCTTCGGCGCGAACGTCCGCATGTTGTACTCGTGGTAGAGCGCGCTCGAGAGGTCCTGCGTGGACGACTCGTCGCCGTGGACGCAGAGCACCTTCTCCGGGCGCGGGTTCATCGTGCGCACGAAGTCCTCGAGGCCCTGCCGGTCGGCGTGGCCGGAGAACCCGTCGACGGTCTCCGTGTCCATCTTCAGTTCGAGGCGCTCGGTGCGGCCGCTGCCGCGGGAGTCCGGCATCGGAATCTCGTCCCAGCCGGACTGGATGCGGCGGCCGAGCGTCCCCTGGGCCTGGTAGCCGACGAACGTCATCGTGGAGTTCGGGTCCGGGCCGATGTGCTGGATCCAGGACATGATGGGGCCGCCCTCGACCATCCCCGAGGTGGAGAGGATGATGCACTCCTCGCCGTCCGCGACCTCCTGTCGCTCCTCCTCGCCGCCGTCGATGTGGTTGAACTGGGGCGCGAGGAACGGGTTCTCGTCCTCGTGGAAGATGCGGTCGCGGAGGTCGTCGCGGAGGTACTCGGGGTAGGTGGTGTGGATGGCGGTCGCCTCCCAGATCATGCCGTCGAGGTGGATGGGCATCTCGGGGATGTCGCCCTCGCGCATCGCCTCCTCGAGGACGAGCATCATCTCCTGGGAGCGGCCGACCGCGAACGCCGGAATCAGCACCTTCCCGCCCTGCTCGTAGGTCTCGTTGATGACGCGCTTGAGCTTCCGCTCGGAGTCCTCCTGGTCGGTCTGGTAGTCGTTCCGGCCGCCGTACGTGGACTCGAGGACGAGCGTCTCCACGCGCGGGAAGTCGTTGACCGCGCCGTTGAACAGCCGCGTGTCGTCGTAGTGGATGTCCCCGGAGAACGCGACGTTGTAGAGGCCGTCGCCGATGTGGAAATGCGAGACCGCCGAGCCGAGGATGTGGCCGGCGTTGTGGAACGTGAGCTTCACGTCCGGCGCGATGTCCGTGACGTCGCCGTACTCCAGCGGGATGGTGTGCTTGATGGCCTCGCGGACCATCTCGGAGTCGTACGGGGGCGTCCGCCCCTCCTTGGCGGCGACGTCGAGGTAGTCCAGCGTCAGCAGCCCCATCAGGTCGCGGGTCGGCTCCGTGGTGTAGATGGGGCCGTCGTAGCCGTACTTGAACAGCAGCGGGATGAACGCGGAGTGGTCGAGGTGGGCGTGCGTGAGCACGACCGCGTCGATGGAGTTCGCGCCCGCGCCGAGGGCCTCCTGGACCTGCAGGTAGGGGACCTCGTCCTCGCTGCCGGGCTTGTCCCCGCAGTCGATGAGGATGCGGGTCTCGGGCGTCGAGAGGATGAAGCTCGCGCGGCCGACCTCCCGGCAGCAGCCCAGCGTGGTGATGCGGACGTACTCGTCGTCGCTCATCTCCTCGCGGTGGATCTGCCGGCCGACCTTCTCGAGGATGTCCCGCCGGTCGTCGCGCTCGGACTTCAGGAAGTTCCGGACGTTCGAGACCGTCGAGGACTCGATGGGCGGCGTGCGCACGACCTCGGGCGTCCAGCCCGCGGCCTCCGTGATTTCGCGGAGGGTGGAGCCGTGGCGGCCGATGACCATCCCGGGCTTCTCGGCCTCAATGACGACCTCGCCGGTGTCCTCGTGGAAGTCGAGGTCGGTGACGCCGGCGTCGTCCGGGATGACCTCGAGAATCTTCTCGCGGGCGGTCTCCGGTCGGGAGAGCACCGCGGGGTCGGGGCGGACGGTGATTCGCTTGCGGAGCTTGCTCGCGAGCTTCCGGACGAGGTCGCCGTCCTGGGCGAACTGCTTGGGGTCCCGCGTGTAGACGACGAGCTCGGGACCCTCGTACTTCACGTCGGTCACCGAGATGTCCGGCGGAATCTCGTTCGTAATCTCGTCCTGTAACTCCTCGAGTTGCTGGTCTACAGTGCTCATAGTCAGTGAATGAGGCCTCCTGCGTCCGAGTCTCCGAAGCGGTCACGCTCGGCCCGCCGGAGGCGGGGCGACGAGCGGACCGGAGAACGTGGTGAGTAGACACACGCTGTCGTCATTCCAGTGTGGAGACCGGTGGTTCCGGCCGAAGGCGGCCGGGCCGCGGGGATTACTGCAGGAGAACCCGCTTACCCCGCAATATGCGTTTCCGGTTATAAAAGCCTTCGCAAACTTGGTAGTCCTTGACGCACGAGCGGACGCATGGAACTGACGCCGGCGGCGGTCGCGGCGGAACACGAGTGGGTGCTCGAACGCGCGGACGTCGTCGTCCCGCTGGTCAACGACGTCCGTGACGCGCTCGGCGACGCCTTCGACACCGACGTCGCCGCCGTGACCGAGGAACAGTACCGGGACGCCGTCGACGAGGTGTTCGCGGACGGCGACCGCGCGGTGAACGTCGCGGCGCTGGTCGCGCTGCTCCGGGACCTCGACGTCACCGACGACTACCCGGGGTTCGTCGTGGACGAGCTGCTCGGCCGCGAGCTCGCCGCGATGGTCGCGGGCGAACAGCCCCGGCGCCTGCTCGCGGAGTCGACCTTTCACTACGCGGACGTCCACACCGGCGGCGCCGAGGAGGCCGGCCGGGACGACCTGGACGCCGCGCTCGCGGCGGGCGTGCAGACGCGGCTCCCTGGCTGGGCGTGGACGGAGACCGAGAGCCCGTTCGCCGTACGGCCGCGGTGACGCCGGCTCGACGACGCAAGCGGCCGCACGCGTCGCTGACCAGTGATTCGAGTCGATTCGGCGCCGAAAAACGTCGGTGACCGCGCGTCAGTTCGGCCGGTCTTCGCCGATCTCTAGGTCCTCGTCGGGGAGCTCCGGCGCCTCCGACGGGTCGACTGCGGTCTCGAGCGTGCGTTCGACGTCGCGCTCGCGGAGTTGTTCGCGCTTCTTCTGGCCTTGCCGTTCGCGGCCACGCTTCGTGTCACCCATACCATGCGGGACGTTCTCATACCACTTAACTCTCTCGCCGGTCCCGGGAGCGCCCGCTCAGAGCGCGTTCTCCACGAACTGGGAGACGACGAGGTCCTCGGCGCTACGCAGGCGGTACTGGACCGTCGAGCGCGGGATGCCGAGGTCGTCGCTGAGGTCGCTGACGGTGACCTCGCGCGGCCGCGAGTAGTAGCCGGCCTCGACGGCGGCCTCCATGACCGCGCGCTGCTCGGGCGTCAGCTCGGCGACCACCCGGGACTCCGCGTTCCAGTTGCCGGCGCTGGAGAGCCGGGACAGCGACAGCGAGAGGCCGTCCCGGAGCTGCGCCTCGATGGTGTCGTAGAGCTCGCCGACGGACTGCTCGTCGGGGTGGAGCACGCGCCACCGGTACTCGTCGTCGCTGCGGCGCGCCTCGAAGACGACGCCGTCGCCGACGTGCTCGTGGACGTAGTGGGGGACCGAGTGGCAGTCGTAGACCTCCTCGCGGAACGTGTAGACGGTCCGGGAGTTCGCGGACTCGTCGAGGACGTGGTACTCGCGGTAGGTGTCGCAGTCCGGGAGGTCCAGACACTCGTTGCACCGCGACTCGTCGAGGAAGACGTCGTCGAAGGCCGCGAGGGCCTCCTCGGTGCCGGTGGCGTGGTCGATGCGCCACATCCGCTCGCGGGTCGTGAAACAGACCGAGGTCCACGCCGTCAGACTGTCGTGCTCGACGAAGCAGTCCATGAGGGCGTCGCTCCCCGGTTCGTACGTCACGGTGAACTCGAACTCGCGCACGCCACACACTACGCGCCCGAGAACTTAGTTACTGCCAATTCGTCCCGTCCCGCGCTCGCCGACGAATCGTCGCGCTGACGAGTGCTGTGTTCAGTCCGCCCTCGGCTCTCGCCCGCTGGTTAGCTATGACCAACTTCGTCCCGGGTCCGAGGCGCGTCCGCACACCTTCACGGGTTTTAAGAGCGCGTCAGGCCTGTCTTGGAGTAATGAGCGACGAACAGGAGCTCGGCATCACCGAGTCCAAGGAGCACAGCCCCGGCGAGTGGTACGCCGAAGTGGTCCAGAAGGCCGAACTGGCGGACTACGCGCCGATGGGCGGGTTCATCGTGACGCGGCCCCGCGGGTACGCCCTCTGGGAGGCGATTCAGGACAACCTCGACTCGTGGTTCAAGCAGACGGGCGTCGACAACGCCTACTTCCCGATGTTCATCCCGGAGTCGTACCTCGAACGCGAGAAGGACATCGTGGAGGGGTTCGACCCCGAGGTGGCGTGGGTGACGCAGGGCGGCCACGAGGAGCTCGAGGAGCGCCTCGCCGTCCGCCCCACGTCGGAGTCCATCGTCGCGCCGTACATGGCCCAGTGGGTGCGCTCGCACCGCGACCTCCCGCTGCGCCTGAACCAGTGGAACTCCGTCGTGCGCTGGGAGGCGACGGAGACGAAGCCGTTCTTCCGCACGAAGGAGTTCCTCTGGCAGGAGGGCCACACCGCGCACGCGACCGACGAGGAGGCGTGGGCGGAGACGACGCTGCGCCTCGATCAGTACCAGCGGCTCTACGAGGACGTCCTCGGGATGCCCGTGCTGCGCGGGCGCAAGCCCGACCACGACAAGTTCCCGGGCGCGGACACCACTACGACCGTCGAGGCGCTGATGCCCGACGGGAAGTCCGTGCAGGGCGGCACGAGCCACCACCTCGGGCAGTCGTTCGCGGAGGCGTTCGACATCACGTTCAGCGACGTCGACGAGGAGGAGCGCACCGCCTACACGACGTCGTGGGGGCTCTCGTGGCGCGCCATCGGCGCGCTCGTGATGAGCCACAGCGACGACCAGGGGCTGGTGCTGCCGCCGACGGTCGCGCCCAAGCAGGTCGTCATCGTCCCCATCTGGCAGGAGGACACCAAGGAGGACGTCCTCCAGTACTCCTCGGAGATCGCCGCGGAGCTGGAGAGCCAGGGCGTGCGCGTCCACCTCGACGACCGCGACGAGCGCAACCCCGGCTTCAAGTTCAACGAGTGGGAGCTGAAGGGCGTCCCCGTGCGCTTCGAGATCGGCCCGAACGAGGTCGAGGACGAGGAAGTGACGGTCGTCCACCGGCCGGACGGCGAGGACGCCGTGGAGGACCGCGCGGACGTGACGGCCGCGGTTCACGAGCACCTCGACGCGGTGTACGAGAAGCTCTACGACGCGGCCGCCGAGCGCCTCGAGGAGAACGTCCGGGAGGCCGAGAGCCGCGAGGAGATTCTGGGCACCATCGGCCAGCACGGCGGCTACGTGAAGGCGCCGTGGTGCGGCGACGAGGCCTGCGAGGGCGAGATCAAAGACCAGATCCACGCCGAGATCGTGCTCGTGCCGCTGGCCGAGGACAGCGCCGCGCGCGCCGCCTCGGAGTTCGACGACGAGCACCTGCCGACCCCCGACCACGAGGGGAAGGAGTGCGCGGTCTGCGGGGAGCCCGCCGAGGAGACGGCGTTCTTCGCGAAGTCGTACTGACCGGCGACTATTTGTCACGGTCGATTATTTAATGGGGGATGCGGTCGAACCCGAGAGTAGAGACCACCACGCCACCACATCCTCGAACGGCGCCGTCGGGCGCCGGCGTCACGGTTCGCGGGCGGTACGCGCTCCGGACGCGGATACCTTAATCCACCTTATACGAATCTATATTACCATTAGTGATTCAGGAGTAGGGTTTTACTCGGTCGTGATACAGACTGGCACATGCACCAGTCCGACAGCACGAACAACCTCCTCGCAGACCCGACCGACGAGCGGTCGAACTGCGGGGTCGGGGTCGTCGTCGACCTCGACGGGGGGCAGTCCCACCGCGTTCTCTCCGACGCACTCGACGTACTGGAGAATCTCCAACACCGCGGCACCACGGGCGCCGAGGAGAACACCGGCGACGGCGCGGCGCGCTCATCCAGACGCCCGACGAGTTCTTCGCCGACGTCTTCGACGGTCTCCCGGACACCTACGCGGTCGGTTCGTTCTTTCTCCCGCAGGACGCCGACGAGCGCGCGGCCGTCGTCGACGACGTCGAAGCCGCGCTCGCCGGCCACGGCCTCGCCGTCGACGCGTGGCGCGACGTCCCCACCGACAACAGCGGCCTCGGCGCGACCGCCGTCGACTCCGAGCCCCACGTCGCGCAGGCCGTAGTACGTCCGAACGGTGCCGAGGACTTCCAGAAGGCGCTGTACGTCGGCCGGCAGGCCGTCGAGGACGCCGTCGACCACGAGCGCTTCTACGTCTGCTCGCTCGACGAGGACACCGTCGTCTACAAGGGCCTCCTGAAGGGCGACCAGGTCGCCGACTACTACCCCGACCTCACCGACGAGCGCGTCGAGACCGGGTTCGCGCTCGTGCACGCTCGCTTCTCCACGAACACGCTGGGCGCGTGGCACCTCGCCCACCCCTACCGGTCGATTATCCACAACGGCGAGTTCAACACCATCCGCGGGAACGTCAACTGGATGCGCGCCCGCGAGGCCGACCTCGACGCCGAGGGGTTCACCGACGACGAGCTGGAGACCGTCCTCCCGGTCATCGACGACCCCGAGCAGTCCGACACCGCGAGCGTCGACAACGCCCTCGAACTGCTGATGCAGACGGGGCGCTCGCTCCCGCACGCGCTCCGCATGCTCGTCCCCGAGGCGTGGCAGGGCGACGACGAGATGAGCGAGGCGCGCGAGGAGTTCTACGACTACCACGCCAGCCTCGTCGAGCCGTGGGACGGTCCCGCGCTCGTCATCGGCACCGACGGCGACCGCATCGGCGGCGTGCTCGACCGCAACGGCCTGCGGCCGTGCCGCTACGAGAAGCGCTCGGACGGCACGCTCGTGATGGCGTCCGAGCAGGGCGCCCTCGACGGCGACGTCAGCGAGGTCGAGGAGCGCGGCCGCCTCCGGCCCGGCCAGCTGTTCCTCGCGGAGCCCGGGGAGGGCGTCGTCGACGACGAGGACGTCTTCGAGGAGCTCACCGACGAGAAGTACGGCGAGTGGGTCGCCGACCAGCAGCTCCGCCCGGAGACCGGGGAGGACGTGCTGCCGAGCGACCCGACGGAGGACCTGCGGGGCGCGCAGGCGATGTTCGGCTACACCCGCGACGAGCTCGACGAACTGGTCGCGCCGATGGTCCAGGACGGCAAGGACCCCGTCGGCTCGATGGGCGACGACGCGCCGCTGCCCGGCATCTCCGAGTTCAACCACCCGCTGGCGTCGTACTTCCGCCAGCTGTTCGCGCAGGTCACGAACCCGCCGATCGACTACATCCGCGAGGACCTCGTGACGAGCATGGAGACCCGGCTCGGCAGCCAGAACAACCTCCTCGGGGAGTCCCCCGAGCACGCCGAGCAGGTCGTCCTCGACAGCCCGGTGCTCGCCGACAGCGACCTCGACGCGGTCGTGAACGCGGGCCTGCCGACGAAGACGCTGGACCTCTCCTTCGACCCCGACGGGTCGCTGGAGGACGCCGTCGAGCGCATCCAGCGCGAGGCCGCCGACGCCGTCGAGGACGGCGTCGAGCTGCTCGTGCTCTCCCAGCGGTCCGCCGGCGAGGACGCGATTCCGGTGCCGAGCCTGCTGGCGACCGGCGCCGTCCACCACCACCTCACCCGCGAGGGGCTGCGGGCGCGCGCCGGCCTCGTCGTCGAAGCCGGCGACGTCCGCACCGTCCACCAGCTCGCGGCGACGGTCGGCTACGGCGCGGGCGCGGTCAACCCCTACCTCGCCATCGAGTCCGCCCGCGACATCGTCGCCGGGCCGGACGGCCCCGCCCCCGAGGAGGCCGTGTCGTCGTACCTCACCGCGCTCGAGGACGGCCTGCTGAAGGTGATGGCGAAGATGGGCATCTCGACGGTCGAGTCCTACCAGGGCGCCCAGATCTTCGAGGTCGTCGGCCTCGACTCGTCGGTCGTCGACCGGTTCTTCGCCGGGACGCCGAACCGCACGGAGGGCGTCGGCCTCGAGGAGCTGGAGGCCGACGTCCGCGCGCGCCACGACGCGGGCTTCGACGACGACCCGGACGTCGAGCGCGTCGGCGAGTTCGAGAACCGCACGTCCGGGCGGTTCCACCAGTGGAACCCACAGACCGTCCACAGCCTCCAGGAGGGCGTCGACAACGGCGACTACGCGGCGTTCCAGGACTACGCCGAGCACGTCAACGACCAGGCCGAGCAGCTCCAGACGCTGCGCGGCCTCCTCGAGATCGACGGCGAGGACCGCGAGAGCGTCCCCGTCGAGGACGTCGAGCCGGCGTCGGAGATCGTCGAGCGGTTCTCGACGGCCGCGATGAGCCTCGGCAGTCTCAGCCCGGAGGCCCACGAGACGAACGCCGAGGCCGCCAACGACATCGGCGCGAAGGCGAACACGGGCGAGGGCGGGGAGCCGCCCGAGCGCTTCGGCACCGAGAAGGAGTGCGCCATCAAGCAGGTCGCCTCCGGTCGGTTCGGCGTGACGAGCACGTACCTCTCGTCGGCCGACGACCTCCAGATCAAGATGGCGCAGGGGTCCAAGCCCGGCGAGGGCGGCCACCTCCCGGGGAAGAAGGTCAACGAGATGATCGCGGACGTGCGGTGTTCGACGCCGGGCGTCGGCCTCATCAGCCCGCCGCCCCAGCACGACATCTACAGCATCGAGGACCTCAAGCAGCTCATCTCCGACCTCCGCGCGGGCAACCCGGACGCCCGCGTGCACGTGAAGCTCGTCTCCGAGGCGGGCATCGGCACGGTCGCGGCGGGCTGCGCGAAGGCTGGCGCGGACTGCATCCACATCTCCGGGCACGACGGCGGCACGGGGGCGTCCCCGAAGACGTCCATCAAGCACGCCGGCCTGCCGTGGGAGCTCGGGCTCGCCGAGGCGAACCAGCTGCTCGTGGAGACCGGGCTGCGGTCCCGCGTCACGCTGCGGGTCGACGGCGGCCTGAAGACCGGCCGCGACGTCGCCGTGGGCGCGCTGCTGGGCGCCGAGGAGTTCGCGTTCGGCACCGCGTCGCTGGTGTCCGCGGGCTGCGTGATGGCCCGCATCTGCCACACGAACAACTGCCCGACCGGCGTCGCCACGCAGGACCCCGAACTGCGGGAGCGCTTCCGCGGCACCCCCGAGAAGGTCGCGAACTACCTCACGTTCGTCGCGCGCGAGCTCCGCGAGGTCCTCGCGGAACTGGGCTACACGAGCGTCGAGGACGCCGTCGGGCGCGTCGAACACCTCTCGCAGACGGACAGCGACCACCCGAAGGGCAAGCACATCGACCTCTCGCGGGTGCTCGCCGAGCCCGAGGGCGACGGCCGCACGCACACGGTCGAACAGGACACGCCCGACATGGCCCTCGACGAGAGCATCATCGAGGACGCACAGGCCGCCATCGCGGGCGAGGAGTCCGTGTCGCTGTCCCGGGAGATCACGACCCGCGACCGCACCGTCGGCGCGCGCGTCTCCCACGCCGTCAGCAGCGAGCACGGCGTCGAGGGGCTGGCCGACGACAGCCTCCGCGTGTCGCTGACCGGGAACGCCGGCCAGTCGTTCGGCGCGTTCCTCGCGTCCGGCGTCACGATGTCGCTGACCGGCGCCGCCAACGACTACGTCGGGAAGGGGCTCTCGGGCGGCACGCTCGCCGTCGAGACGCCCGCGGACGCGGGCTTCGAGCCCGCGGAGAACACGCTCGTCGGGAACGTCGCGCTGTACGGCGCGACCGACGGCGAGTGCTACGTCAACGGCGTCGCGGGCGAGCGCTTCGCCGTGCGGAACTCGGGCGCCCACGCCGTCGTGGAGGGCGTCGGCGACCACGGCTGCGAGTACATGACCGGCGGCATCGTCGTCGTGCTCGGGGGCGTCGGGCGGAACTTCGCCGCGGGGATGTCCGGCGGCGTCGCGTACGTCCACGACCCCGACGGCGACTTCGAACAGCGCTGCAACACCGGGATGGTCGCGGTCTCCCGGGACCTCTCGGAGCGCGACGAGTCCGCGATCCGCCGGCTCGTGGAGAACCACGCCGCGCGCACGGACAGCGACCGCGCGGCCGAACTGCTCGGCAACTGGGAGGAGGCGGTCTCGGAGTTCGCGGTCGTGATGCCGGACGCCTACCGGGACGCCATCGACGAGCGCCCGGAGGCGGACGCGCGCCGCTCGCTGCCCGCCAGCGCCACCGAGGGCTCGCTGGCCGGCAGCGCCGACTGACTCCGACTGCGTTTTCGCCGTCGCTCGCTCTCGAATAGCCACCGCTTTTGTGGCGGCCACCCCTCGCTCCGGTATGGAGTCCGCGCTCGTGGTCGGCGGCACGCGGTTCATCGGCCGCCACCTCGTGGAGGAACTGCTCGCCCACGACTACTCGGTGACGACGTTCAACCGCGGGAAACACGACGACCCGTTCGCCGACGACGACCGCGTCCACCACGTGCAGGGCGACCGCACGGACCGGAAGGCGCTGTTGACCGCGAAGCGGGAGGTCGAGCCGGACGCGGTCTTCGACTGCGTGGCGTACAAGCCCCGGGAGGTCGAGCACGCAATCGACGTCTTCGGCGGCGTGGACGCCTACGTCTACGTCTCCAGCGGGTCGGCGTACGCCGCCGACGACGTGCCGAAGCGCGAGGGCGAGACGGAGCTGGAGAACTGTACGGCCGAGCAGGCGACGGACGACTCGATGGCGACGTACGGCCCGCGGAAGGCCGCCGGCGACCGCATCGTCTTCCAGGCCGCCGAGCGCGGCGTGAACGCGATGAGCGTGCGGCCGACGGTCGTCTACGGCCCCCACGACTACACCGAGCGGCTCGCGTACTGGGTCGACCGCGTCGCCGAGCACGACGAGGTCGTCGTCCCGGGGGACGGCACGAACCTCTGGCAGCGCGTCTACGTCGAGGACGTCGCCAGCGGGCTGCGCCTCGTCGCCGAAGAGGGGACGCCGGGGGAGGCGTACAACCTCGGCGACCGGAACGCCGTCACCCTCGACCGCACCCTCGACCTGATCGCGGACGCGCTCGGGACGGACGTCGAGCGCGTCTACACGAGCCCGCGGGAGCTCGACATCGTCGACCTCGAGCCGACCGACTTCCCGCTATACCGGGACTACCCGCACCTGCTGGACACGACCAAAGTCGAGGAACTGGGCTGGGAGTCGACGCCCGTCGAGGCGGCGATGGACCGGACCGTCGCCGCGCACCGCGAGCACGGCCGCACCGGCGAGGAGGAGGGGCCGGGCCGGGAGGACGAGCAGCGCCTCGTCGACGTGCTCGGCACGGTCTGAGGCGCCGCGAGCGAGGCGACGACGAGTAGACTTTTACTGGTCGGCGGGCGACGGTGTGGCATGTTCCAGAAGTCGACGTGGATCCGCCTCCCGCGCAGCGTCGTGCTCGGCCACGACGTGCTCGAGCGCACGCGGGAGGTCGTCGTCGAGACCCACCTGACGGGGCGGCCGCTGGTCGTCACCAGCGAGACGCCCCGCGAGGTGGCCGCCGACCGCATCGTCGCGCAGTTCGAGGCCGCGGGCGACGACCCCGAGGTCGTGGTCGTCGAGGAGGCGACCTTCGACGCGGTCGAGGACGTCCTC
>NZ_WPCF01000061.1 GCF_009741975.1 Halobacterium sp. CBA1126 | reverse complement strand
ACGCCGAGCGCGGCGCGGTCGCGGGTGTACCGCGCCAGCTCCGTGACGTACTCCTTCAGCGGGCGCTCGACCGTCACGCCCGCCGTCGCCGCGCGAGCGCGCCGGAGGTCCTCGACCGACGCCACCGCCTCGATGTCGTCGATGGGGTGGTCGCCGACCGCGCGGTCGAGCACCTCCACCTCCCGCTCGCGGTCCGGGTAGCCCAACTGGAGCTTCTTCATGAAGCGGTCCAGTTCCGCGACCGGGAGCTCGTACGCGCGGTCGCGCTCGACGGCGTTCTGGGTCGCCACCACGACGAACGGGTCCGGGAGCTGGCGGGTCTCGCCGTCCGCGGTCACCTGCGCCTCCTCCATCGCCTCCAGCAGCGCGGACTGGGTCTTCGGCGGCGCGCGGTTGATCTCGTCGGCGAGCAGCACGTTCGCGAACACGGGCCCGGGCTGGAACTCGAACTCGCGGGACTTCTCGTTGAACACGTGCGTCCCCAGCACGTCCGCCGGCAGCAGGTCCGGCGTGAACTGGATGCGGCTGAACTCCAGCCCGAGCGCCGTCGCCACGCTGCGCGCCGTCAGCGTCTTCCCCGTGCCGGGGACGTCCTCGAGGAGGACGTGACCGTCGGCGAGGAACCCGACGAGGACCGTCTCGAGGAACTCGCGGTCCGCGACGACCGCGCGCTCCACCTCGCTCAGGACCGCGTCGCACTCGTCACTCGCGGTAGTGACGTCCATACGCCTTCGTCCGCCCCGCCGCGTTTAGTGGTATCGGTTGACACGACCGCGCTCCCGCCAACCGTAATCCATAAATCCGACAACGGCGTTCGATAGGACGAGCCGAGGTAGCCTAGCCTGGCCAAGGCGGTTGCTTCGAGAGCAACTGTCCTCACGGACTCGAGCGTTCAAATCGCTCCCTCGGCGCTTCTCACTTACGTCACCGCCGAGCGACCGTACTGTCGCGAGGCGTGACGCGACCGTTCTGCTTCAGGCGAGTTCGACGTGTCCTCGAAAGCCCCGGCGCGCTCGGCGTCTGCGACTCGCTGCGCGCTTCCTTCACTCGCTGCGCTCGTTCAGTCCAGTGCTTGCGTCGTCTCGACTGCCGACCGCGCCGCCCCTTTCAGTCCCGGAAGACTCACCGCGTTCGTCTTCGACCTTCGCGAACGCGTAGCGTTCGCTCAGTCCCACCCCGTATGAGCGAAGGCGGCTACGTGCCGGCTGCGAAAATCAGCGGAGCGTCCGTCAGTCCGCGGTCGTCGCGGCTTCCTGCTTCGGGAGGAGCCGGTCGAGGGCCTCGACGACGGCGTTGACGCTGGCGGCGGTGATGTCGCTGTCGCTGGCGTCGACGGTGACCGTGTGGTCGCCGCGGGAGACGGTGACGTGGACGGTGACGACGGCGTCCGTGCCGCCGGTGATGGCGTCGACGTGGTACTCCTCGAGGTGGAAGGTGACGTCGCCGAGGGCGTCCCGGACGGCGGCCATCGCGGCGTCGACGGGGCCGCTGCCGGTGCCGGCGGCGCTGTGTTCTTCGTCGTCGACGCGGAGGCGGACCGACGCGGTGGGGGTGCCGCCGCCGCTCGCCGCGGTGAGGTCCAGGACTTCGACGCGGCGGTCGCGCTCGCCGCCCTGCACGTCGTCGGCGACCGCGAGCAGGTCGGCGTCGGTGACGCGCTTGCCGCGCTCGCCGAGTTCGTTCACGCGCTCGACGATGGCCGCGAGTTCGTCGTCGCTGACCTCGACGTCGTGTTCGGCGAGTGCGGCGCGGACGCCCGCGCGGCCGGCGTGCTTCCCGAGGACGAGGCGGCGCTCGCGGCCGACCGCCTCCGGGGAGTAGGGCTCGTACATGCGGTCGTCCTTGAGCGTGCCGTCGGTGTGGATGCCGGACTCGTGGGCGAACGCGTTCTCGCCGGAGACCGCCTTGTTCGGCGGGAGCGGGACGCCCGTCGCTTCGGCGACCGTCGACGCGAGGTCGTAGAGGCGTTCGGTGTCCAGCGGTTCGACGTCGTAGCAGTGCCAGAGCGCGACCGCGACCTCCTCGAGCGCGACGTTGCCGGCGCGCTCGCCGACGCCGTTGACGGTGGCGTGGACGAGGTCCGCGCCCGCGGAGACGCCCGCGAGCGCGTTCGTCACCGCGAGCCCGAGGTCGTCGTGGGTGTGGACGCTCACGGGGCCGTAGTCGGCGACGCGCTCCACGAGCTCGTAGACGCGCTCGGGGCTGGCGTGGCCGACGGTGTCCGCGACGCAGAACCGGTCGGCGCCGGTGGCCGCGCTCGCCTCCGCGAGGTCGTCGAGGAACGAGTCCTCGGCGCGGGAGCCGTCCTCGCCGATGACCTCCACCCAGAGGCCGTGGTCGGTCGCGTACTCCACGAGCTCGCGGGTGGTGTCGAGGACGTCCTCGCGGCTGGTGCCGACCTTGCCTTCGACGTGGCGGTCGCTGGCGGGGACGACGAGGTTCACGCCGTCGACGTCGCAGTCGAGGGCGAGTTCGACGTCCCGCTGGATGCCGCGGCAGAAGCTCGTCACCGTGGCGTCGAGGTCGAGGCCGGTGACGCGGCGGATGGTCTCTCGCTCGCCCGCGCTCGTGCACGCGCTGCCGGCTTCGACGACGGAGACGCCGGTGTCGTCGAGCTTGCGCGCGATTGTCGCCTTCTGGTCGGCGGACAGCGAGATGCCGGGGGCTTGTTCGCCGTCGCGCAGCGTGGTGTCGAGGAACTGTACGTCGGGTGCGCCGCCGTCGAGAGCGGCAGGGAAACTAGTGCCGGAGAATTTCTCGGCCAGCCGCCGTGAGGCGACTTACTCTATCCTCCGTGCCGGTGTGTTCCGACATGGTGTACGTATGGTGGCGTGCCCCACACGCTTGAATGTGTGGGGTGTAACAGTTGTTGCCTGTCACGGCGCCAGCCAGACGCGGTCGCCGACGCGACGTCGCTGGCCGCGCCCGCCGGGAGTTCGACGAGCGCGTCGCAGCGCGCCTCGCCGCGGCCGGTCCACGCCGAGAGCCGTTCGACGCGCTGGACTTCCTCGTTCTCGACCCAGATTGCGTCGATGTCGAACGGCACGAACAGCATGTGGACGTCGCGGCTGGCGGCGCCGTCGAAGTCGAAGACGAGCGCGTAGTCGTCGGGAATCGACCGCCGGAACATCAGGCCGCGGGTCTGCGCGAACAGCGAGTCGGCGACGTCGACGTCGCCGGCGAGCGTGCGCGCGTCGCCGTCGCGCTCGTGGCGGAGGTGCACACCCGGAGTCGGCGGCGGGCAGCGAAAAGCGTTACCCCGTCCGGTCGCTACCCCCGAGGCGTGAAGAAGACGCCCACGGGGACCGCGGTCGGGGTCGACGACCCGTACGACCACGCGGGCGTCTGCGACTACGCGACCGACGACGGGAAGTGCCGGTACGCGTTCGACCACGGCCAGCACGACCCCGAGTTCGCGGCCGAGCGCCGCGCCGACGACTTCGCGTGCCCGGTCGCGGACGGCGACTGGGAGTGGGCGGACTGCCCGCACTACCGCTGCCGCCAGCGCGACCGGGAGTGCGCGCGCTGCGGGCTCGCGGAGCGCCGGCAGGCCCACGACGACGAGCGCCCGCTCCTCGAGGAACACCACCTCGCGTACGACGACAGCGAGGACGTCGGCCACGAGATTACGGTGTTCCTCTGCCGGTGGTGTCACGCGAAGGTCCACGACTCGTGGGCGAGCATCGACGACGACGCCAGCCCGGACCCGGAGGCCGTCGCGGCCGCGGAGGGCCGGCGCAGCGAGGAGCAGTCCGAGCTCGCCTTCGACACGGCGGCCGAGCGCTACGACGACCCCGACGGCTAACTGCCTGCGCGCCGAACGTGTGGTATGAACGACACGCCGTTCCACCTCGGCCACGTCCACCTCAAGGTCCGGGACCTCGACCGCGCGGTCGCGTTCTACGGGGACGTCTTCGACCTCGAACTCGCGGAGACTGAGGGCCGGTTCGCGTTCCTCTCGTGGGGCGCCCACCACCACGACGTCGCGCTGCAGGCCGTCGGCGCGGACGCCCCCGACTCGGGCCGCGGGGTCGGCCTCTACCACGCCGCAATCGAGGTCGACGCGGAGGACGCGCTCGGCGACGTCTACGACGAGCTCTGCGAGCGCGGCGTCCCCGCCACGCCCGTCGACCACGGCATCAGCAAGGCGCTGTACTTCTCGGACCCCGCGGGCAACGGCCTCGAAGCGTACGTCGACACGCGCGAGGACCGCAATCTCGCCGAGTGGGAGGGAGAGAACCGGCGCTTCGACCCGGCGACGCTCTGACGCGGCGCTTGCCGACCGAGCGGGGCGGTCCCGCGCTCGTCGCGCCGCGACCGAACGAGTGGGTTTTTACTCGCGAATCGCCTACCCCGGCGTAATGACACGCATCCTCGTCGTCGACAACCACGGTCAGTTCACCCACCTGGAGCACCGGATGCTCCGGGACATGGACGGGGTGGAGACCGAGACCGTCGACAACACGACGCCGGCGGCGGACCTCGACGCCGACGGCCTCGTGCTCTCCGGCGGCCCGGACATGGACGACGTCGGGAACTGCGCGGACTACCTCGACCTCGGCGTCCCCGTGCTCGGCATCTGTCTGGGCATGCAGTTCATCGCCACCGAACTCGGCGGCCGCGTCGAGTCCGGCGACTACGGCGCTACGCCGACGTCGACGTCGAGATTCTCGACGACGACGACCCGCTGGTCGGGTCGCTCTCGCCCGAGACCCGCGTCTGGGCGAGCCACGCCGACGAGGTCGTCGAGGTGCCCGCGGGGTTCGAGCGCACCGCCCGCAGCGACATCTGCGGCGTCGAGGCCATCTCGGACGCCGACCGCGACCTCTACGGCGTCCAGTGGCACCCCGAGGTCGCGCACACCGAGGAGGGCGAGGCGGTCTTCGAGAACTTCGTGCGGGTCTGCGAGTAGGCCGATGACGGAGACGCAGGGCGAACTGGCGAGCCTCTCGAAGTACATCTTCCGCGCGCCGCAGTGGTACACGAGCGTCGCGCTCTCGCTGGTCATCGCCGCGCTGGCCGGCATCGCGGCCTTCGACAGCCAGTACGTGCTCGAGGACGCGTGGCAGGGCGTGTTCTTCATCGGCGTGCCGACCGTGGTCGCGAGCCTCGGCACCACGCCAGTCGACCGCTACTTCGGCGGCCAGCTCACGTACAGCCGGTCGTCACTGCTGGCGTTCGCCTGCGAGGTCGTGGTCGTGGTCGTGCTCGTGGCCGCCGGCGTCGTCGCGACGCTCACCGGCCGGTTCGGCCAGAACTTCGTCTTCGACGCGCTCATCGCCGCGCTCGGCCTCGTCTTCGCCATCCGGTTCCTCGTCGTGCTCGCGGTCTCCCGGGACTCGCCGCTGGTCGCCGCCGTTCCCGCGAGCATCCAGACCGCGACCGCCGGCGTGCTGTTGTTCGTCTACAGCGGCACGATGAACTATCTCACCACGGGCGGCCGCCTCGTGAACGCCTTCCTCTCCCGGCCCACCGAGGCCCCGCCCGAGATTCAGTACGCGTTCGCCCCCCGGGACTTCGTGCTGCTCGCGGGGCTGACCGCGCTGTACGGCGTCGCCGCCTACGGGTTCGTCCTCGCCATCGACCGCCCGTGGAAGCGCAGCCTCGACGTCAGCGTCCTCGACTTCGTCAGCGGGTTCATCGGCCACATCGCCGAGGGCACCCGCGAGCTCGAGGACTTCTTCGAGCAGATCGGCGAGGAGGCCGTCGTCCCCGTGACCGTGCTGGCGTTCCGGAACGCGACGACGGCGAGGAGAAGGCGCGGTTCGTGCTGCCGATGATCCACCCCGGGCCGATGGGCGAAATCGGCGGCGGGAACCTCCCGCAGCGGGTCGCCGAGTCCGCCACGGGGCTGGCGTTCCCGCCCCACGCCACCGCCGGCCACGACTTCAACCTCGTCACCGAGCGGGAGGTCGACACGCTCGTCGACGCCGCCAACAGCGCCCACGACTCCATCGACTACTGCGACACCGCGACCGCCGCGGTCCGCGCCCAGGAGGGCGAGGCGAAGCTGCTCGGGCAGTCGTTCGGCGACGACGCGCTGCTCGTCTCCACGTTCTCCCCGGAGTTCGCCGACGACGTCGAGTACGCGGTCGGCCTCGCCGCGACCGCGGAAGCCCGCGTCGAGGGGATGGACGACGTGCTGCTGGCGGACGCCCACAACTGCAACAACGGCCTCCAGGGCGACGACCTCGGGCACGTCTACCCGGGGAGCAAGCGCTCGTTCGACATGATTCGGGCCGCCGGAGAGGCCGCGCGACGCCTCCAAGACGCCGACGAGGGGCCGCTGGAGCTCGGCGTCGCGTGGGACCGCACCCCGTGGCGCCCCGAGGACGGCATCGGCCCGCTCGGCGTCCGCGTCGCCGTCCTCGATGCGGGCGGCGACCGAACCGCCTACGTCCTCGTCGACGGGAACAACATGGAACCCGGGCTCCGGGAGACCATCGTCGACGCCCTCGACGTCGACCACGCCGAGGTGATGACCACGGACACCCACATCGTGAACACCGTCGAGTCCACGAACCAGGTCGGCGCCGCCCTCGACTGGGACGAACTCGTCGCGCTCGTCGTCGACCTCACCGAGGAAGCGGTCGCGGACCTCGAACCCGTCGAAGCGGGCATGGCGAGCGAGCGCGCGGAGGTCACCGTCTTCGGCAACGACCGCACGGAGACGCTCGCGAGCCACGCCAACGCCGTCATCGCGATGGGCGGCGCCATCGCGGGGCTGGCGGTGCTCGCCACCGTCGCCATCAGCGTCCTCGTCTTCTTCCTGACGTAGCCGCCGCTGTGGGGTCGTGGCTTCCGGAGAACGGACGGAACCGCGTTACTCGTCCGCGAACAGGTCGTCGACGGCGGAGCGCGCGGCGAGCGCGGCGTCCTCCGCGACCTGTTCGACGTCAGCGTCGGCGTCCGGCGCGTGGACGTAGACGTCCACGTCGAGTACGCCGTCCTCGAACGTCACGGTGACGTCGAGGTCGTCGACGTCGCCCGTCGCCAGCCGCGAGAACACGAGGCCTTCCGCGGCCTCCGCGGCGGCCTCGACGACCTCCTCGTCGGACGGCTCGTCAGTCGCCATCAGTTACGCGCTCGGGCCGCCCATCGGACCGCCGCCGCCGGCACCGCCGAGCATCTCCTGGAGCTCCTCCTGGAGGTCCTCGAACTGCTCCTGGACGCGCTCCTCCTGCTTCGTGAGGCTGTCGACGCGGACTTCGAGGTTGTCGACCTTCTCCTCGAGGTCGTCGGCGGCGTCGTCGTAGTCCGTCTCCACGAGGAGCTCGCCGACCTCGCGGTACATCGTCGCGTCCTCGTCGATGTCGTCGAGGGCGTCGAGGGCGGTCTCGGCCTCCGAGAGCTGCGTCTCGGCCTGCTGCTTCTGGGCCGCGACCGTCTGGGCTTTCTCCTGAAGGTCCTGTAGCTGCTCGAGCTTCTCCTGTGCTTCCGGCGGCAGATTGCCCTGCATACCTCTGGGGAGACGCGCCCGACAGAAAAACCCCCGTATTACGCTCCGCGAGGCCGGCACGCCCCGAAGCCCGGATATTCCGCGAGTCAGCCCCGCTAGCCGCCGGCATCGTCCGCCACGCGCTCGGCGACCTCGAGGAGGGTCAGCCACGTGTTCGTCCCGGCGCGCAGCGCGGTCAGGTCCGCCGCGTCGACGGTCACCGTGACGGTCGCGCCGTCCCGGTCGACGGCCGCTCCGCTGCGGTCGCCGTCGATGTCGCCAGCCTCGACCGCGACGCTGCGCGCGACGGTGCGAGCGACCGCGGGCGAACCGTACTCGAAAACCAGTTCCGTGCCGTGGGCCACCGTTACCGGACGTCGACTTCCTTCACGTCGCGGCTCCGCTCTTTCAGCAGGACGCGGTGCCCGCAGTACGGACACCGGACCCCGCCGTACTCGTCGAGCTCGACGTCGCGCTTACAGCGGGAGCACTTGTACGCCATTATTCCTCGACGGCTTCGACGTCGGCGTCCACTTCGACGTCCTCCTCGCCCTCGCTGAGCGCCGCGCGGATGGACCGCGTGACGGCGCGTCCGCCCGGCGTCGCGGGCTTGTACGCGCCGCCGGCGAACTTGTGGTCGCACTTCGCGCACTGCCAGATGCCGGTCCCCTGTCGGGAGACGGCGTCCGATCCGCAGTCCGGACAGGTGTGGTCGTCGTTCATCTCGTCCTCGATTTCGGAGACGCGACGCCGAGAGACGCGGCCGTAGCGCGCGCCGAATCGGCCGGCGCTCCCCGTGGAGCCCTTCTTAGCCATAGTGGACGCTTCTACCCTCGGGGCGCACATGAACGCTACGGTTCGAGCGTGCCCGAGCGAAGCGAGGGCACGTTGTTGCGAACGGCGAACGGAGTGAGCCGTGAGCCGCGTTGCCGAGCGAAGCCACGTTCGAGTGAGCGGGGAGCGGAGCGACCCGCGAACTGCGTCCCTCCTCACCTGACGCCCCTACTCTCTGAGGTCTTCGTCGTCGAGAGCGTCGTTGAGGTCCGCGCGGACGCGCTCCCCGGTGTCGCGGTCCATCGCGGTGGTGACGACGCGGTTCTCCTGGACGCTGGAGCCGTCCCGAATCAGCAGGCGGAGGTTGCCGTTGTCGTCGGCGCGCGTGACCTTCGCGCGGACGCCGGTCCGCGAGCCGGAGCCGCCGGCGTCGATGGGCCCGGGAATCACCTTCTTCACGTTCGGGTGGTCGGCGACCGTGCGAATCGCGCGCCGGCCGTCGCGGTTGCCGATGAGCGTGGAGTGGCGGCCGCCGATCTTCTCGCTAGCGGGTTCGTCGACGACATCGAGCGAGCGGTCGCCGCGGCGGTCGACGACCGACTCCACGGGGTTCTCGCGGGGGACGCGGTAGACCTCGTAGTGGAGGTCGCCGCGGACCGCGGAGATGACGTCGTGGTCGCCCGCGACGAAGACGTCCTCGGGGCGCTTGCGCCGGATCTCGTCGGCGACGCGGCCGGCGAAGTTCCGGAGTTCGACGACGCCGGTCTCGCCGCCCTCCTCGGGGACGGTGGTGACGTCCGTCCGGCCGACGACCTCCTCGCCGTCGAGGAAGGTGAGGGTGGCGTGGTCGCGGTCGCAGGCGGCGACGACGGCGTCGCAGTTGGCGGTGTCGCAGACCAGGCAGTAGTCGCCCGGCTTCCGCAGGGGGGTGCCACACCGCCGACAGTCCATACCGGGGCGAGGGCTGCCGTGCGCAAAAGCCCCGTGTTTCCCGCGGCTGGCTCCCCCAGCCTTTTCTTTCGCGCGTCAGACACGAACGCCATGGACATCGAATCGAGCGCGAAGCGGATTCGCGAGACGCTCGGCGCGCAGCTCGGCGACGACCTGTACGCAGTCGGGTGGTACGACCGCGACGGGGACCCCCGGACGGGGGTCGCGTACATGAACGACCGGTTCACGGAGTCCGTCTCGGCGGACGGCGACGCGCACACGATTCTCGACGACGCGCTGCTCGGGCGGTTCGGGCCGTCGACGCACGGCATGCTGGGCGAACCGGCGGTGGCGTCGTCGACGATCTACGAGCGCTTCGTGGACGTCCACGTCTACTTCGGCGGGGACCGCGGCGTCGTCGTCGCGCTGAACCGGGACGCCGACGCGTCGACCGACCGCATCGTCGAGACGGCGCGCGACCACGCTCCCGACGACGGCGACGCGGCGGACTGATTACGAGAGCGGCTGTTACAGGTCCAGGGGGCTAGTCTTCAGGTACTCGCGCAGGACGACCGTCGCGTAGCTGCCCGAGGGGAGCGCGAACTCGAAGGTGAGCGGGTCGCGCTCGACGCTGAGGTCGGGGCGCAGTAGAATCGCGCGCCGCGTCCCCTCGCTCGCCCAGTCGTCCGGGAGGTCGAAGTCCGCGGGTTCGAGGTCGAGTTCGCCGAGCACCGCGCGCTCTATCTCTCCCGGTTCGCCGTCCGCGAGCTCGGTCTCGGTGCCGACGAGCGGCGCCGTGACGAACGCCCGGCCGCGGGCGCAGTGGCGCGCCATCACGTCCACGCGGTCGGCGGTGACGCGCTGCTGGCGGCTCGAATCCGGGCGGGCGACGCCCTCGGGCGCGTCGGACTCCGCGAACCACACGACGTCGCCCTCGACGGGCTCGTGGAACGGCAGCCCGCGCTCCATGCGCTCGGCGAGCACGCGGTTGAACGCGTACGACTGGGCCGCGTGGACGAACAGCCGCTGGAGGTTCGACGGGAACGTCTCCACGGCGTCCCGGAAGCTCCCGCCGTCCGCGAGCTCGTGGAGCATCGTGCGCTCGTAGCGCAGCCGGTTCGGGAACTCCTCGAGGGCCGCCTCCCAGTCGCGGGTGTCCTCGACGAACCGCCGCGCGCGGCTGCTGTCCGCGGGCTCGTGCTCGCTGGGCGCGCCGAGGTACGCCATCGCCGCGCCCTCCCAGTCGCCGCGCAAGATGGCGAGCCCGACCTCGTGGGTGACGGGGCGCTTGCTGCCGAAGCGCTGCTGGCCGAAGAAATTCGGCACGCCGGGCTCGCCGCCGCCGAACGCAGCGAGGTCCGCGGTGACGGCGTCGGCCTGCTCGGGGTCGTCGGGGTCGCGGACGACGACGCGGAACTCGTTGCCCGCGAGGTCGCCGAACTCCAGCCCGCGGCCCGCGCGCCCCACGACCTCGACGTCCGCGTCCGAAATCTCGGGGACGTCTTCGGGGTCGAGGTCGCGGACGGCGAACAGCTGGGTGGTGACCGCGTGGCGGTCCTTCGTCCCCGCCCACGTGACGCGCTCGCGGCTCATCCCGAGGCGGTTCGCGAACTCGCGGGCGAAGTCGTTGGTGTCCCACGACGTCAGCGTCGCGCGCACCACGAGCCACGGGTAGTCGCCGGGGTCGGCGTCGACGGGCTGGGTGTCGAACGTCTCGATTTCGGTGACGCGGAAGTCCGACGGCGACTCGCGGAGCCGGCCGCCGGTGCCGTCGCTGTCGCTGGCGTAGTACCGCATGCCGACCGCGCGTTCGAGTTCGTGGGCGTCCCGCATCGTCAGAACAGCGGGAGGTCGCCGGTAATCTCGTCCACGTCCGCGTCCGCCGCGGGCCCGACCGCGACCGCCGTCGGCGTCCCCGGTTCGAGTTGCGTGTGGCCGGCGTCCTCGACGACCGCCGACGGCAGCCCCTTCGCCTTCGCCTCCTCCGAAATCTGGTAGAGCTCGCGCTCGCCGCTGGCCTTCACGACGACCTTCTTCTGGCCCTGCTGTTTCCACTGCCGCTGGGCGCGCTCGTCGGCGTACTCGTAGGCTTTCAGGGAGGCGTGCGCGACCTGCGCGGCGAGCTTCCCCTGCCCCATCCCGACGTCGGTCCGGGCGGCGATGACCTGCTTCATACCCCGGCGTAGCGGCGGCGCGGGCAAAGCGTTGGCTACTCGGCGCAGCCCCGCCGCGGGCACCACCAGACCTATGCGACTGCCTCGAACAGCAGTCGGGCATGGCACCCCGCACGCCACTCCTCCACCCACGTCAGTACTTCCGAGCGCGCGGGTTCGAGTTCGGACCCGCCATCGGTGCCGTCTGCGCTGCCACCCTCTCGCTGGTCGTCGCGCTCCTCGCGTTCGCCGTCATGCTCACCAATCGCCTCGCGGACGCCGGGCACGGAGACGCCTCGTCGGCCGCCTGGGGCGTGCTCGTCGGCCAACTCGCCGGCACCGTCGTCGCGATGCTGATCGGTTGGGTGCTCGCCGCCGGCGTCATCCACCTGCTCACGCGCGCACTCGTCAGTCACGACGGCACGTTTGGGGACACGATGGTCGTCGCCGGCTGGGCGACCGCGCCGACGGTCCTCACCACGCTCGTCGCGTTCGCGTTCCTCGCCGTCGCACTCGACGGCGCGTCGCTCTCGAGTCCGCAGGCATTCGCCGAGTCGTTCCAGGCGAACTTCGCGGCTACCGACGGCGCTCGCGCGCTACTCTCGTTCGCGGTCGCCTGCTGGCAGACGTACTTCTACGGGAACGCCCTCGCAGTCGAGTTCGACGACGACTCCGGCGCCACGTGGCTTGTTGGCGGCGTCGTCGCGTTCGTCGGCTGGGTCATCAGCATCGCCTGACCGTCGCACTCGCTCGCGGGAATCCACCGCCATCACGCCCCACCATCTCTCTCATCACGCCGCCCGCGGCTCGTTCTGAAACCTTTAGGCCCCCGGGCACCACCCACCGGTATGATACTCTCCGACCGGGACATCCTCGACCGACTGGCCGAGGGTGACCTCGTCGTCGAACCGCTCGACGACGTCGACCTGCAGGTCCAGCCCGCGAGCGTCGACGTCCGGCTCGGCCGGCGCTTCCTCGAGTTCGAGCGCGCGAACGTCCCCTGCATCCACCCGAACCGCGAGGAGGAAGTCGAGGACTACGTCACCGAGACCGTCGTCGAGGACGGCGACGAGTTCATCCTCCACCCCGGGGACTTCGTGCTCGGCACCACGAAAGAGCGCGTGGAGGTGCCGCCGGACCTCGTCGCGCAGGTCGAAGGGCGGTCGTCGCTCGGCCGGCTCGCCGTGGTCGTGCACGCGTCGCTTCCAGCCGACGAACAGCTGTTCCTCTGGACCCCGGAGGACGGCTTCGGATTCCACCAGATTGGGGACGTCGTCGAGAACGAAGCCGCTGCCCACGCCGTCTCGTTCGACCCCGAGACGTTGAGCGTACGTACGTTCCCGGTGACGGACTTCATCACGAACCCCGCGAAACGCATCTACCGAGTGACGCTCGACTCGGGCCGGTCTGTCCTCGTGACGAAAGACCACAACGTGTTCACACTCGACGAACACGGGCAAGTCACGCGCGTCGCCAGCGAGGACGCGGAAGGCGAGCACGTCATGGTTCCGGGGACACTCCCGGAGGCAAGCCCACCGACGCTCGAACTCGACCTCGTGGACATGTTCCGCGGGGACGGCGAGGTCGTTGCCTACGCGACAGACGGTGTCGGACAAGTCGACTGGTCCGACGTGCAGGCCAGTACTCGCCGCCACTACCAATCACGGAACAGCGCACCGCTGAACGCGGTTTCGTCCGCGTCTCTCCCAGAAGAAGCCGAAGTCGCGTTCAAGCAGAGCGACGCGCGGCTTCCACGGACGATTCCGGTCACTCGGGAACTCGGGTGGATTCTCGGGTTCTACGTCGCCGAAGGGTACGCTCGCAGGAAGCAGGTGGTCTTCACGCAGAACGACCGCGAGCGCCTCGAACGCGTCGCCGATTGGTTCCGCCAGTACGACACGTCGCTGTCGTGGAACGAGACCCCAGACGGAATCCACCAACTCACCGTCTGTTCCGCGCTCTGGTCGAAACTGTTCCGGGAGCTCGCCGGCAGCGGCGGAGAGAAGAACGTCCCGGACCGGACGTGGAACTGGCCCGACGTCGTCCTCGAAGCATTCCTCGACGGGCTGCTGGATGGTGACGGTCACCGCCGCGACGCCCGAGACACGCTCTACACGGCCAACGAGTCGCTGGCCGACCGGGCGACCTATCTCGGGTCTCGACTCGGTTATCTCACGTCGACGTACCACCGCCGCCGAGACCAGTACATCGAACCGACGGACGTCGACCACGAGGGCGATGAGTGGTCCGTGGACTTCTACGAGGACGCACACAAGCGCGGGCAGTACGTCCCGAACCCGTCCGAACTACTTCGCGACCTCCGAGACGAGGCGGGACTGCGTATGTCTGATGTCGCCGAGGAAGCCGGCTACTCGTCGAAGTCCAGCATCTCGAACATCGAGAATCGAGAGTACGAGACGGTGCGGCGCGACTCGCTCGAGCGGCTCCGTGAGTGTTACGCGAGCCACGGCGTCGACACGTCTCGGCTCGATCAGATTCTCGACGGCGAGGTCGTGTTCGACCGCGTCGAATCCGTCGAGGACACCGGACGGGTCGAGACGACGTACGACCTCGAAGTCCAACCAGGCGGCCGGCAGGTAGAGAACTTCCTCGGCGGGTTCGGCGGGATCTTCCTCTCGAATACGGCCGGGTTCATCGACCCCGGGTTCGAGGGCCGGGTCACCCTCGAGCTCTCGAATCTCGGGAAAGTCCCGGTCGCGCTCACGCCTGACATGCGCATCAGTCAGCTCGTGTTCACGGAGCTCGCGAGCCCCGCAGAGCGGCCGTACGGCGCCGAGCGCGGGTCGAAGTACCAGGACCAGGACGGCCCGCAGGCCAGCCGCATCCGCGGGGACCGCGAGTTCGGGGGCGACCAATGAGGTTCATCGAGGAGGTCGTCGTCGAGGAGTTCCTGCCGACGTTCCGGTCGCTGCTCGCCGCGGACCTCCGCGACCGCGGGCTCACCCAGCACGAGGTCGCGGAACTGCTCGGGGTCAGCCAGTCCGCGGTCTCGAAGTACGCCCACGGAGAGGTGACGGTCAACGACGCGGTCGCCGACGACGAGCGCGTCCGCGAGACCGTCGAGCGCGTCGGCGAGGGGCTGGCGAGCGGCGACATGTCGCAGGTGCAGGCGCTCGTCGAAGCGGAGGTCCTGATTCGCCGGCTGTCGGCCCGCGGGGACGTCGTCGCGGAGCTCCACGAGGACGCGATGCCCGAGCTCGCGGAGTACGAGGGCGACTTCCGCGTCCACGACCCCGAGAGCGAGGTGCGCGTCCGCGAGCGCGTGCTCTCGTCGGTGCGGCGGGGCGTCCGCATCCTCGAACACGCCAGCGGGTTCGCGACGCTCATCCCCGCGGTCGGCTCGAACCTCGTGGAGTGCACGCCCGACGCCGCCGGCGTCGAGGACGTGGCGGGGGTCCCCGGCCGGATTCTGGACGTGATGGGGCGCACCGAGATTCCCGCCGACCCCGAGTTCGGCGTCAGCGTGCACGTCGCTTCGGTCCTGCTCGGCGCGCGGGAGGCCGGCAGCGAGGCCCGCGCGTGCCTGAACGTCCACTACGAGCCTGACGTCGTCGAGGAACTGGACGCGCTCGGCTACGAGACCGTCGAGTTCGACCCGGAGGGGGAGTCGTCCGCGGAAGCCCTCAAGCCCGCAATTGCGGACCATCCGGAGGCGGACGTGCTCTACCAGACCGGCGGCTTCGGCGTCGAACCCATCGTCTACTTGCTCGCGGACAGCGCGCCCGAGGCCGCGAGATGGCCCGGGAATTACTGTAGGGGCGCGGTCGCCAAGCCCGCCGGGCCGCCGTCGAGGCGCGCGCGGACGCCGCTGCCCGCGCGGTCGAAGACGGGGTCGGCGTC
>NZ_WPCF01000127.1 GCF_009741975.1 Halobacterium sp. CBA1126 | reverse complement strand
CGGCGAGCGCGCCGGCGGCGGCCGCCAGCGGCGGCACGTCGAGCAGGCTGGCGATGGCCATGCAGATGCCGAACGTCGCCAGCAACACCCACCCCTGTTTCGTCTCGAGGCCGCTGGACTGGGAGAGCAGGCCGCTGGCGGGGTCCGCGAGCGCGAGCATCAGCAGCGCGGGCACCGCAATCGGGGGGTCGAACAGCCAGACGGTCGCCGTCCACGAGAAGACGTACAGCGCGTACCCCGCGGGGTTGTCCTGCTCGTACTCGCGCGTGAGGCGGTCGAAGATGCGCCACGAGACGTACCCCGAGAGCCGCAGCGCTTCGAGGGCGGCGGCGACCGCCGACCCGGCGACGAGCAGCCACTGGACCGCCGGCCACGGGACGACGCCCGCGAGGAACGCGCCCGGGAGGAGCGCGCCGCTGGCGTGCACGAGCCGGCGGTCGAGCTCGCTCACAGCTCCGCGAACTCCCGGTCGCCGTCCCGGAGCGACCGCAAAACGTCGCCGAGGTCGTCGGCGTCGACGCGCACCTGGTCGGTCGTGTCGCGGTCGCGCAGCGTCACCGTCCCGTCCTCCAGCGACTCGTAGTCGACGGTGACGCAGTACGGCGTCCCGACCTCGTCCTGCCGGCGGTACCGTCGGCCGATGTTCCCCGAGTCGTCGTACGTCACCGAGAGGCCGGCTTCCCGGAGGTCCGCCGCGAGGTCGCGCGCGGTGTCGCCGAGGCCGTCCTTGTCCATCAGTGGGAACACGCCCACCGTCGTCGGCGACACCTCCGCGGGGAGCCGTAGCACGTCCCGGGTCTCGCCCTCCACCTCGTCCGTGTCGTAGTTGTGCGCGAGCACCGTGTAGACGGCGCGCCCGACGCCGAACGCCGGCTCGACGACGTGCGGGACGATGTGGCGGCCGGACTCGGTGACCTCCTCGACCGAGAAGCCGGTCTTCTCCGTCGGAACCGTCACCTCGTCGCCGTCGACCTCGACCGTGACTTCGTCGCCGTCGAACGCCGACCGGTCGCGCGCCGCGAGCGCCTCGAGGGCGTCCGCGACCGCGCCCGCGTCGCCGCCGAACTCCGGCCCGAGGTACGACATGTCGGGGTCGACGGTCGCGCGCTCGACGGTCTTCGGCTCGTCGTACTGCTTGAAGACGGTGAACGTGTCGTCGGCGTGCTCGCTGTGCTTCGAGAGGTCGTAGTCGGTGCGGGAGGCGACGCCCTCCAGTTCGATCCAGTCGCCGTCGACCTCGCCCTCCGCGTCCCAGCAGTCGCTGGCGTAGTGGGCGAGCTCGCCGGGGAGGTGCTGGCGGAACCGGAACCGTTCCATGTCCACGCCGACGCGCTCGAACCACGCCTTCGACCGCGCGAGGAAGTACGCCACCCACTCGTCGCCCACGACGCCCTCGTCGAGGGCCTCCCGGGGCGTCAAGTGGAGGTACTCCTCGCCGTCGGCCTCCTGTGCGCCCGCCGGGTACAGCGGCAGCTCGACGTCCTCGACCCGGGAGAGGTCGGGGCCCTCGCCCTCGGGGTCGACGAAGTACTCCAGCTCCGCCATCGTGAACTCCCGGGCGCGAACGAGCGCGTTCCGCGGGCTGATCTCGTTCCGGTAGCCCGCCCCGATCTGCGCGGCGCCGAACGGCAGCTGGTTCCGCGCGTACTCCTTCAGCCGCGGGAACTCCGTGAACATCCCCTGGGCGGTCTCCGGGCGCAGGTAGCCCGGCTGGCCCGACCCCGGGCCGATGGACGTCTCGAACATCAGGTTGAACTCGTCGACGGACTGCCCGGCGAGGGGCGCGCCACACGACGGACACGCGAGGTCGTGCTCGGCGATGATGTCCTCGACCTTCCCCGTCGGGTAGGTCTCGGCGTCCTCGATGTCCGTGGTGTCCTCGACGACGTGGTCGGCGCGGTGGCTGTCACCGCACTCCGCGCACTCCACGAGCATGTCGTCGAAGCCGTCGAGGTGGCCCGACGCCTCGAAGACGGGCTCGGGGGTGACCGTCGGCGCGTCGATCTCCATGTTCCCCTCGCGGGTGACGAAGCGGTCCCGCCACGTCTCCTCGACGTTGCGCTTCAGCGCCGCGCCCTCCGGGCCGTACGTGTAGAACCCGGAGACGCCGCCGTACGCCTCGTTCGCCTGGAAGAAGAACCCGCGCCGGCGCGCGAGCTCGTCCAGCTCACTCATCGACCAACCCCGCCAGCAGGTCGACGTCCCGCACGATGCCGACGAGGCTGTCCCCGGAGACCAGCGGCACCTGCTCGACGTCGTTCGTCAGCATCGTCTGTGCCACCTCGCGGGCCGTCCGGCGCCTGGTCACGGTCACGACGTCGCCGGTCATGAACTCCCGCACGGGCGCCGCCGGAATCTCGACGTTCCGCGTCGGCAGGTACCGCGACCCCACCGCCTTGATGGACTCCCACTTCCAGTCGTCGTCGTCGTCCGCGATGGAGTCCCCGGTGTCGGCCTCGCCCTCGACGACGCGGGCGACCTCGATGATGTCGACCTCCGTCAGCATCCCCGTCATCTCCGCGTCGTCGCCCAGCACCACGGTGTAGGGGACGTTCGCGTACGAGATCTCGCGCTCGGCGACGGTCAGCGGCGTCCCCTCGTAGGTCGTGTTCACGTCGTCGCGGGCGAGCCCGCCGACTTCCGTCTCGCCGTCCTCCTCGCCGTCGGCGATGGCCCGCACCACGTCCGTGACGGTGATGATGCCTTCGAGGCGGCCGTCCTCCACGACCGGCACGCGCCGGGTGCCCTCCCGGTGCATCAGCGCCGCGACCTCGCGGACGGTCGCGCCCGTGGTCGTCGTCGGCACGTCCCGCATCAGCATCGCGAGCTGGTCCTCCTCGGGGTGTTCGATGAGGTCGTCCCGGGAGACCAGGCCGCGGTACTGCTCGCCGTCCTCGCCCGGCTTCACCACGGGCACGGAGGAGAACGCCCGCTCCTGGATGTACTCGAGGATGTCGTCCCGCGTCCCCGGAAGCTCGACGGTCACCACGTCGTCCCGGGGGGTCATCGCGTCAGCGACGTTCATGTAGGCGTCGTACTTTCCCCACCCATTTGTAGGCTACGACACCGATTCCGCGCGTCTCGCCGCCGACTCCGGCCGTCTACGCGTCGCTGACCCAGCCCTCGGAGAGGTCGGGCATCCGGTCGGCGTGCGGGAAGAACTTCTCGTAGCGTCGTGGCGGACGACGGCGAGCTTCGTCCCGTCGAGCTTCCGGACGTGCGTGTACATCTCGCCCTCCTCGCGGGCCGTGTACGCGCACATCTTCTCGTCGCGCTGGACGTACGCCCCCGCGATGAAGACCACCTGCTCGGTGCCGGGGTCCCGGAGTTCGGTCACGATGAAGACGTGCCCCATCTGGGTCTGCCGGTAGACGTCGTAGACGGGGAACTCGCCGGCCTCGACGACCTCCCGGAACGCCTCGGCGTCCTCCGCGCCGACGACGTACGAGAGCCCGAACTCGCCGTCGTCGTCGTTCGTGTCCCGGCCCATCGGCGCGGTGTCGCCCGCGACCAGTTCGAGGACGTCCCACCCCTCGGCCTCGCGCTGCTCGGCGAGCGCGTGCATGTCTTCGAGGGTCGCCTTCCAGGACTGCTTGTACTCGTCGGCGTTCGCCGCCATGTCGTCCAGACGGTCCTCGCGCTCCTGGACGTCCGCCTGCTCCTCGGGGAGGGGGTCGTCGTCGCCGGGGGCGGGCTCTTCGGGCATGGGTGCGGGTTGTGCGCTCGCACGTAAGAAAGTTCCGCGACAGCCACTCCTCAGCGTCGCTACGGCCCGATTCCGAACATCTGCTCGAGCGCGAGCGACGTCCCCAGCATCACGAGCGACGCGAGGAACACCCGCACGCCCGTCGGCAGGCGGTGGACGACCGGCACCGGCCGGAACCGCGCCGGCGGCAGCCGCTGGACGAGCGACTGGAACGCCGTGTCCTCGCCCGCCGCGGTCTCGAACCGGCCGCCGTCGTCGTCGTCCTTCCACGGCCGCGACGGCAGCAGTTTGAACGTCCCGAAGCCGAACGCCAGCCAGCCGACCACGAACAGCCCGTACTTCACGCCCTGCGCCGCCGGCCACCCCGCCAGCACCGCCAGCGCCGCGGCCGCGGCCGCGAACGCGACGGTCAGCCAGACCGCGTACCCCGTCACGTCCAGCAGGACGGCGAAGCGGTCCCGGGGGGCGTCCGGCACGCCGGAGGGGGCACCCGGCATCGGCTACCGGTCGTACCCGTGCGAGTCGAGGAACTCGCCGGGCGCGTCGTGCTCGCCGCGGTGGCGGTGGCAGTGGCTGAATCGCCCGGTGTCGTCGACCACGTGGTCGTCCGGGACCTCCCGCTCGCAGACACTCCCGAACTCCTCGCGGAGGTGTTCGCGGGCGCCCTCGACGTCGTCCTGTTCGACGTACTCGACGGCCGTGTCGAGGTGCTGGCTGACCTCGCTGGGCACGTCGAGGTCGCCGAACACGTCCTCGACGACTTCGTCGACGTCCGTGTCGGCGCCGCCCACGCCGAGCAACTCCTTCACGCGGTCGGTCGTCGACGCCGAGGCGTCCGCGCGCTCCCGGAGGACCTCCCGGAACACCTCGACGCCCTCCCACACGTCGTCGTCGAGGTCGGCGTACTTCTCGGGGCGGATCTTCATCGGGCACCGCGTGCTGAACACGCAGCCCTCGGGCGGGTCCCGCGGGCTCGGCGGCGTCCCCCGCAGGGTCATGCGGTCGGTCTCCGCGGTCGGGTCGGCGGTCGGAATCGCCGACAGCAGGGCGTTCGTGTACGGGTTCGCGGGGTCGTCGAACAGCCGCTCGGTCGGCCCCAGCTCCATGATGTTGCCGAGGTACATCACGGCGACGCGGTCGCAGATGTGCTCGACGACGGAGAGGTCGTGGGCGATGACGAGGTACGTCAGCCCGAACTCCGCCTGCAGGTCGTCGAGGAGGTTCAGAATCTTCGCCTGCACGCTCACGTCGAGCGCGGAGACGGGTTCGTCGAGCACGAGGAAGTCCGGTTCGAGTGCGAGCGCGCGGGCGATGCCGATGCGCTGGCGCTGCCCGCCGGAGAACTGGAACGGGTACCGGTAGTAGTGCTCCTCGCTGAGCCCGACGGTCTCGAGGAGCTCGCGGACGCGCTGGCGGCGCTCCTGGGGCGTCCGCCAGTCGTGGACGTTCAGCGGCTCCATGACGATCTCCCCGACCGTCATCCGGTCGTTCAGGCTGGAGTCCGGGTCCTGGAAAACCATCTGGACGTTCTGGCGCCACTCCTTGAGCTCCGCGCCGGACAGCGTCGTCACGTCCGTGCCGTCGTAGCGGACCTCGCCGCCCGTCGCGGTCTCCAGTTGCATCAGCGTCCGGCCGAGCGTCGACTTCCCGCAGCCGGACTCCCCGACGAGTCCGAGGGTCTCCCCGCGCTCGATCTCGAAGCTCACGCCGTCGACGGCCTTCACCGGCTCCGCGGCGAACACGCCGTCGCCGCCGTAGTACGTCCGGAGGTTCCGCACCTCGACGAGCGTCTCGCCGGTCGCCGCGCTCGCTGCGTCGTCCCGTCGTTGCTCGTAGAGCGCCGTCATTCGTTCACCTCCCGTTCGGTGGCGTCGTCCCGCGACTGGTGGACGTCGACCGCCTCACTCCGGGGGGCGTCCTCGGGGTACAGCAGGCAGGCCGCCCGGTGCTCCTCGTCGCCGTCGGCGACGTCCACCTGCACCGGGTGGACGTGCTCGCAGTCGTCGAACGCCTCCGGGCACCGCGGCGCGAACCGGCAGTACGTCGCCGGCTCGTTCGGCGTCGGCACCTCGCCCTCGATGGTCCGGAGGGGCTCCCCGCGCTCGTTGCGGCCGGGGATGCTCTCCAGCATTCCCTCCGTGTAGGGGTGTTTCGGGTTCTCGAACAGCTCCTCGACGGGCGCGGACTCGACCATCTCCCCGGCGTACATCACGTTCACGCGGTCGGTGATTTCGGCGATGACGCCGAGGTCGTGCGTGATGAACATGATGCCGAGGTCGTGTTCGACTTTGAGGTCCTCGAGCAGGTCCAGGATCTGGGCCTGGATGGTCACGTCCAGCGCGGTCGTCGGCTCGTCGCAGATGAGCAGGTCGGGGTCGCAGGCCAGCGCCACCGCGATGACGGCGCGCTGGCGCATCCCCCC
>NZ_WPCF01000205.1 GCF_009741975.1 Halobacterium sp. CBA1126 | reverse complement strand
GGCCGGCACGTTGAGGATACGCAGCCCCAGAAGTTCGCCGCGATGGAAGCCCACTACGAGACGGGGTCGGCCGACCTCCACCTGCTCGCGTTCCCGAAGTCCCTCGACGCGCTCACCGACCCGCGCGCCGAGAACCTCTTCACGGTGAGTCTCCCCAGAGTCGGGTCGTTCCTCGCCAGTGGCGGCGACTTCGACGCCGAGGTCATCGGCCTGAACGAGTACGAGGAGAACCCACCCGTTGCGCTCGTGTTCTGGTCGTTCCGATTCATGGTCGGGCTCGGGTTCCTGTTCATCGGGCTCGCGCTCTGGGGCGGGTACCTCACGTACCGCGGACGGTTGACCGAGAGTACGCGCTACCTGAAGTCGATGATCGCGGCATCGCCATTCGGCTATGCGGCGTTACTCACCGGCTGGTACGTCACCGAGATCGGCCGCCAACCGTGGGTCATCCAGGGCGAACTCAAGACGAGCGAGGCGGTCTCCTCGACGCTCACTGGGACCGAGGCGACCCTGACCCTGGTCGGGTTCGTCGTCCTCTACGTCGCGTTGATACTGACGGCGCTGTACGTCCTGAAGTGGCTGATTCGGGAAGAGCTCCGGTCGCTCGGCGTCCAGGAGTCGAGTGCGAGCCGCTGGCGCGGCCCCCTCCCGTGGGTGACCAGCGATGACTGACCCACTGATTCCCGTCGACACGTACCTCGTCGACTCCCTGCCGGAGGTCTGGGTCGGCGCCGTGGTGTTCGCGTTGGGGATGTACATCGTCCTCGACGGCTTCGACTTCGGTATCGGGATGCTGTACGCGACCCGGACGGACGAACACGAGCGGGAGACGTTCCTGGCGGCGTTCGGCCCGGTGTGGGACGCCAACGAGGTGTGGGTCGTGGCGTTCGGGACGATGTTGCTAGCGGCGTTCCCGCGCGTGTACTCGCGGCTCCTGGCGGACAACTATCTGCTCGCACTCGGGTTCGTCGTTGCGTTGGTGTTCCGCGGGCTCGGTCCGGAGCTCCGCGAGCAGCGCGAGGACGAGCGCTGGAAGCGCTACACCGACTACGCCTTCGTCGGTGGGAGCGTGGTCGCGCCGCTGCTGTTGGGGATGCTCGCCGGCCGGTGGCTATTCGGTGGGGCGACGCTACCGGTGGTGTTGACCGG
>NZ_WPCF01000206.1 GCF_009741975.1 Halobacterium sp. CBA1126 | reverse complement strand
GCCGGCACGTTGAGGATACACAGCCCCAGAAGTTCGCCGCGATGGAAGCTCACTACGAGACGGGGTCGGCCGACCTCCACCTGCTCGCGTTCCCGAAGTCCCTCGACGCGCTCACCGACCCGCGCGCGGAGAACCTCTTCACGTTGAGTCTCCCCAGAGTCGGGTCGTTCCTCGCCAGTGGCGGGGACTTCAACGCCGAGGTCATCGGCCTGAACGAGTACGAGGAGAACCCACCCGTCGCGCTCGTGTTCTGGTCGTTCCGATTCATGGTCGGGCTCGGGTTCCTTTTCATCGCGCTCGCGCTCTGGGGCGGGTACCTCACGTACCGCGGACGGTTGACCGAGAGTACGCGCTACCTGAAGGCGATGATCGCGGCATCGCCATTCGGCTATGCGGCGTTACTCACCGGCTGGTACGTCACTGAAATCGGCCGCCAACCGTGGGTCATCCAGGGCGAACTCAAGACGAGCGAGGCGGTCTCCTCGACGCTCACTGGGACCGAGGCGACCCTAACCCTGGTCGCGTTCGTCATCCTCTACATCGCGTTGATACTAACGGCGCTGTACGTCCTGAAGTGGCTGATTCGTGGAGAGCTCCGGTCGCTCGGCGTCCAGGAGTCGAGTGCGGGCCGCTGGCGTGGCCCCCTCCCGTGGGTGACCAGCGATGACTGACCCACTGATCCCCGTCGACACGTACCTCGTCGACTCCCTGCCGGAGGTCTGGTTCGGCGCCGTGGTGTTCGCGTTGGGGATGTACATCGTCCTCGATGGCTTCGACTTCGGTATCGGGATGCTGTACGCGACCCGGACGGACGAACACGAGCGGGAGACGTTCCTGGCGGCGTTCGGCCCGGTGTGGGACGCCAACGAGGTGTGGATCGTAGCGTTCGGGACGATGTTGCTGGCGGCGTTCCCGCGCGTGTACTCGCGGCTCCTGGCGGACAACTATCTGCTCGCACTCGGGTTCGTCGTCGCGTTGGTGTTCCGCGGGCTCGGTCCGGAGCTCCGCGAGCAGCGCGAGGACGAGCGCTGGAAGCGCTACACCGACTACGCCTTCGTCGGCGGGAGCGTGTTCGCGCCGCTGCTGTTGGGGATGCTCGTCGGCCGGTGGCTCTTCGCTGGGGCGACCCTACCGGTGGTGTTGACCGG
>NZ_WPCF01000081.1 GCF_009741975.1 Halobacterium sp. CBA1126 | reverse complement strand
TCGTCGACCGTACTCGCCGGTCTCCGCGACGATCTCGTCCCACGTCTCGTCGTCGGGCGCCGATCCCCAGCAGGCGCGCGATGCGCATCGATGGAGACGTGGTAGAACGACCTGCTTTCTTCCCGGGTTCTTCCTGCCAGACGACGACGTTGCACGGGAACAGCGCGCCGATTCGGTTCCCGCTGGCGTCGAGCGCGCGGCCCGCGAGGTCGCCGCGGAGGCAGTGGACGCGGACGACCGGGCGGCGAGCGAGGCCGCGGCCGAACTCGACGCGCTCGGTGCCGACGCGGTGTTCACGCTCTCGCGGTCGGGGACAGTCAGCGCGGCGCTCCGCGACGCGAACCCCGGCCACGTAGTCGTCGCCGAATCGCGGCCCGGCGGCGAGGGCGTCGGCGTCGCGGAGTCGCTCGCGGACGGCTTCGACGTGACGCTGACGACCGACGCGAACGTTCCGGCCGCCGTCGAGGCGGCGGACGCGGTGCTCGTCGGCGCTGACGCCGTCTTCCCGGACGGCCGCGTCGTCAACAAGGTCGGAACCCGAGCGGCCGCGCTCGCCGCACGCGACGCCGACGCTCCCGTGCTCGTCGTCTGCGCCGCGGACAAGGTCGCGCCCGAACCGCTTCCAGTCGAAGACGGCGATTCGAGCGCGCTCTACGACGGCGACGCGCCGCTCGACGTCCGGAATCCCGTCTTCGAGGCCGTCCCCGCGCGCCTCGTCGACGCCGTCGTCACCGAACGCGGCCGACTGGACGCCGACGACGTACAGCGGATTGCGGCCGAGCACCGCGGCCGGGCGGACTGGGAGTGAAAGCCTCTTCTCCCGGGAGCCCCTACCACGCTCCCGGGCGACGGTGACGAGGAGTTACCCCCTCCGAGCCCCTTGTGACGAGGCCTTTCTCCCGAGTCGCCCGTCTCCGAACGCACCAGCGACGGCTGTGGCTTGCAGGCGGCGCGCGAGTCCGCGAGCCGGGTGCCGCCGTTCCGCATCCGCCGGCCCGCGGCGACTGTCAGGTCACGCGCCGGGTTGGTCCCGCCATCCTACTTGAATCTACGCAGCCGACGAGCTAGCATCCGCGAGCCGAGCGGTCCGAAGGACCCGAGGCGAGCGGTTCACCGAGCGCGAACGAAGTGAGCGCTCGGGCGCCGAGGACCCCCGAAGTGGGGTCCGACGGCGCTTTTGGCCGAGCTTTTGCCGAGGGCGCGCGGAGCGCGCCCGCAGCGCAAAAGGTCGCTTAGAAGAACTTCTTGAGGTCGTCGCGTTTTGCGGCTTCGAGGTGGGTGCGGACGGCGTCGTCGAAGGCGCTGGTGCGGCCGTGTTTGGCGGCGATGGGGGCGATGGTGTCCTGCCACTGCTTCCACGGCGGGTGGAGGCCGAGGCGGTCGGCGATGTCGTCGAGTCGTTCGTCGCGGTCGTCGACTTTGTCCATCTTGTTGACGGCGACGACCGGCTGGATGCCGAGGTCTTCGAGGAGGTAGAACAGTTCGACGACGTGGGGAATCTCCTCCTCGCTGGTGTGGCGGTCGATGATGTCGACGGCGGCTTTGCCGTCGAGGACGAGCACGCCGACCATGATGTCGTCGGCGTTGTCCTCGAGGTAGCGGACGACGCCGGTCTTGATGCGTTCGCGGACGTCGTCTTCGACGCCGGACATGAACCCGAATCCGGGGAGGTCGGTGACGACGAAGTCGTCGCTGGCCCAGTCGTAGTGGTTGGGTTCGCGCGTGACGCCGGGCTTCTGGCCGGTCGCCACGCTGTGGCCGGTAATCTCACGCATGAGCGTGGATTTGCCGACGTTCGACCGGCCGACGAGGACGACCTCGTCGCTGCGGTCGGGGCGGGTGTCGAACATACCAGTCGTAGCCGGTCGGCGGGGTTAAGTCCCGCGTCCGGCGGGGACGCTCAAACGCGGGTTTCACTCTGAGCGACGTTGAAGGTGCGGGACCGCGTAGCGTACTCCGTGATGCGACAGCAAACACTTCTGCTCGCGGTCCTCGGCACCGCCCTGCTGGTGACCGCCGGGGTCGCCGGCGCGCTCACCCTCGGTAGCGGGGCGGCGGCCGCCGGCGAGGCAGCGCCCGACGGACAGTCAGTGACGGTCTCCGCGGACGGCAGCGTGGAGGCCGAGCCCGACCAGGCGGTCGTCCGGGTCGCGGTGACGGCGACCGGGAACGACTCGTCGGCGGTCCGCGACGAGATGGCCGCGCGGGTCGACGAGATGCAGTCCGCGCTCGAATCCTACGGCGTCCCCGCTGAGAACGTCCGCACCGCGTACTTCGACATCCGGCAGGAGCGCGAGCGGACGCCCAGCGGCGGCGTCGAGCGCGGCCAGTACGTCGGCACGCACGCGTTCGAGATCACTGTCGAGGACACCGACGCGGCGGGCGAGGTCGTCGACACGGCCGTGAACAACGGCGCCGACCAGGTCGACGGCGTCTCGTTCACGCTCTCCGAGGAGAAGCGCGAGACCCTCTACCAGGACGCGCTCACGAACGCGATGGGCAACGCGGAGACGCGCGCGGAGACGCTCGCGGACGCCGGCGACCTCTCGCTGACCGAGACGCACACCATCGTCTCGACGAACACGAACTACCGCACGTACCAGGTCGAGACGGCCGCGCTCGGCGGTGCCGCGGCGGCGGGCGGGACGGCCGTGGAGTCCGGACCGGTCACCGTCACCGCGGACGTCCGCGTGACGTACAACGCCACGGTCGCCTGAGTCCGGCCGCGGCCCTGAACGCTTTTCTTCCGGCGCCGTGAACGCGGAGTCGTGCGACTCGTTCAGGCGACCGTCCCGACGGGCAAACGCGAGGCCGTCCTCGACGCGCTCGACGACGAGGGCATCGACTACGTGGTCAGCGACGAGACCAGCGGCCGCGACTACAACGCCGTCGTCCACTTCCCGATACCCACGGAGGGCGTCGAGGACGCGCTGGACGCGCTCCGCTCGGCGGGGCTCTCCGAGGACGCATACACCGTCGTGTTGAGCGCGGAGACGGTCGTCTCTCGGCACTTCGACGACCTCGAAGAGCGGTACACCGAGGACGAGGACAACGGCGACAAGATCGCCCGCGAGGAACTGGTCGCGCGCGCCAGCGACCTCGCGCCGTCCCGGACGACGTACGTCGTGATGACGCTCGTCAGCACTATTATCGCGACCGCGGGGCTCCTGCTGGACTCGCCGGCGACGGTCGTCGGGTCGATGGTCATCGCGCCGCTTTTGGGGCCGGCGATGTCCGCGAGCGTCGGCACCGTCGTCGACGACGAGGACCTGTTCCGCAGGGGCGTCTACCTCCAGCTGGTCGGCGTGGTGCTCGCCGTCGTGGGCGCCGCGGCGTTCGCGTTCTTCGTGAAGTACACGAACGTCGTGCCGCCGGGGCTGGACGTGTTGACCCTCTCGGAGGTCAGCGAGCGCCTGCGCCCGGACTTCCTCTCGCTGGTGGTCGCGCTCGGCGCGGGCGTCGCCGGCGTGTTCAGCCTGATGACCGGGGTGTCGTCGGCGCTGGTCGGCGTCGCCATCGCCGTCGCGTTGATTCCGCCGGCGGCCAGCGTCGGCATCGGCGTCGCGTGGGGGGTACCCACGCTCGCGGTCGGGTCCGGCGTGCTCGTCATGGTGAACGTGCTCTCCATCAACCTCGCCGCGCTCGTCGTGCTGTGGTACTCGGGGTACCGCCCGCAGCGGTTCTTCGAGGTGGGGCAGGCGCGCTCGGCGCTGCTGAAGCGCGGCGCCGTGCTCGCCGTCGCCATCGTCGTGCTGTCGGCGTTCCTCGGCGGCGTCACGTACACCTCCTACCAGTCCGCCACCGAGGAGCAGGCCGTCAACGACGCCGTCGACGGAGCGCTCTCGCAGCCCGCGTACGCGGACGCAGCCGTCCTGGACACCGAGTACGAGTACGAACAGGGACTGATTCAGCGCGAGCCACAGCGCGTCGTCGTCACGGTCGGCGTGCCGCCCGGGGCGGACTACCCCGACCTCTACGACCGCGTCGACGAGCGCGTCGCCGCGACCACGGACGACGACGTCGCCGTCGAACTCCGGTACGTCTACCGCCAGCGGCCGGACTGACTACTCCTCGAACGGGAGGTCGGGCTCGTAGCCGACCGCGTCGACGGCCGCGTCGAGGGTCTCCTCGACGCCCTCGTCGTTCTGGACGCTCATGTAGCAGTCCGCCGCCACGTCCTCGGAGAGGTCGGCCTTGTTGCAGACCGTCACGAGCGGGACGTCGCCGAACTGGTCGGCGACCTCCGCGCGGAGCGCGCGCTGGTCGTCGAGCTCGTACCCGCAGGTCTCGCTGGCGTCGAGGAAGAACAGGATGACGTCGCCGGCGTGCGCGAGCGCCGACACCGCCTGGTTCTCGATCTCGTTGCGCTCGTCCGCGGGGCGGTCGAGCAGGCCGGGCGTGTCCACGATCTGCCAGCGCACGTGCTCGACGTCGAAGTGGCCGACCTCGATGCCCTTCGTCGTGAACGGGTACTCCGCGGTCTCGATCTCCGCCGTGGAGACCGCGTTCACGAACGAGGACTTCCCGACGTTCGGGTAGCCCGCGACCACGATGGTCGGGTCGTCGGGGTCGATCTCGGGGAGGTCCTTGAGCGCGTCGCGGGCGCGGCCGACGGCGTCGAGGTCGTCCTCGATCTGGTCCATCACGGAGCCCATGCGCGCGAACCCCTGCTTGCGGACCTTCCGCATCGAGTCGGTGTCCCCGCGCGGGAGCTTCCCGATGTACTCGCGGCCGAGGTCGTGGGTCTTCCGCGCCGCCCACGAGATCTCGGAGAGGTGCTGGCGGAGCGCGTCCACGCCCCGGTCGTCGTCGAACTCCCGGCGCAGCACGGCGTCCGCGAGCTCGTAGTAGAACGGGTCGACGGCGTCGAAGTCCGGCCACGCCGTCACGACGTTCTGGAGGTTGTCCCCGAGGATGTTCGAGGACGTCTGCAGCATCGACTCCTGGGCCTCGTAGCCGCCCTTCGCGCGGCCCGCACGCGCCGCCCGCGAGAACGCCTTGTCGAGGAGCTCCTCCGACGTCGGCGTCGTCGGCAGGTTCTCGAAAATCATACGCCGACGTAGGCTCGCGGGACGTAAAAGCACACGTATCGGCGCCGACGCCCGCCCGCGAGGCTTTTCGGCGCGGCCGTCGTCTCTCCGGTATGGTCAACTGGCGCGCGGTCCTCACCGGGTTCGTCGTGGAGTTCGTACTTGGCGTGTTCGCGTTCGCACTGCCGGGCGTCGGCCACGCCGCCGCCGGCTTCGTCGGCGGGTTCGTCGCGGGCTGGCTGGCCGACGACGGCGTCTGGGGCGGTGCCGTCCACGGCTTCCTCGCGGGCGCGCTCGGCGGCATCGTCGTCGCCGCGCTCGTCCTCGTGCTGGGCGTGGTGTTCTCCGCGACCGGCCTGCTGCCCGCGGGGCTGCTCGGACTCGGCATCGGCGCGATAGCGCTGGTCTTCTTCGCGCTGCTCGCTATCGATAGCGCCATCGCGGGCGCAATCGCCGGCTTCCTCGCCTAACGCCGGAACGCGCGGACGGCGTCGGCGAGCCGCTCGGGCGCGGTGTTGATGCCGAGGTGGCCGGCGCCCGCCAGCTCCGCGCGCTCCGTCGCCGCGAGCGTCTCGTCCAGCGCCTCGACGGCCTCCCGGAGGTGGTCGGGTCCATCTTCGCCGACCACGAGCAGCGTCGGCGCGCCCGTCTCCGGGTCGTCGAGGTCGTAGCCTTCGACGACTTCGAGTTCGCGCGCGACGGTCTCCGCGATGCCCGCGGCCTGCTCGACTGCCGCCCGCGGGAGCAGGTCCGCGGCGCCGACCGCGTCGAAGAACTCCTCGACGGCCCGGACGCGGTCGCCGTCGCCGAGGTGCGCGCGGACCCGCTCGGCGAGGTCGCCGCCGTGGGGCTCGCCCACCAGCACCGAGGGCTCGTACAGCACCAGCCGGTCGACGTCCAGTTCGCTGGCGGCCTCGAGCGCGACGAGGCCGCCGAAGGAGTGTCCGAGGACGACCGGCTCCCCGTCGACGGCGTCGACGACCGCTCGGAGGTCCTCGACTTCTCGCTGGAGCCCGTAGTCGTCGCCGTCGCCGCTCCGCCCTCTCCCGCGCCGGTCGTAGGTCACGACAGTGAACTCCTCGGCGAGGTGGGGGGCGAGGTCGCGGAAGCTCTCCGTGCGCGCGCTGGTCCCGTGGACGAGCACGAGCGGCCGGCCGTCGCCGCGCGCCTCGTACCCGAGTTCGGTCCCGTCCGCAGAAACGACCGTGTGCATACCCGTGCTTTCGCGCACGGGTACTTGAGCGGCGCTACTCGCTACCGGCGCGCCTCGAGCTCGTCCAGCAGCTCGTCGACGTCGACGTCGTGCTGGGCGAGCACGACGAGCATGTGGTAGACGATGTCCGCGCCCTCGTGGGTGAGCTCGGCCTCGTCGCCGTCCTTCGCGGCGAGGATGAACTCCGTGGCCTCCTCGCCGAGCTTCTCCAGCGCGGCGTTCTCGCCCTTCTCGTGGGTGAACAGCTCCGCCGTGTACGAGTCCTCGGGCAGCGTCTCCTTGCGGTCCTCGATGACGGCGGCCAGCTCCCGGAGCGTGTCGCTCACGCCGCCATCACCTCGCGGATGTCGTCGAGGTCGTCGAACTCCCCGGGGTCGCGGCGGCCGTCCTCGAAGACGGCGTCGGCGACCTCGATGGGGGCATCCGTGCGCGCCGCGAGCGCCAGTGAGTCGCTCGGCCGCGCGTCGACGACCGCGTCGCCGCGGGGCGTGTCCACGTGGAGGTCCGCGTAGTACGTGCCGTCCTCGACCGAGGACACCGCGACGTGGTCGATGCGGCCGCCGAGCTCCTCGACGAGGTCGAGCGTGAGGTCGTGGGTCAGCGGCCGGCCGATGTCCGTGGCGTCCAGCCCGCGCGCGATGCTCGTCGCCTCGTCGAAGCCGACGAAGATGGGGAGCACGTCGTCCGCGCCGTCGACGCCGACCAGCACGACCGGCAGCGGGCCGTCCGGCGTCCCCGCCACGCGCACGGCGTCGATGTGTGCGTTCATGGGCATGGTTTCGCGAGGACGCTCAAAAGCTTGCCTCCTCGTTCAGGAAGAACGCCAGGTCGTGGATTCGGGAGTCGTTCGTGAGCTCCGGGTGGAAGGAGGTACCGACCACGGGGCCGTCCCGAACCGCGACCGAGTTCCCCTCCCAGTCCGCGAGCACGTCCACGCCGTCGCCGACGTCGGCGACCAGCGGCGCGCGGATGAACACCGCGGGGAACGGCTCGTCGAGCCCCTCGACGTCCAGCGGCGCCTCGAAGGAGTCCTTCTGCCGGCCGAACGCGTTCCGGTCGACGGTCGCGTCCACGAGCCCGAGCGTCTGCACGCGGTCGTCGTTGGCGTCCGTCGAGGAGACGATGAGGCCCGCGCAGGTCGCCAGCATCGGCTTCCCGGCGTCGACGTGCGCGCGGATCTCCTCGTCGATGCCCTCGCGGGCGAGCAGCCGCGAGATCGCGGTCGACTCCCCGCCCGGCAGCAGGAGGATGTCGCAGTCCGGGACCAGCCCGGCGCGTCGAATCTCGGTCACCTCGCGTCGCGCCCGTGCTCGGCGGCCGCCCGGCGGATGGCTTCGGCGTGCTCGGAGACGTCACCCTGCACGGCGACGACGCCGGCGCTGACAGTCATAGCAGGGGGTACGGGCCGCCGCGGAAAAAGGCTCTCGGGCTACGCGAAGAACTGCAGCAGGAGCACGGCGATGCCGAAGAACGCGCCCGTCGCCACCACGGAGCGCGGGTCGATGCGGATGGCGTTCGGGTCCTCGGAGTCGAAGTAGCGGACCAGCCCTGCGCTGGACATCAGCCCGCCGGAGTTCTGACCACTGCTCATGGGGAGTCCTCGGAGCCCGCCCCGCGTAAACCTTTCGTGTCCTCGCGGCTCGCCGCCGGAACGCCGCCGCGGCGCTCGCGGCCGTGAACCGGCGAAGGTGGTCCCGTGAGAAACCCTTATGCGGGGCGCGGAGCAAGGGCAAACAGACCGATGACAGTCACCATCAAGGACTTCTACGCCGACTGGTGTGGCCCCTGCAAGACGCAGGACCCCATCCTCGAGGAGCTCGAGGAGGACTACGGCGACCGCGTCACCTTCGAGAAGATCGACGTCGACGAGAACGAGGACGTCGCCAACGAGTACCAGGTGCGCTCGATTCCGACCGTCGTCGTGGAGGACGACGACGGCGTCGTCGAACGCTTCGTCGGCGTCACCCAGCGCGACCAGCTCGAGGACGCCCTCGAAGAAGCCGGCGCGTAAGCGCCCCGCTCCGCCGCGGCCGTTTTCCGCCGACAGCGCGACCGGTAGGCTGTTGTAACCCACCGACGACAGTCCCCGCATGGCCGCGTCGCTGCCGCTCGCCGCGCTCGCCGACCTCCCGCCAGTGACGACCGAGATGGCGGTCGTCTTCGTGCTCGTCGCCGTCACGCTGGTGTTGTTCGTCACGGAGGCGCTGCCGCTGGACGTCACGGCGATTCTCGTGATGGTGACGCTGATGGTCCTCCAGCCGTGGACGGACATCGGCGTCGCCGAGGGCCTCTCCGGGTTCTCGAACCCCGCGACCATCACGGTGCTGGCGATGCTCATCCTCTCGAACGGCGTCTCCCGGTCGGGGGTCGTTCAGATTCTCGGCCGGTGGATGTCCGCGTTCGCGGGCACGAACAAGCACCGCCAGCTCGCGTCCACGATTCTCGCGACCGGGCCCGCCTCGGGGTTCATCAACAACACGCCCGTGGTCGCCATCCTCGTCCCGGTCATCAGCGACCTCGCGCACAAGGGCGGCACGTCGCCGTCGAAGCTGCTGATGCCGCTGTCGTTCGCGTCGATGCTCGGCGGGATGCTCACGCTCATCGGGACGTCGACGAACATCCTCGCGAGCCAGACGGCCGAGCGCATCGGCGCCGAGCGCGGCGTCGAGGCGCTGCACGCGTTCTCGATGTTCGAGTTCACGCACCTCGGCGCCATCGTGCTCGTCGTCGGCGCCGCCTACCTGATGACGATTGGCTACTGGCTGCTCCCCGAGCGCGTCCCCCCGGAGGACGACTACCTCGCGGAGTACGAGATGCAGGACTACCTCAGCGAGGTCATCGTGCAGGCGTCCTCGCCGCTCGTCGGGAAGACGGTCTCGGAGGCCATCGACGAGCGGCGCTTCGACGCCGACGTCCTCCAGCTGGTGCGCGGCGGCGAGCGGTTCATCGAGCCCATCGGCCAGAAGGTCATCAAGCCCGGCGACGTGCTCACGATCCGGACCGACCGGGAGACGCTGGCCGCCATCGCCGACGTCGACGACCTCGCGCTGACGGGCGCGCCCGAGACCGACCCCGAGATGGAGCCGACCACGGAGGAGGAACAGACGCTCGTCGAACTCGTCATCCAGTCGGGGTCGCCGCTGGTCGGGGAGACCCTGCGCTCGTCGTCGTTCCGCGGGCGCTACGACGCGAACGTGCTGGCGTTCCGCTCGCGCGGCGAGACGGTCCGCCAGCGCATGGACGAGCGGAAGCTCCGGGTGGGGGACACGCTGCTGATTCAGGCGCCCGAGGACTCCATCGACCGGCTCTCCCAGAGCCCCGACTTCATCCTCGGCCACGAGCCCGAGGAGCCGGACTACCGCACCGAGAAGATTCCGTACGCCGTCGCCACCATCGTCGGTGTCGTCGCCGCGGCGACGCTGCTCCCGGTCAACATCGTGGTGTCCGCGCTCGCGGGCGTCGTCGCGATGGTCGCCACCGGCGTCCTCCACCCCGGGGAGCTGTACGAGTCCGTCGACTGGAACGTCATCTTCCTGCTGGCGGGCGTCATCCCGCTCGGCATCGCCTTAGAGCAGACCGGCGGCGCGGAGCTGCTCGGCGCGCTCGTCGCCGCGACCGGCCAGTTCCTCCCCGCGGTCGGCGTGCTGTGGGTGTTCTACGTCGCGACCAGCCTCATCACGGGCGTCATCTCGAACAACGCCAGCGTCGTGCTGATGATTCCCGTCGCCGTCGAGGCCGCCCTCGAAGTCGGCGCGAACCCGTTCGCGTTCGTGCTCGCCGTGACGTTCGCGGCGTCGACGGCGTTCATGACGCCGGTCGGCTACCAGACGAACCTCTTCGTCTACGGGCCGGGCGGCTACAAGTTCGGGGACTACGTCCGCGTCGGGATGCCGCTCCAACTCCTGTTGTCCGTCGTGACGGTCGCCGGCATCGCCGCCTTCTGGCCGCTCTAGAACCCGAAGATGGGGACGAAGCGGAACGTGAGGTAGGCGCCGACGGTCGCCAGCATCGGGACGACGTTCTGCATCAGGACGACCCGCGCGGTCGTCCCGGGGTCGAAGAGGTCCGACGCGCTCGGGATGTCCTCGGGGTCCTCCTCGCCGATTTCGGGGACTTCCTCGCCGGCGTCCTCGTCGGCGGCGAGCCCGCCGACCGACACCGCCACGTCGCCCTCGCCGCGGACCGCGTCCGGCACCGAGACGGGCCGGGTCGCGCGCCCCCAGCCGAGGCCGACGATGGACATGGTGGCGATGACGACGAAGCTCGCGGGGATGCCGATGGCGGACAGGAAGATGACCAGCGACGCGCTCACGACCGCGACGACGATGGCCGCCGTCAGCGGGAGCTCCGTGATGTCGCTGCCCATCGTCTCCAGCGTGCGCCGCGCGATGGTGAACGCGCCGATGCCGACCGCCGCGCAGCCGATGATAATCGCGGGGTTCATCTCGAGGACGCCGCTGCCCACGAGCGGCGCGATGGCGTTGGCGACGTTGCTCGTCCCCGAGCTGAACGCCATCAGACAGCCGATGACGATGACCGTCGTGACGCCCCACAGCTCGCGGCGGTTCGTCGTCTCCGTCGGCCGCGGCACCGGGACGACCCCCGAGCGGTCGAGTCTCAGCAGGGGGCCGTCGCTGCGCTCCATCGCGATGAGCCGGTGGAGCCGCGCGTAGAAGTACCGCCCGATGACCAGCGACACCCAGAAGCCGATGACGGGCGCGACCAGCCACCACGTCGCGATCTCGCCGAACACCGCCCAGTCGAGCGCGTTCCGCGCGACGCCGAGGCCCGCGATGGCGCCCACGGCCGTCATCGACGTCGACGCGGGGACGCCGAAGAAGTTCCCGACGAACAGCGCCAGCCCCACGAAGAACAGCACGCCGATGCTCGCCTCCAGCGTGAAGATGCCGGGGTTCGTGACGAGCTCGCGGCCGAGCGTGTCGACGACCCGGCGGCCGAGCGTCCACGCGCCGACGAAGAAGAACACCGTCATCAGCAGCGCCGCCACCGGCTTCGAGATGGCCTTCGCGCCGACCGCCGGCCCGAACGCCGGCCCGGTCGTCGACCCGCCGACGTTGAACCCGACGAACATCGCCACCAGAATCCCGACCAGCAGGAGGACGCTGATCACGCGTCCACCCCCCAGTTACGTGCGCCGGCGCCGCTCATTTCGGCTCGTCCTCCGTCGGCTCCGTGTCGTCCCGCGAGCGCTTCCCGTCCCCGTCTCCGGGTTCGTCGTCCGCCTCGTCCTCGTCGGCGTAGCGCTCCTCGACGGCCTCGACTTTCTCCTCGACGGACTCGTCGTCCTCGGCGGCCGCCGGCGCCGCTCCCGCCGACTCCTCGACGGTCTTCTCCACCGTCTCTTCGACCTTCTCCTCGACGGTCTTCTCGACGGTCTCGTCCACGGTCTCCTCGACAGTTTTCTCCACCGTCTCGCCGACTTTCTCCTCGACGGTTTCGCCGACGGTTTCCTCGACGGTTTTCTCGACGGTTTCTTCCACTGTTTCGCCGACCTTCTCTTCGACCGTCTCCCCGACAGTTTCCTCGACGGTCTCTTCGACGGTCTTCTCGACCGTCTCGCCGACTTTC
>NZ_WPCF01000057.1 GCF_009741975.1 Halobacterium sp. CBA1126 | reverse complement strand
CAATGTACTTCACAAGAGCGTTTCAAGAAGAAATTTCCCCTAGAAGAGTTTCCATTTCTTCCTCATCTGTTTCTACATCACTCATTACGTCTGATTCTTTTACTTTCCCGAACCAGAGATTGGTAGTCCTTGGCGTGTGTTTCTTTAAATCACGCCTACGTTGTGTGAGCTCATCAAACCGTTTCTTCTTAGTTGATAATGATAGGTCGTTTGCGGGAACCTCCAATTTAGCGTAGTCTCTGAAGTCCTCAAAGAGGCTGTGATAGCCATCTCCTGCCTCGTAGTGCTTTTGCGATTTCACGCCCAAATTCGCAACCGAACTGGCCCAAGATAGTAATGATGTAATGATAGCAATTCCTATCAAGTGTTCATTTTTTCCAGCCCCCCATACCAATAGAACAGCTAGTAAACCAGTAAGGAGAGCAACTGAGTAATCTATCACTCGGTCAACTTTTTCATACACTTCACCCATCTTGTAATGTGTCTTATACGTATATATAATGCCGTGCATCTTCTCTGCCGCACGGCTTTTGAGTACATCTTGGTCCGGGACAGCGTCTTCACTACCCGAATTGGAATCCACAGATGCCCTAATAATTCCCCAGGATAAATACTTTTACCTACAATTGATTCATTTGTACAAACAAGCGGAAGCCAGTACTGATGCAGGAATTATTGGTCTCAGGCAAGGCGAAATCCGATCTACTTCCTGTATTAAAGACGGTTAACCAATGGATTTGCTGGTCCTATTCGAATCATCCCTTGCGGTCCGATAAAGTCCCAGTAGATCCAACTGATTGGGACGATACCAAAGCGCAGTTTCAGGCCAAGCCGTACAACGATTCGGATATTTGGCTTGATTATGAATCTGCAATTGAGAAGGCGACGACGGAAGAGGAAATTGATGGTGTAGGATTTGTACCAATGAGTATCCAGGTGTGCTTTATTGATATTGACGACTGTATTAATGAGGTGGGGCAAGTGACTGATGAGGTCCATCAAATAATCTATGGTTCGGAGTCCTATTCCGAGATTTCTCCGAGTGGTAATGGTATTCACATAGTTCTCCAAGGAGGGGCGCCTGCATATGGTAGCTCATCTTATTCTGAAGGGCCAGATATCGAGATCTACGATGGAAGTTGGGTGACTATTACCCAACGCCATATTTCGAGGACTCCAACTGAGGTGCGTGGAAACGTTGGCTTCACTAAGGAAATATGCGATAAGTATGACATTCGCCGTCCCCCTGATTGGTAGCTCGAAGCTGGGGAAGCAGCAATCTTAGGCAGACCTTCATCATCTTTCTATGATAATGGATGGCAAACGATTTAGTGTGGGTGCGACCAACACTGTACCAACGGTCCGAGCACGGGCCAGAGGGTTACACTATGACTGATGACGAACTCATCTGGCGAGTGGCGGGGGGTTCCGGCGACGGAATCGACTCCACGAGCCAGAACTTCGCGAAGGCGTTGATGCGTTCAGGCCTCGACGTCTTCACGCACCGACACTACCCGTCCCGAATCCGCGGCGGCCACACGTACGTCGAGATTCGGGCGCGGGACGGCAACGTAACGTCTCGCGGCGACGGCTACAACTTCCTGCTCGCGCTCGGGGACTCGTTCGCCCGCAACCCCAGCGAGCACGCCGTCTACGGCGACGAGGAAGTGAAGCCGCTGTCCGAGAATCTCGACGACCTCCGGGAAGGCGGCGTCATCGTCTACGACGAGGGGCTCCTCGACGTGGAGGACGTCCCGAACTTCGAGGAGCGCGCCGAGGAGAACGACTGGCACGTCTACCCGCTGGACCTCCGTAGCCTCGCGAAAGAGCACGGCCGCGAGGTCATGCGGAACACCGCGGGCGTCGGCGCGACGGCCGCGCTCGTCGACATGGAACTCGACCACATCGAGGACCTCATGTCCGACGCGATGGGCGGGGAGATCCTCGAGCAGAACCTCGAGGTCCTCCACGACGCCTACGAGCAGGTCAACGACATGGAGCAGTCCCACGACCTGACGGTGCCCGAGGGCGAACACGACGAGGAGCAGGTCCTCGTCTCCGGCAGCCACGGCATCGCGTACGCGGCCATCGACGCCGGCTGTCGGTTCATCTCCGGCTACCCGATGACGCCGTGGACGGACGTCTTCACCATCATGACGAACCTCCTGCCGGACATGGGCGGCATCTCCGAGCAGGTCGAGGACGAGATCGCGGCGGCGGCGATGGCGGTCGGCGCCAGCCACTCCGGCGTGAAGGCGATGTCCGGGTCCTCCGGCGGCGGCTTCGCGCTGATGAGCGAGCCCCTCGGTCTCGCCGAGATGACCGAGACGCCGCTGGTCCTGCTCGAAGCGATGCGCGCGGGCCCCTCCACGGGGATGCCGACGAAGCCCGAGCAGGCCGACCTCGAGCACATCCTCTACACGAGTCAGGGCGACAGCCACCGCGTCGCCTTCGGGCCGAGCGACCCGAAGGAGTGTTACGAGCAGACGCGGACGGCCTTCGAGATCGCCTACGAGTACCAGATCCCGTCCATCGTCGTCTACGACCAGAAGCTCTCCGGCGAGTACCGGAACGTCGACGCGTCGTTCTTCGACCGGGAGCCGGCGCCGGACCTCGGGAGCACGCTCACCGAGGACGAGATCGCGGAGGCGCCCCACGACGAGACCGGGAAGTTCGAGCGCTTCCGGACGGATGGCGTCGAGGACGGCGTCAGCCCGCGCTCGATCCCCGGCCAGTCCGGCGGCCGCTATCTCGCGTCCGGCAACGAGCACTGGCCGACCGGCCACATCGCCGAGGACCCCGACAACCGGACCGCGCAGGTCGAGCGCCGGCTCCAGAAGCTCGACGCCGTCCGCGACGACCTCGACGACCGCGACCAGCAGGTCGTCTACGGCGACGAGGACGCGGACTTCGGGCTCATCGCTTGGGGCAGCCAGCAGGGCACCGTCGAGGAGGCCGTCCAGCGGCTCAACGACGACGGGAACAGCGTGAAGGCGCTGGGCGTCAGCGACCTCGCGCCGTTCCCCGCCGAGCGCGTGCGGGAGTTCGTCGACAGCGTCGACGAAGCCATCGTCGTGGAGATGTCCTCGACGAAGCAGTTCCGCGGCCTCATCCAGAAGGAGGTCGGGGACTTCGGCGGGAAGCTCTCCAGCCTCCTGAAGTACAACGGCAACCCGTTCGAGCCCGCGGAGATCGTCGAGGCGGTCGAGCTCGAACAGGACGGCGGCGGGGAACCGACCGCCCAGACTACCCTCGAACCTGCGACAGGTGACTAATCCATGAGTAAAGCGTTCAGCGCAATCGACGAGGAACGAGAGGTCGAACGGGACGAGTTCACGCCCGGCATCGAGCCGCAGCCCACGTGGTGTCCCGGCTGCGGCGACTTCGGCGTCCTGAAGGCGCTGAAGGGTGCGATGGCGGAACTCGGCAAGGACCCCGAGGAGGTCCTGCTGTGTACGGGCATCGGCTGCTCGGGGAAGCTCAACAGCTACTTCGAGAGCTACGGGTTCCACACGATTCACGGTCGCTCCCTGCCCGTGGCCCGCGCCGCGAAGCTCGCGAACCACGACCTCGAGGTCGTGGCGGCGGGCGGCGACGGCGACGGCTACGGCATCGGCGGGAACCACTTCATGCACACCGCCCGGGAGAACCACGACATGACCTACATCGTGTTCAACAACGAGGTCTTCGGCCTCACGAAGGGCCAGACGTCGCCGACGTCGCCGAAGGGCCACAAGTCGAAGACCCAGCCCCACGGGTCGGCGAAAGACCCGATCCGCCCGCTCTCGATGAGCCTGTCCGCGGGCGCCTCCTACGTCGCTCGCACGGCGGCCGTCAACCCGAACCAGGCACAGGAGATCATCGTGGAGGCCATCCAGCACGACGGCTTCTCCCACGTGGACTTCCTGACCCAGTGCCCGACGTGGAACAAGGACGCCAAGCAGTACGTCCCCTACGTCGACGTGCAGGACAGCGACGACTACGACTTCGACGTCACCGACCGCCGCGAGGCGGCCGACCTGATGCACGAGACGGAGAACGCCCTCTACGAGGGCACCGTCCTCACGGGTCGCTACTACAAGGACGAGAACCGCAACTCCTACCAGGCGGAGAAGCGCGAGCGCGGCGACATGCCCGACGAGCCGCTCGCCGAGCGGTACTTCGACGACGACTACGACTGGGAGCGGTCGTACGACGTCATCGACCGCCACAAGTAGTCGACTCCCGCCGAACCGTTTTCTTTCGCGCGCCGTCCGTTCGAACAGCCGACGGCTTCGGCCCGCGGTCACGACGGTTCCAGCCGGGCCGACGTGACTTTCTCATTCGGAAGATATTTTTTCACAGCCACCAAAACGAGGGGTGTGAGCACCGAATCGACGGAAGACCGAATCCTCGCCGCGCTCGAGGAGGACGCGCAGGCGTCGTACGCCGACATCGCCGCTCGCGCGGACGTCTCGAAGCCGACGGTCCGGAAGTACATCGACAAGCTCGAAGACGAGGGCGTCATCGTCGGCTACTCGGCGGACGTCGACCCGAAGAAGCTCTCCGGACAGTCCATCGCGCTCGTGGGCATCGACGTCGCCTCCGAGCGGTACGTGGAGGCGACACGGGACCTGAAGGACCTCGAGGCGATTCACGCGCTGTACACGTCCAGCGGCGACCACATGCTGATGGCGGAGGTCCGCGCGGCCGACGGCGACGCGCTCGGAGACGTCATCAGCGACGAGATTCTCGGCATCGACGGCGTCACCGCCGCCCACCCCTCGTTCCTGCAGGAGCGGCTCAAGTAGTCGCGGTCGCTGGAGTTTTGCCGGCGCCGCCCGAACGGTTCGTATGGCGACCTTCGAGCGGGAGTTGCGGGTTCGCGCGCCGCTTGCCGACGTGTGGGCGTTCCACTCCACCATCGACGGTCTGCGGTCGTTGACGCCGGACTGGCTGCACCTGCGCGTCGAGGAGATCGACCGGCCGGACGACGAGCCGGAGACCCACGTCCTCACGGAGGGGACGCGCATCCACGCGTCCGTGCAGCCGTTCGGCGTCGGGCCGCGGCAGCGCTGGGTCTCCCGCATCACCGCCCGCGAGGAGGACGACGACACCGCGTACTTCGTCGACCAGATGGAGGAGGGGCCGTTCCCGGAGTGGGAGCACACCCACTCGTTTTTCGCGGACGGCGACGAGACGCTGATTCGGGACCGCGTGGAGTACCGCGCGCCGGTCGGCGGCGTCGGCGACGACCTCGCGGTGCTCGGCCTCGGTCCGATGTTCTGGTACCGCCACCGCAGAACCCGAGAGATCCTGGACGGGCCGTAGCTTTAACCGGCGAGCGGCCGAACTACCGTCCATGACGGACGTCATCGTCGTCGGCGGCGGCCCCGCGGGGCTGAGCGCGGCACTGTTCACGGCGAAGAACGGCCTCGAGACGACGGTCTTCGACACCGACGGGACGTGGATGCACAAGGCCCACCTGTTCAACTACCTCGGCATCGACTCGCAGGACGGCACCGAGTTCGTCGAGGACGCCCGCGAGCAGGTCGACGAGTTCGGCGTCGACCGCCACCAGGGCGAGGAAGTCACCGGCGTCGCCCGGTCCGGCGACGGGTTCGCGGTGACGACCGCGGACGGCGAGTACGAGGCCGACTACCTCGTGCTCGCGACGGGCGCGGACCGCGACCTCGCCGACGACCTCGGCGCGGCGTTCGACGGCGACGTCGTGGACGTGGACGTGGACATGGAGACGAGCGTCGCCGACGCGTACGCGACGGGCGCGATGGTGCGCGACCAGGAGTGGCAGGCGGTCATCTCCGCTGGCGACGGCGCGGCCGCCGCCCTCGACGTCCTCTCGAAGGAGGAGGGCGAGCACTTCCACGACTTCGACACGCCCGCGGACGCCGAGTGACGGCGCCGCTCGTGCCCGCGCTCGCCGTCGCTCGCGCGGACGCCGAGTAACCCACTTCCGACTCGCCGCGAACGCAACCTCTTTTCCCGAAGGCGGTAACGTCCAGCCGTGCGTCCCGACGACCCCGTAGTGCCGCCGATGGCCGCCGTCGCGGTCGCCGTCGTCGCCGTGAGCACGAGCGCCATCCTCGTCGAACTCAGCGACGCGCCGCGCGTGCCGAAGGCGGGCTACCGGGTGTTGTTCACGACCGCGCTCGTCGCGCCGTTCGCGTTCCGGGAGCGCCGCGAGTTCGCCGACGTCGCCGGGTCGGACTGGCTCGTGGTGATCGCGGCGGGCGTGCTGCTGGCGGTCCACTTCGCGTCGTGGTTCGCGTCCATCGAGTTCACGAGCATCGCGGCGTCGACGACGCTCGTCCAGACCCAGCCGGCGTTCGTCGCGGTGGGCGCGTGGCTGCTGTTGGACGAGCGCGTCGGCGCACGCATCGCCGGCGGCGTCCTCGTCGCCATCGCGGGCTCCGTCCTGCTGTCCGCGGGGGACTTCCTCGCGGGGACGGCGGTCGGATCGGCGCCGAACCTCGGGAACGCGCTCGCGGTCGTCGGCGCGGTCGCGGGCGCGGGGTACGTGCTCGCGGGGCGGTCGGTCCGCCAGCGGCTCTCGCTGGCGCCGTACGTGTTCGCCGTCTACGGCGTCTGCACGGTCGTCCTGTTCGCGGTGGCGGTCGCGCTCGGCCTGCCGCTCGTCGACTACCCGCCCCGCGAGTGGGCGCTGTTCGTCGCGATGGCCGTCGGCCCCGGGCTGTTCGGCCACACGCTCGTCAACTGGGCGCTGAAGCACGTCGAGTCCAGCGTCGTGAGCGTCGCCCTGCTCGGCGAACCGGTCGGAAGCACGCTGCTCGCGCTCGCCGTCTTCGGGCAGGTCCCGGGGGCGTTCACGGTCGCGGGCGGCCTCGTCGTGCTCGCCGGCATCGCCGTCACGACGACCGGCCGCGCGACGTGACCCGCGCCGGGCACGAATTTATAGGGTGTGCGTGACACGAACAACTCGAGTGATGGCTGACGACGCCGCGCCCCGGCTGCAGGACATCGTCGACCGCGTCGACGAACGCGCGCTCACGCTGACGCTGTACAACGCCGACGTCCCCCGGTCGGTGCTGCGGGACGTCCAGTCGTACTTCGAGGTGCAGTCCGTGGACCTCCGCCGCGCCGCCACCGACGACGGCGACCCGCGGAACTTCGTCGTCCTCCACGACGGCAGCGAGTACCTCGCGGCGACGTCGCTGGGGTCGCTGTACCGGGTGATACGACCGGACTCGCCGCTCATCGAGGCCTCCGACCCCGGCGAGATAGCGTACCCGGAGCTGTTCGAACACATCGACCAGTCGGTGTTCACGGACTACGGCCGCGACCGGATGGTGGTCGCGTCCCGGGAGATCGAGTCCAGCGCCCACCGCCTCGGCGGGCGGCTGCACGCGGGCTTCCAGCGGTTGTCGAACCTGCGGCCGCAGTACCGGCTCTACGAGCGCCTCGCGGCCGCTGGCGTCGACACGCACATCTACGGCCGGCCGAACTGGACGGTGCCGACGGACGCCCACACTATCCACGCCTACGACGACGAGGAGATTACGGACACGTGGTTCGTCGTACTGGACGCCGACGACGACGCGGACAAGCGCGCGCTGCTCGCGGAGGAGCGCCACGACGACCAGTTCTACGGCTTCTGGACGTTCGATAGCGACATCGTCGACACGATTCTCGCCCGCCTCGAGGCGTTCCCGGCGACCGGACCGGCGTAGCTACGCGTCGTCGAACGCCTGCCGCCACGCCTTCGGGACCGGGTGGCTCTCGCCGGTGTCGGCGTCGACGGTGACCTGCACGGACTCGGCCTCCACGGCGACGCTGCCCTGGTGGCGAACCTCGTACGCCATCGTGAAACTCGAGCCGCCGACGTCCGTGACGTCGACCGCGACCTCGACGGAGTCGGCGTGCTGGACGGGTTCGCGGAAGTCGACGTCGAGGTGCGCGACGACCATCGAGAGCGTCTCCATCGAGAGGCCCGCGTACTCCGCGAGGTACGCGACCCGGGCTTCCTCGAGGTACGTGACGTAGACGGCGTTGTTCACGTGCCCGATGGCGTCGTGGTCCTGGTAGCGCACGTCGACGGTGGTCGTGAACGGGAACTCGGTCATCGTCGGGAGTGGGCCCCCCGCTGGCTTAATGGCCGGGGTTGGAGCAGTCCGGTCACGCCTGCTCGCTGCCGGACTCCGTGACGCGGACGCCCTTCGCGGCGAGGTGGCGCATCCGGCTGCGCGCGTCGTCCTCCTCCTCGGTGCCGCGGGTCGCCAGCACGAACAGCAGCGACTGGCCGCCCGGGCGCATCGTCCGGCCGGCGCGCTGGGCGCCCTGCCGGCGGCTGCCGCCCAGCCCGGAGGCGACGACTGCGAGTTCGGCGTCCGGCAGGTCGATGCCCTCGTCGCCGATGCGGGAGACGACGAGCGCGTCGAGGGCGCCCGTGCGGAACTGGTCGAACAGCGCCTCGCGTTCGACGTGGCGCGTCTCCCCGCTGACGAACGGCGCGTCGATTGCCTCCGCGATGCGCTCGCCCTGTTCGAGGTAGTCGACGAACACGAGCGCCTGCTTGTCGGCGTGCTGGCGGAGCAGGTGCCGGACTTCCTCGTCTTTCGCGGGGTTCTCGGCGGCGAGCCGGCGGCGCGTGTGCCCGCTCGCGGCCGCGTACTCGTGGCGAGCGTCGTCGTCGCGCCACGGCACATACCGGATCTCGACGGTGGGCTCGGCGACGTACCCCGCCTCGAAGAGCGCGTCCCAGTCCGTGCCGATGGGCGGCCCGACGAGCGTGTAGATGTCCTCCTCCTTGTCGTCCTCGCGGACGGGCGTCGCGGTGAGCCCGAGGCGGTGCTTGCTCTGGAGGTCCGCCGAGCGCCGCGCGACCTCCGCGGGGATGTGGTGGACCTCGTCGTAGACGACCAGCCCCCACTCGCGGTCGTCGAAGACGTGGCGGTGGCGGTCCATCCCCGCCGTCTGGTAGGTGGCGATTGTGACGGGGCGCACGTTCTTCTCGCCGCCGTGGTACTCGCCGACCTGGTCGCGCTCGAGGCTCGTGTGCTCGAGCAGCTCCTCGCGCCACTGCGCGGCGAGCTCGCGGCTCGGCACCAGAATCAGGGTCTCGCCGCCGACGGCTTCGAGGACGCCCATCGCGGCGACGGTCTTCCCCGAGCCCGGCGGCCCGACGAGCACGCCGGAGCTCGCGTCGACGAAGCGCTCCACCCAGTCCCGCTGGTAGTCCCGCAGCTCGAGGTCGAGGTCGACGTCGAGCGGCTCCCCGGACTCGAGGTCGCGCTCGTCCTGCACCGGGTAGCCGGCCTCGTACAGCGTGCGCTTCAGCTCCGCGACCTTCTCCTCGGCGACCCACGCCTCCGTGTCCGAGATGGGCGCGCGAATCACGTCGTCGGCGAGGTGCTGGTCCGCGACGTTCCCCATGAGGCTCTCGGTCTTCGCCTCGAGCACGACGTAGCCGTCCTCGTGGGTCGTGAGCCGGAACCGCGTCGCGCGCGTCCACTGCTCCTCGACCCAGTCCGTCAGGCCGGGGCAGTCCCGCGGCAGCACCTCGTCCATCGCCGCCAGCAGGTCGTCGAGGCTGTCGAACGGCGCCGCCCACACGTCCTCCTCGCGGACGACGTACCGGTAGCTGCCCGTGCGCGTGGTGTCCGCGAGGTGCGCGAACCGCGACAGCTGGGCGCGCGTGAACTGCGCGGGCTGGTCGACGACGAGCTCCCGGCGGTCCGGGAACACCACGACCCGCTCGCGGTCCGTCAGCTCCAGCCAGTCGCGGGGGTACCACACCACGGGGTCGTTCTCCACGTCCGCGCGCTCGACGTCCCCCGACTCCGCTAACTCGGCGAGCGCGTCCGCGGCCTCCGCCTGCGTGCAGCCGAGCTCCCGGGCGACCTGCGCCGCGGTCGCCACCGGCCGGCCCGCGGCTTCGAGGGCGTCGTGGAACGCCTCCTTGGAGATGTCAGTCACTGCACCCGGGTAGGGCGCGCGCGGAAAAACGGGTTTCGGGTCTAGGTGTCGGAGTTTGCGATTGGTTCGGCTGGTACTTGTCCACCTGAAAGCCCTCGGTCGGCTACGCTGCCGGAAGACGTTCCCGCTCACTTCGTTCGCGGGCTGCGACTTCCGTTGTCACGCTCGCGGTGCTCGCGTGACTCGCGCGGCTCCCTGCGCTCCTCGGCCTCCGGCCTGCGGTGCTTATGTCGCCGGCCTTCGCGTACCCGGCCTCGCCCTTTCAATCCGCCAGGCGGCTGCCGGTTCTCGAATCGGCGTTACTCACGCTACCAGGCTCGTCAGCAAAAGAACGTGGAACGTGTGGTGGGGACCGCTTAGTCGTCCGCGGACGCCGCGCCGCTCGCGGAGACGCCCGTGCCGGGGCCGAGGTCGATGGAGAGGTCGTCGAGTTTCTCGTCGGGGACGACGCCGTCGACCCAGCCGCGGTGCTCGTAGTACTCGTCTTTCATCGCGTCGAGCTCGCAGAGCTCGCCCTCGATGCCGCCGCCCGCGGGCACCGCGTCCTCGGCGCCCTTCACGAAGCGGTCCGGGAGGGTGTCGTCGTCGCCGTCGAAGCCCGCGAGGTTGTTGTAGTAGCGCTCGAGGTTGTAGATGCGCTCGCCGGCTTCCAGCAGCTCCTCCTCGCCGACGCTGCGGCCGGTCATGCCGTTGTACTGGTCGATGTACTCCTCGACGCCCTCCGCGAACGCGTTGAACTTGCAGATGTCGAAGGAGTCCGAGATAGCGTGGAGGTCCTGGAAGGTGGCGGTGAGTTCGCCCTTCCCCTCCCAGTCGGTGGGGTCGACCTTCTCCGGGATGCCGAGAATCTCGGCGGCGGGCGTGTACCCGCGGAGGTGGCAGCCGCCCCGGTTCGAGGTCGCGTACCCGATGCCCATCCCCTTCAGGCCGCGGGGGTCGTAGGCGGCGATGGACTGCCCCTTCACGTCGAGGCGGCAGTCGTGGGCGTCCAGCGTCTCCGCGGCGCGCTTCTGCCCCTCCGCGAGCACGTCCGCGAGGTCGGTCTCGCGGTGGGCGATCTTCCCGAGCATCTCGACCATCGCGTCGACGTCGCCCCAGTCGAGGGTCTCGTCGAACTCCTCGAGGTACTCCTTCTCGGCGGCCTCCATCGCGAACGCGAGCATGTTCCCGCTGTCGATGGTGTCGATGCCGTAGTCGTTGCAGCGGTCCATCAGCAGCGCGGTCTTGTCGCGGTCGTCGTTCATGGAGTTCGGGCCGAGCGCCCACGCGGACTCGTACTCGTAGGACTCCATGCGGACGTTGAGGTCCTCGCCCTTGTGGTGGACGTCGACCTCCACCTCCTTCTTGCAGGCGACCGGGCAGGAGTGACACGTGGGGTCGTCGACGAGGATGTTCTCCTCGACGTTCTCCCCGGAGACGTTCTCCGAGTCGATGTTCGGCTCGTCGGGCTCGGCCTCGGCCTCGGTGGTCGTGGACGTGAACCGGCCGTTCCGCGTCGGGAGCCCCTCCATCTCCTCGGTGAGGTTCATCAGGACGTTCGTCCCGTAGACGGAGAGCCCGCCCTCGTTGGGCGCGGTGACGTCGGACTCCTGAATCGCCTGCATCGCGGCCTTGTGGCCGTCCATGAACGTCTCGCGGTCGGCGGGCTTCGGCATGTCCGTGCCGGCCTTGACGACGACCGCCTTGAGGTTCTTCGACCCCATGACGGCGCCCGTGCCGCCGCGGCCCGAGGCGCGGTCGTCCTCGTTGAGGATGCAGCCGAACCGGACCTCGTTCTCGCCGCCCGGCCCGATGGCCATCGCGGAGAGGTTCTTCCCGTACTCGCCGTCGACTTCCTCCTCGAGCGCGTCGATGGTGTCGTGGACGCCGCTCCCCCAGAGGTGGCCGGCGTCGCGCAACTCGAGTTCGCCGTCCTCGACGACGGCGTAGACGGGGTCGTCGGCCTTCCCCTCGAAGAGGAGGCCGTCGAAGCCCGCCCACTTGAGGCGCGCGCCGCTCCACCCGCCGTGGTGGGAGTCCGTGACGGTGTCCGTCAGCGGGGACTTGGTGACGACGGCGATGCGGCCGCTCATCGGCGTCTGGGTCCCCGTCAGCGGCCCCGTCATGAACGCCAGCAGGTTCTCCTCGGAGAGCGGCTCGACGTCGGGGCCGTTCTCGAAGACGTACTTCACGCCGAGGCCGCGCGCGCCGATGTACTTGCGCGCGTCCTCGTCGTCGATGCTCTCGTACTCGACGTCGCCGGCGCCGAGGTCCACGCGGGCGACGTTGTCTCGGAAGCCTCCTAGGTCAGTCATAGTTGATGCTCTTTCGTTACATACGTGCGCTGGCCCGATAGAGATTCCCACGCTCGCGTGAACGGTACCGGTTACATTTGCCGGGCGCGGCCGGCCGCCGTTCCCGGGCCGAACTACCGGCCGGCGCGGGGGCTCGGCGGGAGATTTATGCTCGTCGGCGCGCCACACTTTCGCATGGAGACGGTGTCACTCGGCGTCCCGGAACCGATTCTCGACTCGCTCCCCGCCGACAGCGAGGACACGGCCAAGGACATGCAGCAGGCCGTCGCCGGCTGGGAGCGCCGCATCAACGACGCCGTCGACGCCGCCGACTCCGACGAGGACGCGGTGTCGTACGTCGTCGACGCCGTCGAACGGCTCGAGTCCCGGCTGGAGCGCTTCGACGAGTTCGTCCCCGAGCTGCGGGCGTGGGGACAGTCGCCCATCTACGCCATCGCGTGGCGGAACCTCTACGCGGAGCTGGTCGCCCAGCTGTACGACCACGAGGAGCTCGGCGCCGCGCTGGACCGCGAGCGCAACCAGCGCCTCGTCGAGGACGGCATCCGGTTCGGGGGCAGATGAACGTCGAACTGCGCTTCTTCGCGACGTTCCGGCAGGCGGTCGGCCAGAAGGTCCTCGAGCGCGAGTACGACGAGGGGACGACCGTCGGCGAGGTGCTCCGCGAGCTCGAAGCCGAGTACGAGGAACTGGAGGGCCAGCTCGTGGAGAACGACGGCCTCCGCCCGCACATCAACGTCCTGAAGAGCGGGAGGGAGGTCCTCCACCTCGACGGCATGGCGACGGAACTGGAGGACGGCGACCAGCTGAGCATCTTCCCGCCGGTCGCGGGCGGCCGGCGATGAGACGCGAGAAGGAGTTCCGCGGCATCTCGGTGCGGCTCGCGCGCAACTACCTCGAGACCCTCGGCGGCACCGCGGTCGACGACGAGACCGTCGAGGGCGACGGCTGGCGCGCGGAGCTGTCCGCGGAGAAAGTCGAAATCGGGCCGAGCCTCGAACTCACGGAGGTCACGGTCGCCTTCGAGGCCGAGGCGTCGTTCGGCGAGGACGCCTTCGAGGAGCTCGTGGCGGACTTCTCGCGGAAGGCGATGCGCGCGGGCGGCTAATCGTCGACGGTCTCGAGGCCCTCGAGGAGCCGCTGGGAGAACTCGACTTCCGTGAGGTCGCCGGCCGCCAGCGCCTCGAACCACGCTGCTTCCGCGCGCCAGCTCCCGAGCGGCTCGTCGTCGAGGTCCGTGACCGTCGCCTCCACGCTGCGCACGGGCCACCCCTCCTCGTCGAACAGTTCCCGGAAGTCGTTGACGACATCGCCCACCTGCTGGTGGGGGATCTCGCCGTTCGCGTCCGCCGCCGCGGACTGGTAGGTGAGCCGGTAGGCGTCGTCGTCTTCCGCGAGTTCGCGGAGGTAACAGCCGTGGTTGGTGAGCCGCGATTCGAGCGCGAACCGGCGGTCGTCGTCCATCGGTACGACGGTTCGCCGCGACCCGCATAGGCGTTTCCCGCCCGGCAACCCGAACACGTTCGGAACTGGGCTTTTCGGCTCGACCGCCTAGGCTCCGGTATGAGCGTCACGAACCGCGAGGACGCCGCCGACGGCCAGCGCACCACGACCACCGTGGAGGTCGGTGCGACGGGGCACGTCCGCCGCGAGCTCGGCGAGCACACCTTCGAGTTCACGTTCGAGGGCGACACGCTCGGCGAGTTCCTCGACGCGTTCTTCGAGGAGTACGGCTGCGAGGAGATGCTGCTCGCGGAGAGCGAGGAGGAGGAGACCGCGGCGACGTGGGCGAACTACCCCGGCGACCCGCCCGGCCGCTGGGAGCGCAACCCCGAGGGCGAACGCACTCGGGCGTACGCTCGCGTGCTCGTGAACGGCCGGTTCAACGAACTCCTCGACGGGTTCGCCACGGAACTGGAGGACGGCGACCGCGTCGCGCTCACGTACCCGTTCTCCTTCTGCTTCTAGGCGTCGGGGTCGAAGTCCAGCGCGGCGGAGTTGATGCAGAACCGTTCTCCAGTGGGGTCCGGGCCGTCGTCGAAGACGTGGCCGAGGTGGCCGCCGCAGGTCGCACAGACGACCTCGGTGCGCTCCATCCCGAGGCTGTGGTCGGGCCGGCGCTCGACGGCGTCGCCGTCGGCGGCGTCCCAGAAGCTCGGCCACCCGCAGTGGGCGTCGAACTTCGTGTCCGCGTCGAACAGCACCGCGCCGCAGCCCGCGCAGCGGTACGTGCCGTCCTCGTCGCGGTCGACGTGCTCGCCGGAGTACGGCGACTCCGTGCCCGCCTCGCGGAGAACCTCGTACTCCTCGTCGGTGAGCCGTTCGCGCCACTCCGCCTCGGTCTCGGGGAGGTCCGCGGTCTCGGCGTCCGTCCCGTCGCTGGCGTCGCTCATGGGTGCTCGTACGCGACGCCCGCGGGTAAACGTACAGGTCGCGGCTACAGGCCGCCGAGGATGTCGCCGGCGTGGTCGAGCTCGTCCTGATTGACGGTGTGGCCCATGCCCTCGTAGATGCGCTCGGTGACGTCGGCGTGCATCGCCTCGAAGGCGTCGCGGGTCGCGTGGACGCGCTCCTCGGGGATGTGGGGGTCGCGGTCGCTGCAGCCGAGGAAGACCGGGGTGCCCTCGAGGTCGCCGTCGTAGTCGTAGGTGGTCCCCTCGGGGCCGTGGAGGCCGCCGGAGAACGCGACGAACCCGCCGTACTCGCGGGGGTTGCGCGCGAGGAACTCGCTGCCGAGACACGCGCCCTGCGAGAAGCCCAGCAGGGCGACGCGGTCGGCGGGCACGTGCTCGGTGACGTCCGCGAAGACGTCGTTCACGAGCCCGAGCGCGGAGCTGAACCACGGCTCGTTCTCCTCGGTGGGTTCGAGGAAGCTCTTCGGGTACCACGTCGCGCGGGCGGCCTGCGGCGCGACGAACGCGGTGCCCTCGCTCGGGAGGTCGTCGGCGAACCCGAGCATGCCGTCCGCGCGGGCGCCGCGGCCGTGCAGCAGAATCACGGCGCGCTCGGCGTCCGCGAGGTCGGGGCCGCGGTGTTCGACCGGCTGTCCGGCGTGGGGGTCGGCGTCGCTCATGCCACCCGGTAGGGCGCCCACACGTAAACCGTTCAGCTAACCTCGGGGCCAGCCGGTGACGGCGGCGTCACCCCGGCAGTGTCACTCCGACACCTGATTCCGGTCGGAACCACTATGGGTGCCCGCCGCGTACGGTGGGGCATGGCAGACGAGCGATACAGCGAGGAAGCCTGCAGCGTCATCGACTCGCTGGAGCAGATCGGCTCCCAGTGGCGGCTCATCGTGCTCCACGACCTCCAGGAGGGCGAGAAGCGGTTCAACGAGCTGAAGCGCTCGACGGACGCGAGCTCCCGGACGCTCTCCCGCGTGCTCGACGACCTCCAGGAGATGGGGTTCGTGAACCGCCGCCTCGAGGAGGAGTCCCCCGTCGCGACGTACTACTCGCTGACCGCGAAAGGCGAGTCGCTGTTCCCGGTCTTCGACGCCATCGAGGAGTGGGCCGAGGAGTGGCTCGGCGACGACGCGGACAGCGTCGAAGCCGTCACGTCGCTGGCGGACACGTAGTCAGAACGACGACAGGCTGGCGTCCCGCGTCGACCGGAGCGCGCGCTCGATTCTCGACCGCGTCCACCCGAACGGCGAGACGACGGTCTCGGCGGCGCGCACCAGCCGCTCGGCGTAGTGATCGGCGTCGTAGTCGCCGGCGCCGTCCTCGAACGGCAGGCGGACCCGCCGCCGGCTGTCGGCGTCGTCGTCCACCACGACGAACTCGACGCTCTGGCCGGGGTGGCGGTCGACGCCGTGGGCGTCGTACCGGCGCCGCGCCGCTACGGCGCGCGTCTCCCGGCTGTACTCCCCGCGGGGCTTCGAGACGCGGCGTTTCACCGCGAGGTCGTCGGGAGCGACGTCCCC
>NZ_WPCF01000136.1 GCF_009741975.1 Halobacterium sp. CBA1126 | reverse complement strand
CGGGCGACCGCGTGCTCGTGCCGACGCCGGGGTTCACGTACTACGGGATGAGCGCGCGCTTCCACCACGCGAGGTCGCCGAGTACAGCGTCCGCACGGACGACGGGTTCGCGCTCACCGCGGACAGCGTGCTCGACGCCTACGACGGCGAGCGCGTCGTCTACCTGACGAGCCCGCACAACCCCACAGGCCACCGGTTCACGCTGGACGCCGTGGAGGCGGTGGCCGAGGAGACGGGCGAGGACACGCTCGTCGTCGTGGACGAGGCGTACGGCGAGTTCACGGACGCGCCGTCGGCGGTCTCGCTGCTTGACGAGCGCGAGGACGTCGCCGTGCTGCGGACGTTCTCGAAGGCGTACGGGCTCGCGGGCCTCCGGCTCGGCTACGCCGTGACGCCGCCGGCGTGGGCGGACGCGTACGCTCGCGTGCAGACGCCGTTCGCGGCGAGCGCCATCGCCTGCCGCGCCGGCCTCGCCGCGCTGGACGACGACGAGCACGTCGCGAAGACCGTCGACAGCGTGGAGTGGTCCCGCCAGCACATCGACGACGAGCTGGACGCGCGGACGTACGAGAGCCACGGGAACTTCGTGCTCGCGAACGTCGGGGACGCCACCGCGGTCGCGGACGCCGCGAAGCGCGAGGGCGTCCTGATTCGGGACTGTTCGAGCTTCGGGCTGCCCGAGCACGTCCGCATCACGTGTGGCACCCGCGAGGAGACCGAGCGCGCGGTCGCCGTGCTCAACGAGGTGCTCGCGGAGTGAGAGTCGCCGTCACCGGAACCCCGGGCACGGGAAAGACGACCGCGACCGAGCACCTCGACACGGCCCTCGAGGTCGTCCACCTGAACGACGTCATCGACGAGGAGGGCCTCTACACGGAGGTCGACGAGGCCCGGGACAGCAAGGTCGCGGACCTCGACGCCGTCCGCGACTACCTCGAGGGGCGGGATGACGTGCTCGTCGAGTCCCACCTATCGCACCTATTGGACGCCGACCGCGTGGTGGTGCTGCGGTGCGCGCCCGGCGAACTGGAGCGGCGGCTCGTCGAGCGCGGCGAACCCACCGAGAAAGCCGAGGAGAACGCGGAGAGCGAGGCGCTGGACGTCATCCTCTCGGAAGCCGTCCAGCGCCACGGCCGCGAGCACGTCTACGAGATCGATACCACGGACCGCGACCCGGAGGCGGTCGCCGACGATATTGACGCGGTGCTCGCGGGCGAGCGCGACCCCTCGGCGGGCGAGGTGGACTTCACGGAGTACCTATGACCCTCGACTCCTACCGCGACCTCGCGACGCGGCTGACGCGGCCGTGGGTGCGCGCCGCCGTGAAAGTGGGCGCGACGCCGAACGCGGTCAGCGTCGTCGCGTTCCTGTTCGCGGTCGCGGCCGCCGCCGCGTTCTACGGCGCGACCCCCGTGCTGTACGCGGTCGGCGCGCTCTGCGTCGTCGTGAACGGCTGGCTGGACCTGCTGGACGGCGCGCTCGCGCGCGAACTCGGGACGGACTCCGTGGCCGGCGACCTCCTCGACCACGTGCTCGACCGGTACGCGGACGTGGTCGTCGTCGCGGGGCTCGCGGCGGGCATCGGGCGCTACGACCTCGGGCTGGCGGCGGTCACGGGCGTCCTGCTCACCTCCTACCTCGGGACGCAGGCGCAGGCGGTCGGCCTCGACCGCGTGTACGGCGGGCTGCTCGGGCGCGCGGACCGCCTCGCGCTGGTCGGCATCACCGGCGGTCTCTCCGTGTTCGTCCCCGCCGTCGGCGGGTTCTCGCTGGTCGCGTGGCTGCTCGCGCTGTTCGCGGTCGTCGGCCACCTCACCGCCGTCCAGCGGTTCGTCTCCGCGTGGCGCCAGCTCTCGTGAGCCGGTCGCGGCGTGCCATTTAAGCGTCGGCCGGGGCTATCGCTTGGTATGGCTCAGTGCGAGATGTGTGGCAAGGAGGTCTCGTCCCCGAAGACCGTCAAAGTCGAGGGGGCGGAGATCGACGTCTGCGACGACTGTGCCGACTTCGGCACGGAAGTCAAGACCGACTCCTCCAGCACCACCAGCACGAAGTACTCGACGTCCTCGTCCAGTTCCTCGTCCGGCGGCTCCGGCTCCGGGTCCTCGTCCGGCGGCTCCTCGGGCGGGCGCCGGCGCCGCGACATGTTCGACGAGATGGAGGAGCTGGCCGGCGACTACGACGACCGCATCCGGAACGCCCGCGAGAGCGAGGGGCTCAGCCAGGAGGAGCTCGCCGACGACCTCAACGAGAAGGCCAGCGTCATCCGGAAGCTCGAGCGCGGGGACAGCCTCCCGAGCGACGACGTCCGCGAGAAGCTCGAGAAGAAGCTCGGCATCACGCTGACCGAGTCCGGCGGCGACGCCGACGAAGAGTGGTCCTCGAGCAGCGACAGCGCGGGGCTCACGCTCGGCGACAAGGTCAAGCGGAAGGGCGACGGCAGCTAAACCTACAGTTTTTTCGACCGCGAGTACGCGTTCCCGGACGTGTTCGTACTCGTCAACCTGAAGGCGTACCCCTGCGACCCGGTGGCGGTCGCGGAGGCCGCCGCCGACGTCGCCGAATCGACGGACGCGACCATCGCGGTCGCGCCCCAGCACGCCGACCTCGCGCGCGTCGCGGAGACGGGCGTCACGACGTACGCCCAGCACGTCAGCCCCGTCGAGCACGGCAGCCACACGGGCAGCGTGCTCGCCGAATCCGTCGCGGACAACGGCGCGGTCGGCGCGCTGCTGAACCACTCCGAGCACCGCCGCAAGCTCGCGGACATCGACGGCAGCCTCGACGCCGCCGAGCGCGTCGACCTCCACACGGTCGTCTGCGCGAACAACCCCGAGCAGGTCGCGGCCGCTGCGGCGCTCGGCCCGGACGCCGTGGCCGTCGAACCCCCCGAACTCATCGGCACCGGGACGCCGGTCTCGCAGGCCGACCCCGACGTCGTCGAGGACGCCGTGTCGGCCGCGGAGGCCGTCGACCCGAGCGTCGACGTCTACTGCGGCGCGGGCATCTCCACGGGCGAGGACCTCGAAGCCGCCCGGGAACTCGGCGCCAGCGGCGTGCTGCTCGCGTCGGGCGTCGCGAAGGCGGACGACCCGCGTGCGGCCCTCGAAGCCCTCGTCGCGCCGCTCGAGTAGGGCGAACGCTGAAGGCGCGGACGGACGACGCGCCGGTATGGACGCCCGCGACCTCCTCCTGTTCGGCATCGCCGTCGTCCTCGCGAACGGCTTCCTGCTCGTGCACGACGTCCTCCGGTACGACCGCGGCACGGGCCTGACCGGCCTGTTCTACTACGGCGTGTTCCTCGGATTGGCGCTCGCGCTGGCCGGCGCGCTGGCGTCGAGCGGCGACTGGCGCGTCGAAAAAAGACCGGGCGGTTAGGCGGTCAGTACGGTGACCGGGTGGTCGTAGTCGAGGATGACCTTCTGGGTGGCGTCCCCGAAGATTGCCTTCCCGGTCGGCGAGCGCTTGCGGCCCGCGAGGAAGATGTGGTCGCAGCCGTACTCCGCGGCCGCGTCGAGGGTCTTCTCGGCCTTCTTCCCGAGGTAGCCCGCGGTCTCGTACTCGACGTCGAGGTCCGCGAGAATCTCGTCGGCGAGGTCCTGCGCGAACTCCGCGGCGCCTTCCTCGGCGTCGTGGGGCGTGTAGTCTGCGGTGCTGTTCGGAATCGCTTCCATCGCTTCGCGGCGGCCGCCGTACTCGTCTTCGGTGGTGACGTGAATCACCACGAGGTCGGCGTCGACGCCCGCGGCGAGCGTGCCTGCCTCGTGCAGGAGGTCTTTCGCTGCGTCGGTCGGGTCGATGACTGCGAGTGCGCGGTCCATGGTTGTGGTTGTGTGGTGGTTGGTGGGCGATGCAGTTAGGCTAGTGGGAGCACCGTCGAGAGGACGAGCACCGTCACCAGCCCGGTCACGGAGATGATGGTCGTCAGCGCGGTCCACGTCTTCAGCGTCTCGACCTGCGTGAGGCCGCCGATCTCCTTGACCAGCCAGAAGCCGGAGTCGTTGTACCACGAGCAGATGTTCCCGCCGGCCCCGATGGCCATGACGAGGTACGCCTGACTGACGCTGAGGTCGCCGGCCAGCGGCGCCATGATGCCCGCGGCGGTCAGCATCGCGGCGGTCGCGGACCCCTGCGCGATGCGGACGACGGCGGCGATGAGCCACGCGGTGATGAGCAGGCCGATGCCGAAGTTCTGCAGGATGTCCGCGATGTACGGGCCGATGCCGGAGGCGGCGAGCAGCGCGCCGAACGCCCCACCCATCGCGGTGATGGCGGCGATGTTGCCGCCGGACTTCAGCGCTTCCGTGAGCTCGTCCTCCCAGACGGACCGCGAGAGGCCGGTCCAGCGGAGGTACGTGACGGCCGCGGCCATCGCGGCGATGGTGAGCGCGACGTTCTTGTCGCCGATGAACGCGACGATGGGCTGGATGGCCTCCAGACCCGGGTACCACTGCTGGAACGTGTTGACGGCGGTCGCGGACGCGACGAGCACGACCGCGAGGACGATCGGCGAGATGGACTCGAGGACGCCGGGGAGGTCGGCGGTGTCCCGCTCGGCGCGCTCCTCGAGCTCCTCGGTGGTGGTGCCCATCGAGTCCCGCAGCGGGATGTCGAGGCGGGCGTTGATCCAGCGCCCGTAGACGAGGCCGGCGACGACGGCCGCCGGAATCGCGGTGACGATGCCGATGGCGATGGTGATGCCGAGGTCGACGCCGATCTCGCTCGCGACCGCGAGCGGGCCGGGCGTCGGCGGCACGAAGACGTGGGTCGTCGCCGCGCCGGCGCCGACCACGACGATGTACAGCGCGTAGTTCTTCCCGACGCGGGCGCGCATCGAGCGCGCCAGCGGCGCCATCAGGTAGAACACGCTGTCGAAGAACACCGGAATCGCGAGGACGGAACTGCTCCCCCACAGCGCGATGTCGGAGTTGCTCTCGCCGACCAGCGACTGGAAGCCGCGGACGATGCGCTGGGCGGCGCCGCTCTCCAACATCGACTTCCCGATGATGGCTGCCATCAGGATGGGGATACCGATGCCTGCCATCCCGTTCCCGAACGCGGTGGCGGTCTGTCCGGCCGCGTCCGCCATCGCGAAGTCGGGGACGAAGACGGCGTTGACGAGGCCGACCGTGAACGCCGCGATGGTGAGCCCGACGAACGCCGGGAGGTCCAGTACGACCAGTAACATCACGACCACGGCGAGCCCGATTGCGAACGTGAGCAGTGGACTGTGTGCGAATTCGATTGCCATGTGTTACACTTTGTCAGCGACACCCACCACTACAAAAAAGTTTTTATTCACTAGGCGAATAATTATTCTCTCGTTGTACGACCGCGTTACCAAGTACCACGCCCGCGCCGTCAGTCGAACTCGTCCAGCGAGACCTGTCCGTCCGGGTCGCGTTCGGACCGGTCGCGGCCGCCGCGGGTCGTCGAGGCGGCCGCGTCGTCGCTCTCGAAGCCGTCGAGGCTCGCCTGCTCGCGCTCGGAGAAGTCCAGGTTCGAGACGCGCACGCCGACCTTCCGCACCGACTCGTCCGCGAACTCCCCGAGGAGGTCCTGCGTGACGGCGTCCACGAGCTCCGGGTCGTCGACC
>NZ_WPCF01000118.1 GCF_009741975.1 Halobacterium sp. CBA1126 | reverse complement strand
TGGCGACGCCAAGGCGATGGCGATGAGCACGCGCTGGCGCCATCCCCCCGGAGAACTCGGTGGGGGTACTCCTCGAGCGGGAGGTCGCCTCGGGGATGCCGACCTCGGTGAGGATGTCGACGACGTCCTCGAACACTTCCTCGTCGTGCTCGCGGCCGCCGATCTTCGGGAGGATCTCACGGATGGCGTTCAGCCACGTGTCCCGCTTGCGGTCGCCGTACCGGTGGAGGCGCAGCGACTCGGCGACCTGCTCGCCGACGGTCACCGCGGGGTTCAGCGACGTCATCGGGTCCTGGAAAATCATCCCCATCTCGCCGCCGCGGACCTTCCGCATCGCCTCCTCGGGGGCGTCCGTGAGGTCGAGGACGCCCTCGGTCACGTCCACGTCGGCGACGTCGGCGCCGTCGGCGAGCGCGTCGCGGGCGTCCTCGTCCACGTAGACGAAGCCGTCGGTGGCGTCGTCGAGGGCGGCTTCGAGGTCGTCCGCGACGACGGACTCGGTCGCGCCGTCCGCGAGGCGGTCGGCTGCCTCGCGGAGGTCGGCGGCGAGGTCGGCGGGGTCGTCGTCCGATCGGAGGTCGTCGGCCATCCCGCGGAGTTCGCTGGGCGCCGAATCGACGCCCTCGCCGATGCGGAGGTCGCCGACGACCTCCCAGACGGCGTCCACGAGGTCGAACGGGTACGCGACGACGCTCCCCTCGAAGTCCGCCGCGAGGTCGGCGGCGAGTTCGGTCGCGCGGAAGGTCACGCGGCCGGCCACGACCTCGCCGGGGTCGTCGACGAGGTCCATCGCCGACAGCGCCGTGACGCTCTTCCCCGAACCGGATTCGCCGACGAGGCCGACGGTCTCGCCCTCCTCGATGGTGAGGTCGATGCCGTCGACGGCCTTCACAGCGCCGCGTTCGGTCTCGAACTGCGTCCGCAGGCCGGAGAGGGACAGGAGGTCAGTCACTGGGCAAAATTCGCAGTCCACCCAAGAAATACCTTGCGGGACTTGGGCAACGCTTATCCCCGGCGGTGCCCGCGACACAGACGTGACCGAGAACCCCGCCAGCGGCGGCCCGACGAACCAGCCCAGCGAGGAGGGCTGGGGGGCCGTCGTCGAAGACATGGAGGCGACCGCGGAGGCGTACCGCGAGCGCGGCTGGACGACGCTGGAGCTCCACCCCGGCGACTCCGTGCTCGTCGACTCGGAGTTCCGCACCGGCCTCGACGTCCTGCTGCCCGGCGACGAGTACGAGGACCTCGAAGCGCTCGCCGACGACGCCGCGTTCACCGACGTCGACGTGTTCCAGGCGGCCGCGGGCGCCACGACGTACCTGCTCGTCGTCGAGAAGGACCCGGACAGCGAGACCGCGGTGTTCGTCCCCGCGTACTACGACACCGCCTACTCCGCCGAGAAACTGGACGCGATTCGCGAGGCCGACGAGCTCCGCCTGTTCTGCCGGCGCCTGAACGACGACTACGTGGAGTTCGTCCACGAGAACGCCGACCCGTTCCTCCCCGACCGGCGGGACGCCTAGTCGTCCGCGTCGATTGTGTGCCCGCAGTTCGGGCACTCCGTGCCGTCGTGACGGAGCTCGTCGCTCGCCGAGCGCACGTCCCGCATCACCGACGAGATGCGCTCCTCGGCCTCCAGTTCCTCCTCGACGGCGAGGTCGACGCCCTCCACTTCGAGGAGGAACTTCGCGACCTCCGTCACCTCGTACATCAGGTCGTCGAGCTCGTCGGCGGTGAAGAACCCCGACATCGCGCCGTAGAGGAACGTCGCGCCCGCCATCCGCACCTTGTCCTCGAACGCCGACCGCGCCTGATTGACCGCCTGCGGGCTGTACGTGTCCGTCATGAACGGCACGAGCTCCGGGAGGTTCTCGCCGATCTTCGTCATCTCCACCCCGGTCTCCGTGCGGAAGTCCGCGCAGAGCCGCGCTATCGCCCACTCGCGGGCGGTGATGTACGTGCGGTCCCGGAGGAACTCGTTCACGCGGTCGTACTGCGCGCCGTCCATCTTCGAGAACCGCGCGTACTCGCGGACGTCCTCGGGCACGTCGTCGGCGTCGTCGGTCGGGCCCTCCGCCGACTCGACGGCCGGCGTGAGGTCCCAGTCTGCGGGAGAAGCGCGTTCTGGCATGGCGTAGGGTTGCCGTGTTGAGCGCAAAAGCGTGTCGCCGGGGACTTCGAACGGAGTGAGAAGTCCCCGGACGGACGAGCGGGGAACGCAGTGACCCGCGAGTCCCGGCGAGACTCCGAGCACAGCGAGAAGTCTCGTTACTGCGAGCGACGTGGAACGCTGAACGGAGCGCGAGTCACAGTTCGCGGGTCGCGTCGCTCCCCGCTCACGTCTCCGGAGACGGTTCTCTGCCGGTCACCGTCTCCCAGTTCACGGCTCCCTGCGGTCGCCGTTCACATAGTCAGGGATTCTTCGCTTCGCTCAGAATCCCTCAGCCGAATCCTTTTACTCGGCGGCGCTGACAGTCCGACTATGAAAGTGCTGCTCGGCATCGGCGGTGCAGACGACTCCCTCGACGCGCTCCACGAGACGGTCGAACGGGCGGTCGAGACCGGGGACGAGGTGACGGTGGCGGTCGTGGAGAACCCGGACAGCGACCGGGCGCCGGAGGACCTCGTGGACGTCGCGCGGGAGACGCTGACCGACGCGGGCCTGGAGGCGGACGTGCGGCGGCTCTCGGGCGACCCGGGGAGTAGCATCGTGGAGCTCGCGGAGTCCGAGGAGTTCGACCAGATCGTGCTCGGGGGCGGCCAGCGCAGCCCGATGGGGAAGATCCGCCTCGGGAACATCGCGGAGTTCGTGCTGTTGAACGCGCGCGTGTCGGTGAAGTTGGTGCGTTAGCATGAGTGACGAACGCGCGTACCCCAGCGAGGTCGCGACGGAGTTCCCGCGCCCGCCGCGGGAGTTCGAGGACGCCGAGGGCCGGCCCATCGAAGTGCGGGCGTGGGAGGGCGAGCACGGCCCGGGCGACGACGCCTTCGAGTCGGTCGTGGAGATGTACGTGGAGTTCGACCCGGCGGACCGCGCGCAGGGCGTGCCGCCGGTCGGCGAGGACCGCATCCGGGAGTGGCTGGCGAACCTCTTCGAGCAGGACGGCTACGACGTGCTGGCGTGGCAGGGCGACGAGGTGGCGGGCCACGCGACGCTCGTGCCGGACGACGACTCGACGTACGAGCTCGCCATCTTCGTCCACCAGGAGTACCAGGGCGCGGGCATCGGAACGAAGCTCATCGAGGCGCTGCTGGGCCACGGGCAGGAGCACGGCGCGGAGTACGTCTGGCTGACCGTCGAGCGGTGGAACCGCCCCGCAGTGGCGCTCTACGAGAAGGTCGGCTTCGAGACGGCGGCCGCGGAGAGCTTCGAGATGGAGATGGCGATCCGACTGAATTAATTGGGTGGCGTCGGACGTGCCGACGATGGCCACCCCTAATTGGTCCGACGAGCACGTAACGCGCGCGAACCGGTTCACGCTCCACGTGGTGCTCGCGTGGGTGCTCCTCGTCACGCTGCAGGCGGCCGTGGTGCCGACCGGCACCATCGGGCTGGTGTTCGCGGGCGCGTTCGCGCTCGGCGCGACGTGGCTGCTCGTCCACTCGCTGTTCACGCAGGTCGACCAGTTGACGAAGACGAGAATCGAGGAGGCGAACCGGGCGGGGGCTCAGACTGAGAGGACGGGCTGGCTGGCGTACAGGAGGACGTACTCGGCGGCCTTCTCGAGGACGTCGCCGGTCTCGTCGCGGAGCCCCTCGCGGGGGATGGTGAGGAAGTCGGCGTCGACGTCGGCGGCGCAGTCGAGGATGACGCTGCCGGGGTGCTGGAGTTTCCGGCGCGTGGAGAAGCCGTACGCGATGGTGGCGTCGACGTGGACGCCCTCGGGCGCGAGGTCCTTGACCTCGTTGAGGAACGTCCGGGTCTCGTCGGCGAGCTCGGGTTCGTCCACTTCGCCGGCGTGGATGCCGCGGCTGACCGTCTCGCCGAGGACGTAGAGGGCGTGGGCGTCGGCGTCGTACCGGTCCGCGACCGCGAACGCGTACTCGGCGGCCGTGACCGAGGCGTCGGTCCCGTCCACGGGCACGAGCACGGTGTCCACTTCGAGGCTCATGGCTGCGTCTGCGCGGGCGGGCTACTAAAGCGCTCCGCGTGTGCGGGCCCGACTGCCGCGTGGGTTTAAGGGGCGCGGGCGCCCAGCGTCGGGTATGATAGAGACGGTGGTCATCGCGACCGACGGCTCCGAGAGCGTCGAGCGAGCCGTCGCGGTCGCGCTCGACTTCGCGGAGCGCTTCGACGCGGACGTCCACGCGCTGTACGTCCTGGAGGAGAGCGAGGTCGAGGGCGCGCCCGAGGAGGTCCGCGAGGAGATGCACGACGCCCTCGAGGAGCGCGGCGAGGAGGCCGTCGAGAACATCGCCGCGGACGCCGACCAGGCGGTGACGACGGCGGTCCGCGAGGGGCGGCCGGCCGCGGAGATCAGCCAGTACGCCCGGGACGTGGACGCCGGCGTGGTGGCGACGGGGACGCGGGGCCGCCACGGCGAGAACCGCTTCCTCATCGGGAGCGTCGCCGAGCGGGTCGTGCGGACGTGCCCGGTGCCCGTGTTGACGGTGCGCCAGCTCGACGAGTCAGAGTAGCGGGAGTGCAGCGAGCGTATGACCCAACGCGGGCTTTTTCTTCCGGGCGGACGGTCGTGTAGCCGATGCCCTCCACGAGCCGCCGCCGGTTCCTGGCGGCAGTCGGGACGACCGGGGCCGCGAGCCTCGCGGGGTGTAGCGCGTTCGACGGCGACCGTCCGACCGTGAACACCGGGAGCGGGCTGGCCGCGGACACGAGCCGGGCGCTCAACGACGAGGCCGTCTCCCTCGCGGGCGACGCCGGCGACCTCCCCGAGCCGCCACACACCGCCGAGGCGGTGGCGGACGCGGACGTCGTGCTCGCGACGGCGAGCGCGGACCGGGCGCCCCTCACTCGAGCGCTGCGAACGGGCAAGCCAGTGGCGTTCGCGGGCGGCGACGCACAGAGCGCACTCCGCGGGCTGCTAGAGGACGTCCGCGGGGAGTACACGTTCGGCGTCGAGGCGGTCCGCGCGCGGCCCGTCGAGACGGCCGTGGCGGTGCCGAGCGGGACCGGCACCATCGAGACGTACACGTTCGTCGACGACGGCGGCTGGGCGGACCCGGTGCTCGACCCGCTGGGGTGGGCGCTCGTCGGGCGCGTCCCGGACTGTGACACGTTCACCCCGGAGTCGTCGATGGATTCGGCGTACGACTACGCGGGCGCCGCGCACGTCGTCGGCCGCCTCGAGACCGGGGAAGCGTACGCGGCCCGGACGGTCGCGTCGGTCGCCCGGCAGGACGGCGGCCAGTTCGTCCGCCTGCGTACGACGCTGCACACCGAGGCGAACGACGGGTACGCCGTCGAGGAGGCCGGTCGCAGCGCGGACCTCCCCGACGACCAGCGCCTCCACAGCGTCTACCCGAACCCGCACACGCGCAACGGCGTCCGGGTATCGAACACCTCTGACACCACCCGGAGCCGGTTCGCAATCGAACTGACGCCGGCGTCCGCTCGTGCGCGGAGCGCGCTCACGGGCTGTGGCGGCTTCCGAACCGAGGGGACGGTCGGCTACGACCACCGCTGTGGGTTCCAGTGGAAACGCGACCGGCTGCTCGGCAGCGACCGCCACTACGCGACGGCGACGGGGCGCGGGGAGTGGCGCCTCGACGCCTGACACCCGAACCACGGGGTTCTTTGCGCGGCCGCGCCTCCGTCCGGTATGGAAGACTGGGTCATCGAGGACGAGGAGATGCCGCTGGAGCGGAAGTCCCTGCTCCCCGGCAAGGGCTTCTTCGTTCCGGACAGCATCCACGAGGAGCGCAAGGACATGGAGATTCGCGAGGCGGCCGAGGGCGCGGAGGTGCTCGTCGTGGCCGACCCCGACGCCGACGGGATGGCGTGCGCGGCCATCGTCCGCGAGGTGTACGGCGACGCGGCGCTCGTGCCCGCGGGCCCGCACGAGCTCGAGGACGGCCTGCGGCGGGCCGCGGAGTTCGGCGCGGACGGCGCGACGGTGTTCGTCTGCGACCTCTGCCCGGACGAGTTCCGGTACGTCGACGACGAGCTCGCGTACCTCGTCGAGCACGCCGGCGAGGTCCGGTGGTTCGACCACCACCAGTGGACGGACGAGGTCGCCGAGGCCGTCCGCGAGGCGGGCGTCGACCTCGTCATCGGCGACTCCGAGGAGGAGTGCACCGCGGACGTGGCGGTGCGCTCCATCGACGCGGACCTCCCGCGGTACCTCAAAGAGCTCGCGGCGGTCACCCGCGACCACGACCTCTGGCTGAAGGAGGACCCGCGCAGCGACGACCTCGCGGACTACTCCTACTGGGTGGACACCGACGAGTACATGGAGACCATCCAGGAGCACGGCGCCGACCTCCCCGAGGACGTCATGGAGTTCCTCGAGGAGCGCCGCGTCGAGAAGCACGAACTCATCGACCGCGCGGTCGACCGCGCCGCCATCCGCGAGGTCAACGGCTGGACCGTCGGCGTGACGTACGGCCGCTGCTCGCAGAACGAGGTCGCCGAGGCGCTTCGCGAGCAGGGCGCCGACGCCGCGGTCGTCGTGAAGCCCTCCGGGAGCGCGAGCATCCGCGGCACCGAGGACTTCCAGCGCGCCCACGAGGTCGCCCGGCAGGTCAACGGCGGCGGCCACCCGAAGGCAGCGGGCTGCAAGCCCGACATCTACGAGGACATGCTGGACTACGCGAACCACTGGACGAGCCAGGGCGCGACCGCGAAACAGGTCATCCTCGACGGGTTCCGCAGCCTCGACCGCGAGGACGAGGAGTAGCTAGCGCTCGCCGGCGAGCCACTTGTCGGAGTACGACTCGCCGCAGGAACAGTAGACGTAGGCGTGGATGACGTCGCCCTCCGCGTAGAGGCCGCCGACCTCCTCGTTCTTCGGCTCCGCGAACGAGAACGCGAACTGGGGGCTGTGCTCCTGGGGGCCGTCGCTGGCGTGCGGACAGTCGCCGCCCGCGAGGTCGCGGTCGACGTGTCCGGGGTCGTCCATCGCGGCGGACCCGAAGTCCATCGCGCCCATCCCCGTGATCTTCTGGAAGACGCTGCGGCCGCGCTCGCCGTCGACGACGAGCACGACACCACTGTCGACCCGTTCGGCGTCGTCGCGGTCGGCCAGTTGCTCGACGTCGGAGACGTACG
>NZ_WPCF01000079.1 GCF_009741975.1 Halobacterium sp. CBA1126 | reverse complement strand
TCGGCGTCGCGGTCGGCCTCGCGCTGTGGCTGCTCGGGCTCGGGCTCGGCTACGGCCTCTTCTACACGGGGCTCGTGGAGACGGAGACGCTCATCGGCGTCCCCGTCCCGAACGAGACCTTGCTGGCGGTGATACAGGCGCTGAAGGTGCCCGCGCTCGTCGTCGCCACCGGCCTCGTGTTCGGGCTGCTGGGGTTCGCGCTCGGCGCCGGCGGGCTGCTCGCGGTGCCGTACATGCGGTCGAACTCCCGGGAGCGCGAGATTAACATGCTGCTGCCCGACGCCGTCTCGTTCATGTACGCGCTGTCCATCGGCGGCATGAACCAGCTGGAGATTCTGGAGGCGATGGCGAAGGCCGACGACACCTACGGCGAGGTGGCCATGGAGTTCCGCAGCATCGTCCAGGAGACCGAGTACTTCGACACGGACTACCGGTCGGCGGTGCGGAACCGCGCGATGGAGACGCCCAGCGACGAGCTCAGCCAGTTCCTCACGGACATGCTCTCCATCATCAACTCCGGCGGGGACATGACGGAGTTCCTCTCGGACAAGAAGGACAAGCACATGCGCACCGCCAAACAGCAACAGGAGCTCACGCTCGACACGCTGGAGCTGTTCGGCGAGATGTACATGACGCTGTCGCTGTTCCCGCTGCTGCTCATCATCATCCTCGTCATCATGAGCATGCTCGGGCAGGCCCAGATGCAGCTGCTGTACGCGACCGTCTACGTGCTCACGCCGGTCGTCGGCCTGGGCTTCCTCGTGCTCGTCTCCACGGTCAAACAGGATGAACTCGGGGACGGCTTCCTCGAGTTCGAGGGCGAGGAGGCGGGCCGCCGCGAGCCCGGCCTCCTGAACCTCGGCCTCGTGGAGCGGTTCGTCGGCGAGTACGCCATCTTCGACCGCGTGAAGCGCCGCGAGGGCACCTACGAGACCAAGCAGGTGATGCGCCACCCCGCGCGGTTCTTCCGCGACAATCCCCTTTTCACGCTCGCGTTCTCGGTGCCCGTGACGCTCGTGCTCGTCGCGAACGGCGTCCTCGCGGGGGTCGCGCCGACGTCCCTCGACGGCATGGTCGACGCCCCAATCTGGGGGACGTTCCTCTACGTCTACCTCCCGCTGTACATCATCGGCGTGCCGCTGGCGGTGTTCCGCGAGTGGAACGTGCGCTCGCGGCGCCGCATCACGAACAAGCTCTCGGACAACCTTCGGAAGCTCTCCTCGGCGAACGACACGGGGATGACGATTCTGGAGTCCATCGGCGCCGTCTCGGAGACGACCAGCGGGAAGCTCGGCGAGGAGTTCGAGACGATGTACGCGAAGGTGAACTACGGCACGAGTCTGAAGCGCGCGCTCGTCGAGTTCAACAACAAGTACCACATCCCGCGGCTCGCCCGCACGGTGAAGCTCATCACGAAGGCCCAGGAGGCGTCCAGCCAGATCACGGCGGTGCTGTCGACGGCCGCGCAGGCCAGCGAGAACCAGGACGACATCGAGCGCGAGCGCCGCTCGCGGGCCCGCATGCAGGTCGTCATCATCGTGATGACGTACCTCACGCTGCTGGCGGTGATGCTCATCCTCCAGGTGAAGTTCCTCGGCACGATGAGCGGGCTGTCGACGTCCGCCGCGGGCACCGGCGGCGCGGGCGGCGCGTCCAGCCAGCTGAGCTTCGGCGGCGGCATCGACACGGACCTGCTGGGGATGATGTTCTTCCACGCGGTGACGATGCAGGGCGTCATCTCCGGGTTCGTCGCGGGGTACATCCGCGACGCGGACCTGCTCTCGGGCGTGAAGTTCGCGGTCGCGATGCCGACCGTCGCGCTCGTCGCGTTCTCCCTCGCATGACCCGAGCACAGACCACCATGGACTTCGCCGTCGGCGTCAGCGTCTTCCTCGTCACGGTGGCGTTCGCGTTCGCGTTCGTCCCCGGCATCATCACGCCGTTCGCCGACCCGGACGTCGGCGACCCGGTCTCCGTGAACCGCGTCGCGGACGACCTCGCGACCGACCGGCTCGCGTCACCGGACCGGCCGTACGCGCTCGACGCCGACCGGACGGCCGCGTTCTTCGCGGACGGCGACCCCGCCGGGGAGTTGGCGCTGCGCGACTACAAGTCGGTGAACGTGACGCTGACGACCACCGCTGGCGACGTCGCGAGCGTCGACGGCGTGCGCGCGGCGGCCGGCCAGTCCGTGCCCGACGACGCGGACGCCACCGTCGCGTGGCGGAGCGTGACCGTCGGCGGCGACCGCCACGAGCTCGTCGTGAGGGTGTGGTAGCGTGCGGGCGCAAGCGCACACCCTCGAGGGCGTCGCGGCCGCGCTGCTGGTCGTCGCGACGGTCGCGTTCACGATTCAGGCGACCGCGGTGACGCCGCTGACCGCGAGCACGGCCAGCCAGCACATCGAGACCCAGCACGAGCGCGTCGCCTCGGGGCTGCTGGCGACCGAGCGCGCGAACGGCAACCTCTCGCGGACGCTCCGGTACTGGAACGGCACCGGCGCGTCGTTCACCGACGCCGGCGACGACGGCTACTACGTCGGCGAGCCGCCCGGCGCGTCGTTCCTGCTCGCCGTCGAGGAGACGTTCGGCGACCGCGCCGTCGCGTACAACGTCAACGTCCACTACGTCGGCGAGGCGGGCGAGCGCCGCGTCCGCCGGCTCGCGTACCACGGCCAGCCGAGCGCGGACGCCGTCGCCGCCACGCGGCTGGTCACCCTCTACGACGACCAGCCGGTGACCGAACGCGACGGCGCGGCGCTCGTCCCGACCGACGAGACGGTCGCGGACGTCGACAACGCGGAGGGCGAGCGCTATCTCGCGCCGAACGCGCCCGGCCACGCGTACGCCGTCGTCGAAGTGGAGGTGGTCGTGTGGCGGACGTAGGCCCGTTCGGCGGCGACGACCGCGGCGTGTCGACGGCGCTGGGGTACGTGCTCAACGTCGGCGTCGCCGCCATCCTGGTGACGATGCTGCTGTTCTCCACGGGGTCGCTCGTGGAGACCCAGCGCGACCGCGCCGTCGAGACCGAACTGCGGGTCGTCGGCGAGCGCGTCGCGGCGGACCTCGCGGCGGCCGACCGGCTCGCGCGAGCCAGCGACGGCGGCAGCGTCCGGTACGCGGTGGACGCGCCGGGGAGCGTCGCGGGCTTCCGGTACGACGTCGCGATAAACGAGTCGGGGAGCGGGAACGTCGTCCTCGACGCCGACCGGTCGGACGTCACCGTCACGGTTGAGTTCCGCACGGAGACGCCCGTCGAAGGAGGAACTGTCTCCGGCGGCGACTTCGTCGTGACCTACGACGGCGGCGAACTGGAGGTCGAGGATGCGTAGCGTGCGCGTCGGCGGCCTCGGCGACGGTCGCGCGGTCAGCGACACCCTCGGGTTCGTCCTCGTCTTCGGCATCATCGTCTCCACGGTCGCGGTCGTCTACGTCGGCGGGTTCGACGCGCTCACGAGCGCGCGGGACGCCCAGCAGTTCGAGAACACCGAGCGCGCGTTCGAGGTTCTCGACGCGAACGTCGAAGACCTCGCGGTCCGGGGGGCGCCCAGTCGGACGACGGAGCTGTCGCTGACGGACGGCAGGCTCGGCTTCGGCGAGGAAGTGACGTTCAACGTCTCGACTGCCGACAGCGGCTACTACGAGGCGACGATTCGCCCGCTGGTCTACCGCGCGGACGACGGCGACCGAATCGTCTTCTCGAACGGCGCGCTGTTCCGGCAGTACGGCGAGAACGCGGTGCTGTTCGGGGAGCCGCGGGTCACCGCGGGCGACCGCACGCTCGTCCCGCTGGTGGACACGCGCGCCGCGAGCAGCGGCGTCTCCACGGACGACACGCGGCGCGTGCTCGTCCAGACCGAGGTCGACACGCGCGACGTCTCCCGGTTCCGGGCGGCGACGAACCTCACGGTGGAGTCGCCGCGGGCCGCGGCTTGGGAACAGTACCTCACGGAGGACGTGGGAGCGACCTGCGAGGGCCCGTCGGACGGCCGCACCGGCGAGGTCGAGTGCGCGCTCGGCGACGACGTGTACGTGCAGGCGGTCTCGGTCGGCGTCGAACTCTCGTAACCCTACTCGACGGTCACGTTCACGGCGTTCTCCGTGACGTGGAGGAACGTGACGACGCGCTCCGCGGAGGAGCCGTACTCCACCGTCCCGGTGGACTTGTCCAGTTCGACGCCCGCCGAGTTACCGTTCCCCTGCTTCTCGACGCGGAGGTCGACGTTCGGCCCCATGTCGCCGAACGCGTAGTTCACGATGGCGCCGACGGAGTCGTTCTCCAGCGGGGAGTCGCCGTCGCCGACGTACGAGAGGTTCGTCTCGCCGGTGAGGTCGAGGTGGAGCGTCGGCTCGCCGTCGTCGCAGTCGACGGTGAACGCCGACCCCGACTCCTGCACGGCGGAGTCGTTCTCCCACGTGTGCGTCGTGCCGCCGTCGTCGTACGTCGCGGTCACTTTGAGCGTCTCGTCGTCGCACGGCTTACCGCTCGGGATGTTCACGCGGAACTCCTCGGACCCGCCGCTGTCGGCGACCATCGACCAGTCCATCGGCCGGAACCCGGAGGGGTTCTTCGGCCGGAGCGTGAACGTCATCGACTGAATCGGGTCGTCGGCCGGGAGCCCGCGGAGCTCCTGTGGCGTGTCGCTGAGCGAGAACTGGCCACCGCCGCCGCGCGCGACGAGTTCCAGTTCGACGCGCTGCTCGTCCGGGAACACGGAGACGTTGCCGGAGGTGCGCGAGCGGAAGAACGACGCCCAGCCCCGGTAGTAGTCGCTCTCCACGGCGACGGTCACGGTGCCGTCCTGGAGCGGGTTCGTCCGTCCCGGCCCGGGGAACACCGAGCGGTTCGACCGGGCTTCGTTGCGCGTCACGCGAGCGGTCGGCGCGCCGCCCGCGGACTGCGCGTCCCCCGTCACGCGAATCACGGGGAGGGTGAGCGTCGCGTCGCGGTAGTTGAACTCCGGCGGCGACACCATCTCCGCGCCGGCGCCCCGCGAGTACCAGACGCCACCGCCCTGATACGCGACCTCGCTGTCGCCGTTCACGTAGACGACCGACCCCAGGGACGTGTTCAGGTACTCGGTCGTCGACCCGTCCTCGGACTCCCTGACGACGGCCATGCGCCCGGTGTCCGGACGCACCTCGTAGCTGCCGCGCTCGGCGTTCGCCAGCGTCAGCGACTGGCCGTCCGCCCGCCCGAGCGCGACGAGCGCGCTGCGCGCGTCGAAGAGGCTCATCGACTGCTCGGCGCGCTGGACCGACGACTGGTCCTGCGCGGCGTCGAGCGCGCTGCCGCCCGCCGCGACCACGACGCCGACCCCGGCGACCGTGATGGCGAGCAACAGCACCAGGCCGATGACCTCGCTCTGCCCGCGCGCGTCCATGCCTCCCCAGTTCGCCGGTGGGACGCAAGAACCTGACGGGGAGGTGTCAGCGAACGACTACGAGCGCCCGTGTGACGGCCGAACAGTAGGGAAGCCGGCAAGCGGGAGGGAAGCGCAGCCTACTGATTCAGTCGTTGATGCAGGGCGTGGCGGGAGTGAGCAAACGCTTCGCGTTTGCGAACTACGCCACGGCCGCGAGCGAACGAAGTGAGCGAGCGGGCGTGGCGGGACTCGAACCCGCGGTCTAGAGGTTAGGAACCTCTCGCCGTATCCGCTTGGCCACACGCCCTCCACGTCGAGCGAGGGCGGGCCGGAGAAAAACCGTTACGTTAGTTGTTGGACGTGCTCTCGGAGTCCGCGTCGGTGTCCGTCGAGTCCGCGTCCGTGGTAGTGGACGTGGTGTCGGTGTCCGTGGTGGTCTCGGTCTCGTCGTCGGTTTCGGGACCGTCGCGCATCTCCTGGAGCTCCTGTTCGACCTCTTCGCGGCCCTTCTGGAACTCGCCGATGGCCTCGCCGCTGGAGCGGGCGAGTTTCGGAATCTTGTTCGCGCCGAACAGGAGGACGGCGATGAGCAGGATGACTGCCCACTCCATGCCGCCCGGCAGCCCGCCGATGAACAGGGGAGTACTGGTGAACATCGCTACTCGATGGTAGCCTACTCTCGATTATAGGCTTTATGCTCCTTTCAGTGCGACAATAATGCCGTCGAACGGCCGGGAGCGGGGCGAGCGCACCCTCGCCGAGGGCGGCCGGGACGGGACCGCACTCGCGTCCGTCACACGGTTTTTCACGCCGGCCCGCGAACCACCGAGGGATGAGCGACGCCACGCAGTCCGACGGCGACCGCGAGTACGACCCGGACGCCGAGCACGCGTTCCCGGACGAGCGCCTGAACGAGGTCTTGGAGTTCGTCACCGACGACCCCGAGATCGCGACGTACCTCGAGGCCCAGAACGTCAACCCCGTGAAGCGGAAGGGGTACAACGACCACGGCTCGAAGCACATCGAGATCGTGCGGAACCGCGCGCTGCGGCTCTACGACCTGCTGAAGCGCGGGGACGTGGCGTTCAACGGCGCGGCCGATCAGGGGCTCGAGGAGGCCGACGAGGCCGTTGTGGTCGCGCTCGCGGCGACGCTGCACGACATCGGGCACGTCGTCCACCGCGACGCGCACGCGTACTACTCGATTCCGCTGGCGGCGGACCTCCTCGACCGCATCCTCCCGGAGTTCTACGCGACGCCGGAGGCCGTGCGCGTGAAGGCGGAGGTGCTTCACGCGATTCTCTGCCACCACACCGAGGAGGACCCGCTGACGACGGAGGCCGGCGTGATTCGCGTCGCGGACGGCCTCGACATGGAGCGCGGGCGCTCGCGGCTCCCCTACGAGCGCGGCGGCCGCGGCATCAACACCATCTCCAGTCAGGCCATCGACTCGGTGACCCTGCAGGAGGGCGACGAGCGGCCCGTGCGCGTCGAGATCGAGATGCGGAACGCGGCGGGCGTCTACCAGGTGGACAACCTCCTGAAGGAGAAACTCCACAAGTCCGGCATCGAGAACGACGTCCGCATCGTCGCGCTGAACACGGGCGGGGACAGCGACCAGCTCGTCGAACGCATCGAGCTGTGAGCGGTCACCGCGACGGGGAGTAGACTCTTGTCCGCACGGGGCGAAAGGGCGGAAGAACTGTGACCACCTCAGCTCGGGCGGGCGGCGCCGTCGTCGCGGCGCTCGGCCTCGCCTTCGCCGCGTTCCACGCGCGGACAGTCGGCGTGCTGTGGGACGCGCCGGCGCTCGCCGTGGTGAACGGGGTCGTGCCGTTCCTGCTGGCCGTCGCCGTCGTGGCCGCGGGCGTCCAGATTGCGCGCACCGAGGTGGTCGCCGGCCAGTTCGTCGCGCGGACGCTGCTGTGGGTGGGGTTCGGCGTGGCGGTGCTTGTGGCGGCGACGACGTGGCTGTTCGCGAGCTTCCTCGCCACCGAGCCGCTGCCGCCGAACGCGTCATCAACGCTCGTGGACGCCGCGACGCTGGGCAGCCTCACCGGCTACCTCGTGGGCGTCTACGACGCGCGCCGCCGCCGACAGCAGCTCCGAGTCGACCAGCTGAACCGCATCAACGACACGCTCCGCGTCGCAACCAGTGAGATCGTGGACTCGGACACGCGCGGTGAGCTCGAGCGGCGGGTCTGCGAGCGCCTCCAGCAGTCCGCGGCCTACGAGTCGGCGTGGATCGGCCGCTACGAGCCGGGCGACGACGTCCTCACGCCGGACGCGTGGGCGGGGCTGCCGGACGACTACTACGAGTCCATCGTCGTCGCGGTCGACGAGGACGACGATCAGGGGCAGGGCGCGGGCGGCCGCGCCATCCGGACCGGGGAGATTCAGTGCTCGCAGGACGTGCGGACGGACCCGTCGATGGAGCCGTGGCGGGAGCTGTTCGCCGAGCACGGCGTCGAGTCGGTGGCGGTCGTCCCGCTGACGGACGGCGACGACGTCTACGGGATTCTGAGCCTGTACGCCGACCGCGCGTACGTCTTCGACGAGCCCGAGCGGGAGGTGTTGACGGAGCTCGGGGAGACCATCGGGCACGCCGTCACGTCGCTGGAAGCCCGCCAGCAGCTCCGCCGCCGCGAGCGCGAGCTGGCGAGCCAGAACGACCGCCTCGAGGAGTTCGCGAGCGTCGTCAGCCACGACCTCCGGAACCCACTGAACGTCGCGGCGGGGTCGGTGGCGCTCGAGCGCGAGGACCGGGACAGCGAGGCGCTCGAGCGCGCCGCTGACGCGCTCACGCGGATGAACGAGCTCGTCGACGACGTGCTGGCGCTCGCGCGCACCGGCCAGCTGGTCAGCGAGTTCGAGCGCGTCGACCTCCGCGCGGTCGCCGAGGACGCGTGGTCGACCACGGAGACCGAGTCGGCGACGCTGGACGTGGACTCCTCGCTGGGCGCGGTCTCGGGCGACGAGAGCCGCATCCGGGAGCTGTTCGAGAACCTCTTCCGGAACGCGTTGGAGCACGCGGGCAGCGACGTCACGGTCTCCGTCGGCACCATCGAGGACGCAGCGGGCTTCTACGTCGCCGACGACGGCCCGGGCATCCCGCCGGAGGACCGCGAGACGGTGTTCGAGGTGGGGCACTCGACGGCCGCCGACGGCACCGGCTTCGGCCTGAACATCGTCCGCAGCATCGCGGAGGCCCACGGCTGGAGCGTCGCGGTGACGGAGGGCGAGGCGGGCGGCGCGCGCTTCGAGTTCACGGGCGTGGACGTCGACGCGGACCGATCGGCCGACGAACAGCCCGCGTAGCGGGACCGCGGGTCAGCGCGGCGTCAGCCCGACCGCGTCGGCGACGAGCTCGTGCGAGCGGAGCGCGTCGTCGTGGTCGGCCACGGTGTGCTGAATCATCAGCTCGTCGACGCCGACCCGGTCCGCCAGCTGTTCGAGGAGGCCGGCCAGCGTCTCGGGGCTGCCGGAGATGGCGCGCGGCCACTCGTCCTCGTCGAGCGTCGCGGGCGTGGGCTCGGGGACGCCGCCGAGTTCGTCGACGGCCTCCTTGACGGACGGCACCGTGCCGGTCTCGCCGCGTTTCAGCCGCTGGAAGGACGCCTCGGCGGTCGCGCGGAGCCGCGCCGCCGCCTCGTCGGTCTCCGCGCAGACGGCGTTGACGGCGACCATGCCCTCGGGTTCGTCGACGCCGCCCGGCAGCGCCGAGGGCTCGAACGCCTCGCGGTACTGCTCGAAGGCGTGGACCGCGAACTGCGGGCGGATGAACGCCGCGAAGCAGTACCGCAGCCCGAGCTTCCCCGCGATCTCCGCGCTGGACGGGCTGGAGCCGAGGACCCACGGTTCGGGGGCGCGTTCGGCCGAGCGCGGAATCTCGATGTCCGCGTACGCGTGGCCGTCGGGGAAGTCGTCGTGGAGGTGGGCGACGACGGCCTCGATTTTCTCGCGGTGGTCCTCGTCGGGGTTCGAGACGTGGCGGTCGGTGCCGAGCGCGCGGTCGACGGCGGGCGACCCGTTCGCGCGGCCGAGCCCGGCGTCGACGCGACCGGGCGCGAGCGCGTCGATCGCGCGAACTGTTCGGCGACCTTCAGCGGGCTGTAGTGGTTCAGCAGGACCGCGCCGGAGCCGAGTCGAATCGCGTCCGTCTCCGCCGCGAGGTGGCCGAGCAGCACTTCGGGCGTGGTGCCGGCGAGCGTGTCGCCCCGGCCGTGGTGCTCGGCGACCCAGAACCGCGAGTAGCCGAGGCGCTCGGCCTGCCGGGCGGCCGCGACGGTGTTCGCGTAGGCGTCCGTCGCGGTGCCGCCCTCGGGGACCGGCGAGAGGTCGACGACAGAGAGGTCCATGCTCGCGTTCGGGGACTGCGGGAGAAAACGGTTCGGCTCGCGGAAGCCCGGCGGTCAGAAGTTGCCGCCGTAGCCGCCCGCGCGGCCCTCCTGTTCCATCTGGCGGCGCTTCTCGTCGGGGTCGTCGCTGTACTTCGAGGGGCGCTCGCGGTGCTGGCCCCACTTGTAGAGGACGTACAGGACGCCGACCGCGGCGACGCCGGTCAGGTGGCTCGCGTACGGGAGGGCGAGCGCGTACGCGAGCACGGCGAGGACGCCGCTGGCGGCGGTGGCGAGGACCGTCCAGCGCGGCACCCACGGGGAGTCGTCTGCCATGCGAGGACCTACCAGCAGCGCGACAATAAGTCTTCTCCCCGGCGCCGGACAGGAGGAATTATGGCGCCCGCAGCACGCGTCGTTGGTATGACGGAGTTCTCCCAGCGAGTCGAAGCCATCTCCATCAGCGGCATCCGGGAAGTGTTCGAGGCGGCCGGCGAGGACGCTATCAACCTCGGGCTCGGCCAGCCCGACTTCCCGACGCCCGAACACGCCCGGCGGGCCGCCGTCGACGCCATCGAGGCCGGCGACGCGGACGCGTACACGTCGAACCGCGGGACGCCCGAACTCGTGGACGCCATCGTCGAGAAGCACGACCGCGACAACGACCTCGACGTCGCGCCGGAGGGCGTCATCGCGACCTCGGGCGGGAGCGAGGCGCTGCACCTCGCGCTGGAGGCCCACGTCGACCCCGGCGAGGAGGTGCTGTTCCCGGACCCCGGGTTCGTCTCCTACGACGCGCTCACCCGCATCGCGGGCGGCGAGCCGGTCGGCCTGCCGCTGCGCGAGGACCTCACGCTCGACCCCGCGACCGTCGAGGAGAACGTCACGGAGGACACGGCGGCGTTCGTCGTGAACTCCCCCGCGAACCCGACGGGCGCGGTGCAGTCCCCGGAGGACATGCGGGAGTTCGCGCGCATCGCCGACGAGCACGACGTGCTCTGCGTGAGCGACGAGGTGTACGAGCACATCGTCTTCGACGGCGAGCACCGGTCGCCGATGGAGTTCGCTGAGACGGACAACGTCGTCGTGGTGAGCGCGTGCTCGAAGACGTACTCGATGACGGGGTGGCGGCTCGGCTGGGTCGCGGCCAGCGAGCGCCGCGCCGAGCGCATGCTGCGCGTCCACCAGTACTCCCAGGCCTGCGCGAGCGCGCCGGCCCAGTACGCCGCGGAAGCCGCGCTCACGGGGCCGCAGGACGTCGTCGACGAGATGGTCGCCCAGTTCGAGGAGCGCCGCAACCTCGTCCTCGACGGCCTCGAAGACATGGGGCTGGACGTCCCGAAGCCGGAGGGCGCGTTCTACGCGATGCCGAAAGTCCCCGACGGCTGGGTGGACGAAGTCATCGACCGCGGCGTCGTCGTCGTGCCCGGCGAGGCGTTCGGCGAGCACGGCGAGGGCTACGCCCGCATCTCGTACGCGACCGACGCCGAACAGCTCCGCGAGGCCCTCGACGTGATGCGCGAGGCGACGAACGCGCTGCGGTAGTACCCTCGTTTTCGCTGTCGGTCGCGTAGTTCGCTCCCTGACAGTTATGCCGGCCGCGTCCCTTGATACGTGTATGCACATCACGCGGCACGGGAGTGGGGGCCGCGCGACCGTCGCGGCGCTGGCGTCACAGGTCCACCCGGTGTTCATGCTTCCGCCGCTGGCGGCCGCCGGGTTCGGCGCCGTGCTCGCGGGCGAGTTCTCGCTGGCCGTCGCGGGCGTCCACCTCGCCGCGATGTTCGCCGCCGTCTACACCGCCCACGTGAAGGACGGCTACGTGGACTTCCACGTGCGCGGCGAGGACGACGACCACCCCCTGACGGCGGCGGGCTGTCGGCTCGTCGTGCGCGCCGCGTCAGTAGCGTTCTTCGCCTGTGTCGCCGCACTCTGGTGGCTCGCCGGCCCCGGCGCCGCCGCGCTCGCCGTGCCCGCGTGGCTCGTCGCGTACCACCACGCCCCGCAACTCGACACGAATCCGGTCACGACGACGACGGGCTACCCGTTCGGCATCGCCGTCGCGCTCGTCGGCGGCTACTACGCGCAAGCCCAGAGCCTCGCGGTCCGCCCGGTCGCGTTCGCCGGCGTGCTGCTCGTGCTCCTCTCGGGCGTGAAGGTCGTCGACGACGCGCAGGACTACGACTACGACCGCTCCATCGACAAGCGCAGCGTCGCCGTCGTCCTCGGGAAGCCCGGCGCGCGGCGGCTCGCGTACGGGCTGATGGCGGCGGCGATGGGCTGCGTGGTGGCGCTCGCAGCGCTCGCCGTGTTCCCGCCGAGCGCCGTCGCCGCGGTCGCCGCGTTCGCCGTCGTCGCGCGGTTCGCC
>NZ_WPCF01000004.1 GCF_009741975.1 Halobacterium sp. CBA1126 | reverse complement strand
GCGAATACGGCCCAGCGGTCGTGTCGGATAGAGCCGTCGCTACAGGGCGTAGCGCGCAAAAGAAAGAAATCGCGTACGTCGTTAGGTGACCGCGTTACGGGCGGTCAGGTCGTGATTCGTTAGTTCTGGCGGAGTGCCAGCAGGGCGGCGCCGAGCACGGCGATGAGCGCGATGCCCATGCCGAAGCCGGGGATGCCGCTACCGGATTCGCCACCAGTATCCTCCGTGGTGCCGGCCGACTCCTCGGTGGTGGTCGGCGCTGCAGTCGTCGACTCCTCGGTGGTCGTCGGCTCCTGCGTGGTCGGCTCCTGCGTGGTCGGCTCCTGCGTGGTCTCTTCGACCTCTTCGACGATTTCGACATCCTGGCGGTCGATCGTTTCACCGTCGTCGGATTCGACCGTGTACTCGCCAGGCTCGACGTCAGCGAGGCTCATCTCAACGGACCACTGCCCGTTCATGCCCCACTCTTCGGTGCTGGTGAGCATGACCGAGTCACCATCAGAGTCGAGCAGCTCGACCGTGATGGTGTTGTCGTCAGGCTGGCGGTTCGTCTGCCCCTCAACCGTGAGGGTGCCACCGGATTCAACGCCGCTCACGGACTCGATGGTCGTGAGAGCGCTGGCAAGCCGGAACTCTTCGGTGACGATCAGGTCGTCGCTGGCCGTGTCGTCGACCGTGTTCGCGAGAATCTGCTCGCGAACCTGCTCGCCACTACTGGAACCACTCGCCCAGTTCGACTCAATATAAGTCTCGAGCTCGGATTCCGTGTTCGGGCCTGCACCATCTTCGCCGAAGACACCGTCACGGCCGGACGAGAGGATGTGGGCGGAAACGGAGCCCTCATTCAGGTCGCCGAGGCTGAGACTGTCGTCGTCGAACGTACCGTCGTTGTCAACGGAGATGACGTGGGCTACCGCGTTGCCGCGCTGGTCGACCAGCGCAACAACGAGGTTGTCCTTACCGGGCGCGGTGCCTTCCACGCCGACTTCACCGTCTTCGATGGCCACCTGGCCGTTGTAGGTGGTGAACGAGCCGTTCAGCTCCGTGTCCGTCACCGTGATCGAGGAGACGCTGCTCACACCGCCGTTGAACGCGGAGGTGTTGAGTTCCCCGTCGACGGTGCCGGAGTTGTCTGTGTCGGCGTCTTCAGCGCTGATGACACCGAGCCGGTACGTCCCCGGCAGCGAGAGCAGGTTGTTCCCGTCACCCGCGCCTTGGGTGAGGACAACGCCTTCCTCTTCGAACGTGTCGTCGCTGGCGACTTCGATCGTGTTGTCGCCGTCAATTTCGACGTGCTGGAAGTTGTTGTTGCTGCGTGCGTAGATCGCGACTTCGTCGACACCGGCGCTCACAGTGCCGTTAACGACGGCTTCCGAGCCCACGACGTACGCCCCCGTCGGGCTGTCCAGGGAGACCGTCCCCTGGGTCACGTCGAAGGACTGGTCGTCGTCGGGTTCCAGCTCTGCGAGTGCGGTCGCGTTGACCGTGTTGTCGGAGTGGATGTAATCGTTTGTAGAGCTGTTTGCCGGGTACAGCTCAACGTCGACGGAAGCGTCTTCGAGGTACTGGGTGTTGATCGACCCAACGGCGTTGCCGCCGTCAATCTCGATGGTCGCCCAGGCGTGGTCGTCGGTCACGCCGGAGGCGAGGGTGTCGCCGACGTTCCGGAAGATGTTCTCCGCCGTCGCGTCGTCAACACCGTTGCGGAAGGAGCTGTCCTCGATCGTGACGGCGTGGACGCTGCCTTCCGGGCTGTTTTCGGCGGTGTACTGGAGGTTCTCACCCTGCACGATCTCGTCGGAGGCCAGGTTCAGCGAGGCCGTCCGTGAGGACGAGATCGTGACGGTAGTGCTCTGGGAAGCGTCACCGAAGTCGAGGTCGTCGACACCGGAGACGCTGATGGTGTAGTCGCCCGAGCTAACTGCCTGCGGGTCGATTGTGAACTCGGCGTTCCCGTTGCCGTTGTTCACTTCAGAGCTGCTGACGATTTCGTTAGTGACGTCGAGGCCGTCTTCGTCTTCGACGGAGATCTCGACGGATTCAGCGTTGTAGTAATTGTACTGTACGTGGACGGTTGCGGTGTCGGAGTTGGTGGTGAGGACGCCACCGGAGACGTCAGCGCCGCCTTCGTTTTGCACTTCGAGGTTCGAAATGCTGGGTTCGGCGACGGTGACTTGGAGCCCGCCGGTGCCGCCGGTCGGCCCGTTAAGGTCGTAGGTACCGGTGGTCTGGTCCTCACTGATCGGCATGCCAAGCGGCACGCCTTCGCTAGAGCCACCAGTCCGCGACAGCGACTCCGCCGTCTCAGTGTTACCGTTCTCGTTTACGAAGACGAGGTCGGTCTCGCCCTGATAGACGGTCGAGTTCGGTCCAACCGTCTTGTTCGTTCCATCCGGAGCATCGCTCGTCAAGGCGTTCGAACGCCCGTCGTCGATGTTACCTGCCTGCGCAGCGGCCCCTCCTGTGAACGCGATGCCGGCTGCGAATACGGAGCCGATCATCAGCGCCGTCAGGAAGACCGCGCGAAGCTTATTTGTCGTGTCTGTCATGTTTGAATTGTCATCGGTGACTGAGTCAGGTCAGTCAGCCCAGACGCCTGCTCCAACCTGATTCCGCCGAAACGGTGAATCAGGGGTTTTCACAGCCGCCATTTCGGGTAGGGGTACCCGAATCTAAGCGTATCCGTTGGTAAATGCTTTCTGTATTCTGGCACTGTCTAGTTCTGGACCTCCTCGATTGGTGTCTTTCCATCGAGAGCTTGGTGCGGTCTGTGGCGGTTGTAGTAATTCATAAACCATTCAAGCCACTCACGGACGCTCGACCGACTGCCCACCCACAAATTATGGAAGCGGTCGACCGGTACTTTGAGCGTGTGAAACCACGTTTCAATCAGGTTTCGGTCGGTATAGTTGACCCGACCGCTCAACCCTAATCGAGCAAGGGAAGTTTGATAGCCGAATTGTTCGACGAGAAACTCAGCCTCCGAGAGATCATGGTTCTCTTGAAGTTTCTGCAGAAACGCAGCTGCTGGATCGGTGCCATGCCGCCCAAACAACGCGACATCGAGAATTAACTTTGTCTCGATGTCTATTGCAGCATATAGCCGAGACCACTCACCGTCAATCTTGACAGCGGTCTCGTCAACAGCGACCCGCGTGGGCTGCGCCTCAGGCGGGTCGCACATACTATCAGCCAGCCGATGCACCCAGTTCCAAAACGCTCCATGCGAGTGTTGTACGCCTAATTCCGCTAAGATCGTTGTTGTTTCTCTGAGTGAAAAACTGGTCTGATGGAGGCGGACGGCGAACGCCCTGACGGACGTCGCCGTCCGCTCATTCTCCCAAGCTTCTTCTAAATCCGGTTCATAGCTCTCGTGAGCAGGTCTGCGAGCATCTTTGGACAAGAAACTCAACGACCTGCTCGCTTCTCAAACTAACTCAACTAGACAGCGCCACTGAAGTTGTGATATCGACACTGGGACAACCTATCGGCTGTTTGAACGCCGAAGCACGATGAGTATCGCAACGGTAATGCCGACGATTGTTGCACTACGGGGAACTCCGAAGATATCACCGAACGGCATCTCGACGTTGTGGGAGGGAGGTTCGGAACGTGCGGCGGTTGTCAGTGTGGGTGATGTGGTGGATGGCTCCGGTGTTGTGCGTGTCGACGTCTCCACACTATTGCCCTCACTCGCTGTCGTTGTTGCTGGTGGGTGGGTCGTTGTCTGAGGCGGGGCTGTCGTCTCGGTTGGCGTGTCGGTTGTTGCTGGGCTTACAAAGCCCCCGCCGCCGCCAGACGGACCGCCGCCACCTGAACCGCTACTCGGTGCCTGCGTCGTCTCGGACGCCTCGACGGTAACCGTCACGCTGTCGCGGCCGATATTTCCGGCAGCGTCCATGACCGCGAGGCGTGCCGTATAGGTGCCCGGCTTATTGATTGTCGTCGTCACGTTTTCGCCGCGCAGAACCTCGCCGGCGACCGTCCACGTGTGTTCGACAGTTCGGGTTGTTGGCTCAACGACGCGTGTAGGGCTGAACGTGACTTGGGTCCCGTTGTCGACGGTTCGATTGGCGCCGGCATCAACGGTTGGTGGTTCCGTATCGACCAGCACCGTGTTCGTCGTCTCGCCACTCTCCCGATCAGAGACACTGGTTACTGTAACGGGGATGGCTCGTGGCTCGGTCGCGTTCCGGACCGCGACGTCGATTGTCTCCCGGTACGTCGTGTCGCCGATGGCTGTCAGTGTAATCGAACTGGCGCCGAACGCGGCGGCGTCGGCAGTCACGCTGTCGGCAGCCGTCGAGACGGTTGCCGTGACGGTGACGCGATCGGATTCGTTGACGGCGGCGTTCTGGTCGGTTGCATCAGTGAGGGTTGCATTTACGAGCAGTGGCTCAAGGGTCGCAGTCGTCGTGAGGGTGTCGTCGTGAGTTCGGCCGTCGGTTGCGGTCGCGTCAGTGAGCGTCACGTCGTACTCTCCGGTCGTGTTCACCTCGTAGGTGCCCGTATACGTGTATGTCGGGCTGGAGTCGTTCGTCGTGAATGCATCGAGAGGGACGCTGCCAGTTTCGGTCCCGCCAATCTTGACTGTCACTCCGATTAGCGATTGTGTTGCCTCGAACGAAAGGTCGAGGTCGCCGTGCCGTGTGATGGCTGTGAGGTTCGTGACCTCGAACGGCTCTCCAATCGTCGTGTTCGCGGTGCGGTTTGGGGTGACAACGTCGTCGTCCGTGGCGACCGCCCGTTCGAGGGTGCCGTTGTACGTCCCAGCAGTCGTTGTATCATACGTCGTCGTATAGACGTAACCATCACCAGTGTCGGTTTCCGCGAAGTCGCCGTAGTCGAGTGTCGTGTTTGTTGGCCCGTCAATTTCGACGGTGGTCTCACGCAGTTGCTCGCTAGCGTTGAACGACACGCGGACGCCGTCCGTCTCGTTCGCGAGCGTGAAATTCCACACGTCGAGTTGTGCCTCGACAGTCGCCGTATCAGTACGGTTCTCGTCGTGGACTTGGTCGTCGGCTGTTGCCTGCGTGAGCGTGACGTTGTACTCACCGGTGGTGCTCGCGTTGTACGTGCCCGTGTACTCGTAGGGCGGGCTTGAGCTGGCGGTTGAGAACTCGTCGAGGGTGAGTGAGGCCTGTTCTGCGCCGCCAATCTCGACGGCCACATCGGAGAGTTGGTCCGTGGCGTTAAACGAGAGATTCAGGTCGAATTCGTTGGCGGTGGCGTTTAAACCGGAAACATTAAGCTCTGTTTCGACTGCTGTGCTGTCTGTCGTGTCGGGGCTGGCTGTGTCACCATCGACGGCAGTTGCCTCGTCGAGAGTTACTTTGTAGGTGCCGTCCGTCGTTGGTGTGTAGTTGCCCGTATACGTGTAGCGGCCGTTCGTGGTGGTTTCGTTGAACGCATCGAGTGTGAGCGATTCGCTATCCGGGCCGTCAATTGTGACCTCGAGGGCGTTGAGGTCGCTGCTCGAGTTAAACGATGCTTGTATCGTGCCCGATTCGTTCGCGAGTGTGAAGTTCGACAGCACTAGTGGGGCATCCGGAACCCATGCTACGCCGGCCTCAGCGTCTGCGGTTCTGGTAACCGGATCGATGGGATTGCTCGTTCCGTCTAGCGTGACGTAGTAGGGCGCGTTGCTCTGATTCGAGTTCAGGAAGATGACTTCGAGGTCGGGGCCGTTCGTCCAATTGACTGCCGTGACCGGAGATTTCGCTGCATTTCCACTCTGCATGAGTGTCTCCGGACTCCCACTCCCATTCACGAGTGCCACGTTGCCACTGCCCGTCACGATTGGAATTCGAGCGGTTCCATCACCGTCAAAATCTCGCGGCGTACCGATGCCTACGCCGTTATCGGACCCAACGCTATTCGTATAGAAGCTATTCTCGCTACCTGATTCGTTATAATAACCGATGTTCGAACCATCCGTGTAGACGACTTCGGGCGTCCCATCGCCAGTGATATCTCCGACACCGGCGACAGCTGTTATCGAGGTATCGGTCCCGGATGGAGTTTCGGTTGTATTCTCCGCGATGCTCGTGATCTGCAACACACCATCGGTGGTGTAGTACACACTGTCGTCGCCGTCTTCATCGTGGTCCCCGATTGCAACCTTCGTTTTCGCTGCATCAGCGTCGGTCGCCAACGTCATCGCCTCTCCCGTTTTATCGATGATTCGCAAGGTTCCATCACTCGTCACGTGTGGAATCTCGACGTAGCCATCATCATCAGCATCCTTTCCAGCACCAATCACGTTCGCACTGACACTGAGATCGATCTTGCGTCCATCCCTGGTGACCATCGTCAACTCACCGTTATCAACGTACGCAAATCCGACCGTCGAGTCCGACTCTGCTGTCTGTGTGGACGCTCCCGCCACTGGTGACAGTGGCACGCCCGCCCCGGCGACCACACCGGAGAGGAGAACAAGCACCCCCAGGGTAACTGCTGATTTTCGTTGACACCCGCCTACTTGCATACTCGAAGGAGTCGCCGGCACGACGGAAAGGAGTTATCGCCGAAAACAGGATTGTAAAGGCTTGTGGCCGACAATATCGATCAGAGTGTAGTGCGGATTTGCTACCTGAATACAGCAGACTCGGGACGCAAGAAGTACCATTCATACCCCATCCAGAGCGTAGTCGAAACACCTTAGCCGGCTCGCTAGTGTGTCCCATATAATGACTGACGTGCGCGAGGAGACCGCCGCGCTCCTCGACGACCAGCCCGGACTCGCCGACGACCTCCGGGCTGTCGTCGACGTCGACCGCGAGCACGACGCGTGGGCGTTCGACGACACGCCACTCGACTCGGGAACGTTTGGCGAACTCGTCTCCCAGGGCATCGCTACCGAGACCGACGACGGCTACCGGCTCGCGGACCGCCACGCCGTCCGTGTCGCGCTCGGCGATGCCGACCCCGAGACCGCAGCCGACAGTACCGGCCTGGGCATCGTCGACCGTCTCGGTCTCCCCGATATTCCTCGACGCGTGCTCGCAGCGATTCTGGGCTGTTTGCTCGTCGTGGTCGCGTTCCGCGCGTTCGTCTATCCGCGCGTGTTCCGCGGCGAGCACGTCGTCCTGCTCGGCAACGACCCCTACTACTACCGCTATCTCGTCTTCTCGATGCTCGACGCCGGTGCGGGCATCCTCGATGTTCCTGCGAGCATCGAACGCGGCGAACCGCTGCTCGTCGCGTTACTCGTTGCGACGACGCGACTATTCGGCGGTAGTACGGGTACGGCCGAGATCGTGCTCGCGTGGTATCCCGCCGTCGCCGCCCTCGGGAGCGCCATTCTCTGTTACGTGCTCGCCGTCACGCTCTCCCGAGACCGTCGCGTTGGCCTTGCGTCGCTGCTGATTCTCGCTGTCCTCCCAGTTCACGGCTACCGCACGGCCTTGGGTTTCGCCGACCACCACGCCCTCGACTTCCTGTGGCTCGCGGTCGTCGCGTTTGCCGCGGTTCGGACACTCCCGACCGGCCGCGACTACCCCGCGACTCGCGATTGGCGTACCAGACTTCCCGGGGTGGGCGTGCTCGCAGTCGGCGTGGCCGCCCAAGCCCACTCGTGGAACGCCGCGCCGCTCCTGTTCGTGCCGTTCGTCGCCTACGCTGTCGTTCGCAGCGCCGCCATCGTCCGCTCGGGCGACCCGCTCTGGGACGACGGCTTGCTCATCGCGGGTGTGACTGCCGGTGGACTGCTCGCCGTCGCGGGCTATGTCGTGCTCGGGTGGCAGTCGCCGATTATCGTGACGGCGCCACTGCTCGCCGCCGTCGCGATGGGGTTCGCGGTCGGGACGGCAGCACTCACGCGGCGGCTCGACTGGCCGGCGTGGGTCGCGTCAGTTCTGGCGACGGGGAGCGGCCTGCTCACGCTCGCAGTGGTCGTCACAATCGAGCCGACGTTCGGCGCCGAGCTCAGTCAGGAACTCTCCCGGCTCGTCGGGATGTCCGGCAGCAACATCGTCGAGACGAAGTCGCTGTTCAGCACCGATTACGGGCTGTTCGTCGGCCCGATTTTCTTCTACGGGACTGCCCTGCTGTTCGCCCTGCCCGCGGGCGCGTGGGCGTTCTACTACGGATTTCACCGGCCGCGGTGGCTCCTCGCGGGCTCGTACGGGCTGGTGTTGTTCGTGCTCGCAGTCACACAAGTCCGGTTCACCGGTGAACTCTCCCTCTTTGTCGCTGTCTTCGCCGGCTTCGCGTTCGTCTACTTCCTCAACGTCGTCGACATTACAGACCCGCCGCAGGTGTTTGCCGACCGTGACCCACGCGAAACCGGTGTTGACATTCGGTCGTTCTCACTGCCCGAGCGACGGACGCTGCTCTCACTTGGATTGGCGTTCCTGCTGGTCGGCGGTCTCGGGACGATGATGACGCCCATCCGTACGAACACGATCGTCCCGAGCGACGACACGTACGAGGCGGCCGCGTGGATGGAGGATCGAGTCGAATCGCCCGACTGGACGCGCGACCAGGCGTACGTGTTCAGTCAGTGGAGCCAGAACCGCCTCTACAACGCGTTCGTCTCCGGTGATTCGCGGAGCTACGGCTACGCGCGCTCGAACTACGAGCCCTTCCTCAGATCGCCGAACGCGTCGACGTGGTACGACCGACTGAACGGCCGTGCCGCCTTCGTCGTGGCCGACGACGAATTCGCGAGCGAGAACGAAACCGAGACGATGGCCGCACGGCTCGCGGACTGGGGGAGCGGAACTGGCCACTACCGGGCGGTCTGGCGTGGGAACACGAAGACTGTCTACACACTCGTCCCCGGGGCAACGATTGAGGGGACTGCTGACGCGAACGCGACCGTCACTGTCACTTACGACGGGACGGTCTCGGGCGAGTCGTTCACCTACGAGCATTCGACGACAGCGTCGGCGAACGGAACCTACGCGGTCCGCGTCCCCTACGCGGGGACGTACGACGTGGCTGGCGAGGAGATTGCCGTATCCGAGCGTGCGGTGGCGAACGGAACGCGCGTGACTGCGGCGTAATTACTCGACGGTGACGCTCTTCGCGAGATTCCGCGGCTTGTCGATGGGGCGTCCCTTCTCGTCGGCGACGTGGTAGGCGAACAGCTGGAGGGCGACGTTGGCGACGACCGGCTCCATCGCCCCACAATCTGGGACGTCGAACGTCGCGTCGACGTGCGTGGTTGCGTCCGGGTCGCTCGCAACGCCGATGACCGGCGCCCCGCGGGATTTCACTTCCTTGACGTTGTTGAGCGTCTTCTTGCGTGCAGTCTCGCTCGTGAGCAACGCGATGACGGGCGTGTCGTCGGTGACGAGTGCGAGCGGGCCGTGTTTGAGTTCGCCCGCGGCGAATCCCTCCGCGTGGTCGTAGGAGATCTCCTTGAGTTTGAGCGCACTCTCGAGGGCGACGGGGTAGCCGGCGCGCCGACCGACGTAGAAGAACGCGTCGCTGTCGGCGTACTCGCGGGCGGTCTCGCGTATCTTGGCCTCCCGGTCGAGGACTTGCTGCACAGCGCCGGGGAGGTCACGGAGACTCTCGAGGAGGTCTGTGGCGGTCTCGGTCGTCATCTCGTTGCGAACTCGGCCGAGATACACCGAGAAGAGAGCTGCCGTGGCGACTTGCGAGACGAACGTCTTCGTCGCCGCAACACCGATCTCCGGCCCCGCGCGGATGAAGACCGTGTCGTCGGCCTCCCGCGTGACCGTACTCCCGAGCGTGTTCGTGAGCGCGAGCGTCCGCGTACCGGCCTGTGACGCCTCGCGGAGCGCGGACAACGTGTCCGCGGTCTCGCCGCTCTGGGTGATGGCGACGACGAGTGTGCGCCACGGGTCGCGGCCGCCGCGGAAGTCGTATTCGCTGGCGACGTGGACGGTGACGCGGACGTCCGCTTTCGCTTCGAGGAGTTCTTTCGCGAACAACCCTGCGTGGTAGGAGGTGCCGCAGGCGACGATCTGGACTTCCTCGACTGACTGGAGGTACTCGTCGGGGAGATCCAGGGTGAGGTCGACGTTCGTCGCGAGGTCGTCGATGCGCCCGGAGATGGCCTGCCGGAGCGCGCGCGGCTGCTCGTGAATCTCCTTGAGCATGTAGTGGTCGTAGCCACTCTTGCCCGCCGCGTCGGCGTCCCAGTCCAGCGTTTCGGTCGTCCGCTCGACGCGCTCGCCGTCGTTGAAGATGTCCACGCCTTGTTTGGTGACGTGTGCGATGTCGCCGTTCTCGAGGTACGTGACGCGGTCCGTGTGCTCGATGAACGCGGTCGCGTCGCTGCCGATGAACGTCTCCCCGTCGCCGTGGCCGAGGAGTAGGGGGCTGTCCTGTCGGGCGACGATGATGCCGTCGTGGCCGGCCGCCGTCACCGCGACTGCGAAACTTCCTTCGAGCCGACTCGTCGCCCGCTGGACGGCAGTAAGCAGTGAGACATCCTCTGCGAGGTGGTCCTCGACGAGGTGGGGGATGACTTCCGTGTCCGTGTCGCTACGGAAGACGTGGTCGCCGTGGAGTTCCGCCTTCAGGTCGTCGTAGTTCTCCACGATGCCGTTGTGGACGACTGCAACCTCGCCCGTACAGTCGGTATGTGGATGGGCGTTTTCCTCCGTGGGCTCGCCGTGCGTACTCCAACGCGTGTGGCCGATGCCGCAGACGACGTCGTCGCCGGCGGGAACGGGAAGGTCGCCGACTTCGCCCTCGGTCTTGTGGACCGTGAGGTTCGTGCCGTTGAGCGCGATGCCCGCAGAGTCGTACCCGCGGTATTCGAGGTTCTGTAGTCCCTGATGGACGATTTTCCCCGTCTCGTCGGTGCCGATGTAGCCCGTGATTCCACACATGGTTAGCCTCGCGTGACATGACTGCCGTCGTCGATGCGGCCGGCGACCAGCGTCCCGCTGTCGACCGTCGCATCGTTGCCGACGATGGCGCCCGGGGCGACGGTGACGTTCGCGCCGACGTCGACGTTGTCCCCGGTCAACCCGCCGAAGCGCACGTCTCGATAGACCGTATCGTCGAGCACCACGTCAGCAGTCCCGCCCTCGACGGTCGTGTTGGGGCCGAGTGACGCGTTCGCCCCGACGATACAGTCGGTCATTATCGCCCCAGACTCTATCGTACAATCGGATAAGAGTATCGCGTTTTTGACTACTGCGCCGGCACCGACGCTCACGTTGTCGCCGAGTGTGACGCCCCCGAGAATCGTCGCGTTCGGATGGACGACGACGCCGTCGCCAATTACGGTGTTGTCGGTGACAACCGCCGAGTCAGCGATGGTCGCGCTCTCCCGGTGCTGGGGCGAACGGCCGTCGATGAGCGCGCTGTTCACGGCGAGAAGGTCCCACGGCTCGGAGACATCGAGCCAGCGGCCGCGGTACCTCACCGCGCGAATCTGCTGGTCGTCGAGTTCCTCGGAGAGCGTGTCCGTCAGCGCCTGCTCCCCGTAGCTCTCCGTCCGGCGAATCGCCGCGAAGATGCTGGGGTCGAACGCGTACACGCCCGCGTTGATGAACTTCGACGCCGCGAGCTCCGGGATAGGTTGTTCCTCGATGTCGATTACTGTCTCCCCGTCCAGTTCGACGACGCCGTACTGGCTCGGCTGCTCGACTTGCGTGACGCCCATCGCCGGATCGCCCGTCTCTTCGTGGCGCGCCCACACGTCCTCGACGAGGGATGCGTCGATGATGCGGTCACCGTTCAGCGCGACGAACGACTCGCCAACCTGCCGTTCGGCTTGTAGGAGGGCGTGGCCAGTACCGAGCTGTGGGTCCTGGACGACGTAGTCGATGTCGACGTTCCATGCGTCCCCGTTCTCGAAGTGTCGCTGGACGCGTTCACGGTTCGACCCCACGACCAAAATTATCTCGTCGACACCCGCGTCGACGAGCGCGTCCACGATATGCTCGAGGAGCGGGCGGTTCGCAACGGGAATCATCGGCTTCGGGCGATTCTCGGTGAGCGGCCAGAGCCGCTCGCCTTTCCCCGCCGCGAGCACGACAGCCTGCATTACTCGAACACACTCCGCCCCGGTTCTTATCAGTTGCCACGCGCGCTCCCGAGCGCCATCCCTATTCTGAGTGTGGAATCACGAACTTCGACTCATACTGGCGAACTCGGTGGTGCAGCCTTCATACCTCGATTGAGTCGAAGAATTCGTGTCGCACACTGGACCGTACAGCCGCAAGCCTGTCAGAGTCGGAGTATTTAACCTTACTGGCCACGCAAACGTGAGACGATGAATGGGGGATGGCGGTATCGCGTCGGCAGCGCGCTCGGCGTCGCAGCACTGACCGCGCTCGCGGTCACCTTCGCCAACACCGCTGCCGTTCAGGCCGTTATCGGCGCACTCCCGGTCGTCGGAAACCTCTCTCCCGACCCACCCGGCGGTGCCGAGGGAATCCTCGAGACGATGACGACGCTTCTCGTCGTGACCGCCGCGTTCGTTCCGTTGTACAAACCGCGGCCACGCCGGATTCTCGACGTCGTCGTGTTCGCCCAGAAACGCGTCCTCGTCGCGATGCTCGCCCTCGCCGCAATCGGCTACTTCGACTACTCCTATCGGCTCCCCCGCACCACACTCCTCGTGGTTACTCCCGCACTGCTCGTCGCCTTACCGGCGTGGTTCGTGTGGATTCGCCGCCGGCCGACCACGGAACCAGAACGCGCCATCATCGTCGGCGACGACCCCGACGAGATCGAACGGCTCGCCGCCGACGTCTCCGTTCCCCTGCTCGGCTACCTCTGCCCGACGAGCGCCTTCGACCGCGTTCCAAATGCATCACCCCCGAATGCCGCGGTCGCCGACGGCGGGGCGATTCGCGGCCTGGACCGCCTCGGCGGCCTCTCGCGTATCGAGGACGTCCTCGTCGAGTACGAGATTGATACGGTCGTGCTCGCGTTCGAACACACCGACCGCGCGGAGTTCTTCGGCGCTCTCGACGCCTGCTACGAACATGGCGTCGACGCCAAAGTCCACCGCGACCACGCCGACCAAGTCCTCACCTCAGAGAGCGACGTCGGCACGCTCGTCGACGTCGACATCGAACCGTGGGACGTCCAGGACTACGTGCTCAAACGCGGGTTCGACTTTGTCTTCGCCGCTGGCGGCCTGCTCACGTTGAGTCCGGTGATTCTCGCGATTGCCGTCGCAATCAAACTCGACGACGGTGGGTCGATACTGTACAAACAGGAGCGCACGGCAGTGTTCGGCGAGACGTTCGACGTCTACAAGTTCCGGTCGATGATCGAAAACGCCGAAGACGAGACAGGAGCGAAAATCAGCGACGAGGACGCGGGCGGTATTGATCCCCGCGTCACTCCGGTTGGGCGCGTCCTCCGCCAGACGCATCTCGACGAGATTCCGCAGTTGTGGGCTGTCCTCAAAGGCGATATGAGTGTCGTCGGCCCTCGGCCAGAGCGCCCCGAACTGGACTCCAATATCGAGACTGGGGTCGTGGACTGGCAGAAACGGTGGTTCGTGAAGCCTGGACTGACTGGACTGGCCCAGGTGAACGATGTCACCGGTGCCGACCCAGAGAAGAAACTCCGCTACGACCTCCAGTACGTCAAACAACAGTCGTTCTGGTTCGACGTGAAACTCGTCATCCGTCAAGTGTGGAACGTAGGTGTCGACGCTGTTGCAGTAATTCGTGCCTAACTCACTGCAGCGACTATCCACGCTGATTCGTCGCCCGTTTTGTGGAGTATCCACGGGTAGACAGATAGAGGGCGACTACAGAGAGCTCCGGCTCCGCAAAAAACCATACTCAACTTCGTTTGTAGAACGGTAGGGGACGGTACCATGATGCCGGGAAACGGGAGCAAGTACTAGTGGCTACAGGGTTGTCTCGATGGGCGTACTTGGTTGGTGCTGGGCAGTGCGTTGGGACGTTGTACACTCGCAACCGCGCTGGAAGCGGCCGTACGTGGCAGGGGTTGGCGGTAGTAGCGGCTGGAACGATAGCTAGGACTGCGTGTGGTCGCGTTTGTCCGGGCTGCGGCCACTAGCGATGGCACTCCGCTTGGCTGGGAGGGGGCTCTGACGTCGGTGTCGGCTGGGATTCTCGCTTCAATCGTCCGGCATCGTTGTACAGACTTACGCCGTCAGGGGGTTTTGTTGCTCGCCACCGGGAGACAGTTACGTGCCTTCAACCCACACACGTCGAGTCTATCATGGCGCCGTCTCCGATTCAGTAGCCGACACCACATGCGCCCTGCGTGCATCGATATTGTACCGCATGGATATGTCGCCGTAGCTGGCGTCGCGATGCGCCGCGTACAGAGTCACGCTTGCTGGTGATTAGCTGAGTTCGCCAGCAAGCCTTTGAACTCTGAACCGGCTGTCCTGGCCGTCGTGGCTCCGTGGTCTCTAGCCCTGAACCGGCCGTTCCCGTGTTCGCCCTGGCTGGTCCGTCTCGAGACACTCCACGCGGTATTCGCTGGTCAGTGCACACGCCCACGTAGGGTGTTATTGCGGACTGTCGCGACTCTGTAGCAGCCACCGTGGAGTGCGTCTCCGTCGTTGTTGGGGCGCCCGAACGATGGCTATTCGGGACTGGGGTCGTCGAGGAGCGTGTCCCGCGCGTATTCGAAGGTGTAGACGTCAGTCAATCCGGGTGTGTCCAGCCGGTATTTGCGCGGGGCCATGTTCTCGCTGTACGTTTTGGGGACGCGGGGGTCGCCCTCTGGCGGGTCGTGGAGCGCGCGGAGGAGGGTGGCGGCGTCGCTCCGGGTTTTGACGAGCCACAGCGCTTGCTGTGGGTCGCAGGCGGCCATCTGGTCGAAGTCGCGGGGAATCGCTTCCCCACGATCATTATTGATGCGTTCGGCCTCCAGCGTTCCTACGACAGTCTCCGCGTCGTCGAAGACGGCCGCATCCAGGCGGCCGTCCTCCAGGCCGTAGTAGCGGGCGACGCGCTCGCCGGGTTTGTCCGGGCCGACCAGTTCCTGGGCGAGGAGGCGGGCGCCGACCTCGACCATGGCGACGTGGAGACTGGATTCGGAGAGGTCGCCCGTGCCATCGCCGTGGGCGATGCCTTCGCGGTGGCCGACGTCGATTTCGTCCCGGCCCGCGGGCGTGACCGTGTAGAGTTTGTGAGGACGGCGGCAGTCGACACGCAGGAGTCCGTCGTCGACGAGGTCGCGGACGGCGTCCGCGTCGATGCCGACGTAGGCTTCGAGGCGCGTCATCGAATCCCAGACGATGTCGTACTCGAGGGCGGGGTCGAAGCGCTGCTGGTGGGCCATGTAGACGGCCGCCAGGAGCCGGAGCTGCGGGTCGCTGTACTCGCTGGCGGCGCGCTCCCCGCTCGTCAGCGGGAGGTCGAGCGAGCAGATCGGGACGTTCGCGCGGTCCACATTCTCGAGGGAGTGATGGCATTCGATCGCGCGGCGCATGCCTTCGGGCGTCGAGGCGTACCGCGTGTCGCAGGTCTCGCAGACGAGCGGGTACGGCGCCTCGTCGATGTACGTGAGACAGTCGGGGAACCGCTGGGTGTGGGGGATGGTCGCGACCGGTTCCGTCGTGTTGGTTGCGGCGGCGTCGACGGTCGCCGGGTCGGTGTCGCTGGCGGCGCGCCCGACGGCCACGCCGTGGTGGTCGTGGGTGCGGGTTTGCGCGGCCTGGAACGCCTGCTCGAAGTCGGCTTCGGCGGCGCCAGTGAGCGGCTGGTCGCTCTCGGGGTGCCCCGCGGGCAGGGCGGGTGATTCGACGAGGAAGGGCTGGGGTTGCTGGTCGGCGAACGGGGCGGCGGGGTGGACGAGCCAGTCGCCGCGCTGGAGGTCGCCGAGGCGGGTGGCGAGCTGGGCGGCAGCCTGGTCGCTGGTCGCGAGGCGGTCGGTGAGGCGGTAGTCGTCGCCGATGCGGCCGGTGATGATCGTCCCCACGTCGTTCAACAGCTCGGTGTACACGGTCTGGTGGCTGCCGCGGAGCTGTTCGGGGAACTGCATCGCGAGCGTCACGCCGAGGTCGAACCCGCGGCCCTGGGCGAGGAGCGTGTCCAGCACGCCCGTCGTCGCGAGGTCGGCGGCTTCTTCGATGTAACAGTTCACGAGCGGCGACTCGCGGTCGGCGGTGGCTTGCCGGCGGGTGAGCGCGCGCCAGAGCTGGGAGAGGACGGCGATCGCGAGGAGGGTTCGCGAGCGCTCGCCGTACCCCTGGAGGTCGAAGACGATGACACAGTCCTCGTCGAGCGCACGCCGGAGGTCGAACTGGGTGTCGTGGTCGCCCTCAAAGAGCGGGGCGAGGCGGGCGTCGGTGGTGACGGCGCCGAGGCGGCGGATGGCGGCGCTCATGATGCTGTCGAAGACGCTGGGGTCGTGATCGGCGACGCTCGCGAGCTTGTGCTTCAGTGTTGCATCCGCGACGGGTGGGGGTGTCGCCGTCTCCTGGAAGTCGCGGGCGGCCGCCACTAGCTCCTGGTGGCTGATGGTGTCCGCGCCGTGGACGGGGTCGAACAGCGCACGTACGAGCTGTTCGATGACTTCGACGGCGGCTTCCGCGTCGTGGAACTGCTCGGGGCCCATGGCGGCGGCGAGCAGGTCGACGTAGTGTTCGGTGACTTCGTTGACGGCCCACTCGCGGTCTAAGCCCGCGTCGAGGAGCGGCTCGATCGTCAAGAACGGAAGGGCAGGAAGATACTCGGTACAGTCGAAGTAGTAGACGTCCTCCAACGTGTCGTAGCGCGCGTAGTGGGTTTTCGCGTACTCTTGTGGGGCGGCGTCGCCCTTCGCGTCGATGTAGATGGTCGCGCCGTCGGTGGCGGCGTGGTTGGCAAGCTGCATGCGCTGGCCAAGCGCGGTTTTCCCCGCGCCGGTCGCCCCGTAGAGTGCGGTGTGGAGGCGTTGAATCGCCGGCGGCAGCGACAGCGTCGCATCTAGCGTCGCGCGGTCGCCTGTTTTGGGGTGGCCGACGGTCATCCCGGGCTGGTCGAGATACCGGTCGAGAATCGACCGCGGCGGGAGTTCGATGCCGGTGCGGTCTTCGGGCGTGGGTTCGAGCGCGCGACTCGCTGGCGGGCTGAGTGCGGGGCCGTCGACGACGCAGAACGCGCCCACGGCGGCGGGGTCGGCGACAATCGCCGGGCTGGCGTTCTCGACCCACGGGAGGACGTGGTTGCGGCGGCTTGGGCTCGTCTTCGTGGTGCGCGTGCAGATGTCGTCGAGGAGGGCGCGGGCGTCGTCGCTGCCGGCCGTGTACTCGGTCGCCCGCACGCGGTAGTGGTCGCCGCGCAGGGACTGGAAGCCGGCCGCGATTGCCGCACTGGTTGCGTCGGCCCGCGATTCGTCGCCGGCGATGGTGACGGCGCGGGCGTTCACGACGAACGACTGGCGGGCGTCGACCGTCGTGAGCGCCTCGATGCGGCGCGCGTTCGACGGATGGACGGTCGCGTCGTCGACGCGTCGACGTGCGCTCCGGCCGGCCGGCGTGCCCTGGCTCGTCTGTCGGTCGGTCTCCTCTCGGCGGTAGCCGGTCGTCTGCTGGGTTTCGTAGCCGTCGGTCATCGCGTCGCCGATGGAGCCGAAGATGGCTTGCCCGAGCTCGTGGCGACGCAGGTCACCGTTCAGCTCGAGGTCGATGATGCGGTCTTCCTTCCTCGGTGTCCAGTCGGGTTTCGGCGTCAGGAGGATTTGCACGAGTGCGGGCGCGTCGGTCGTCGCGAGCGCGTCGAGGAGGGCGGCGAGCGGCCAATCACCCTCGTGCTCGCCGGCGAACGATGCGAGCGCGGGGAGTGGCGTCTGCCAGTCGTCGGGCCGGTCGCCGACGCCTCCCACTCGCGCCCGCGACTGTGGGGTCGGCTGCATCGTCGTCGTCGGGTTCGATTGGAGCGGCGTCGAGGTTGAGGGCGTTGTGGTAGGAGGTGGTGGTTTCGACGAGGTCGACGGCTGCTGGCAGGGACTGGCGGAGGGTGCGTTTGACTGGCTGGAGATTCTGGCTGCCGACGTACCAGTCGATGTGACGGTCACCCGTGGGACCAGTGTCGCCGGTTGCGACGAACAGCCACTCGTACGTCGGCGTCTCGTTCGTGGTGCGGTGGAGGCGCGTGATCGAGCGGGCGACGTCGGTTGGTTGGAGCGGGTCGGTGCTCGGCTGGACGTGGAGGTACTGGCGGTCGGTCGTGAACTCCTCGGGGGGCATGCGTAGTGAGCAGGGGACTGGTGTGCGGGCTGTCGAGGTATGTGGTCGTGTAGCATGCGACTAGTTGTAAGTTGGTGGTTGGTGGAATTTTGGCTGCTGGCGTCTTAACCAACAGAACGGGGCCGCATCGTCGTTTGTTGGTTAAGCGCAGGCGTGCACGCATTCCGACGCAGCCTCGTCGTCAATAACGGCGTCTGGTGTCGCAGGACCCCGATACACCCGAACGCGACTATGGCCTCGGTCCGCGCATTAATGTGCAAGTCGTGTGTATGCGCCGAAACGATTATCAATCTATGTGCAGAAGATGCACATAGTATGAGCGCGGGCGACGAGCCGCGACGCGTCCACTTCCAATCCCCGGAGTACCTCGTCGAACGGCTCGACGCGGTCGCCGAGCTCTTCGACACCGACCGGACGGACCTGCTCGTCGAAGCGATCCGCGACTACCTCGAAGAGACCGCCGACAGCGAGCCGTTCCAGGAGCTGGTCGCGACGAAGTACTACGACGACCAGCTCGAGTTCGAGACGGTCAAACAGCTGGTCGGCACTGAAACCGCCCAGCGGCTCCGCATCCTCAAAGCGGATCTCGACGACGAGCCACTCGAACTCGGGGCTCCCGAGGACGTCGACATCTACGACGATAATGCGACAACGGTCGACACCGGCGACGACGAGCGATGAGCGGCCGGCGACTGCGAACGGTCGTCGCTGACACGAGCGCACTCGTCAGTCTGGCCGTCCCGCGTGCTGATCGCGCGGACGACACTGCCGCCGCTCCGGACCCGCTGCAGTACCTACTCACGTCGTGTGACGTCTTCGTGCCGCCGGAAGTCGTCACAGAGCTCCAAGCGCTCACGCAGTATCAGGATATCCACGGCGCCGCAGCGACGAACGTCCTCGCGGCTCGCGACTACTACACTGTCGAGGACCCCTACGAGCGTGCCGACACGCCGGACGTACGGCCGACGTTCGGGCTCGACGACGGCGAAACCGACGGCATCGTCCTCGCGAACGCGCGCGACGTCGACGGCTTCCTGACCGACGAGTTCGGCGGGACGAACTTCCCGCTGATTCACGCTGTGCTGCAGGGTCCGCGAATCGTCCCGACACCGCGGCTTCTCGTGGATTACGCCCGCAACGGCCATCTGACGGCCGAGGCGGCTCGAAGGCTGGTCACGACGATCAGCCCGCACCGGAGCTGGGAGGACAGCCCGTACGTCACGCAACTACTCCAGCGCCTCGCGGAGTGACCCGCCTTCGCGTAGCGAGGCCGAACACCCAGCGCCGACGACTGCCGGAAGTCGTCGGCCGCTTGCTGTCCTGCGATCGCCCACGACGCGTGTTCCCTCGAGCAACTCAACGCGCTCGATGACGCCGCGGAAGAGCGAACCGACGCGTGTTGAGACAACTGGACGAAGACGTTATCGACGAGATCGCCGACGGATAGATGGCCCGGCTTGTCGGTGTAGCCGCCGCCGATTGCGTGAGTCTCGGCGGTGCTGCTGGGAAGCGAACCACTCCCGTTAGGGGTGGGTGCCTGACGCCTGCTACAGCCGATCGGCGATGCGTTCGAGGGCTTCCCAGAGCACACCGACTGGCGCTGTCGCCGCCAGCGAGACGTCGTCGTAGTCGTACTCGTCGCTCGGCGCGGCCCGTTCCTGATAGTGGAGGTGGCCGTCGACGTGTGGGTTCGGTTCGAGATGGACGCCGCAGTCGAACCCCGACGACTCGCTATAGTGGATCTTGAAGTTCGACGTGAGTGCTGTCCGACGACGGTCGTCGAGGCTCGTCCCTGGCGGCAGCTGCGGATTGGGCTGCCACGTCACCCGTAGCGACGCCGAGTCACTATCGCGTCCGAACTGTGCCGGGTCGACGTCTGCCGCTAGTGCAGCATACTGCCCGTCCGGGCTTCCCCACGCGGCGCTGATGGCTGGATGGCGTTCGAGCTCCTCGCGCAGCGACCGCAGAATCCGGTGTCGTTTCTCGACAGCCTCCCGTGTTGGCTCCCGACCACCATCCGGTCGCTGTGGCTGGCGGCCAAGCCCAGTATCGACGGTGGCTTGCTCACTGCCATCATCAGGGCCGTCCGCATCGGTCATGCGGAGGCGGGCGGCCGGGCGGTGTACGTCTCGTAGTGGTCGATGGCGTCCCGAAGCAGCGAGAGTTGGTACTGTGCGGACTCCCAATCTGCCGCGACACGCAGCCGCTGTTGGGCATCCTCGACCGAGACGTCGTCCGTAACGGAGGCACGAAGCGAGCGCGGTGACTCGACGTCGTACTCCGCTTTCCAGGTCTCGATATCCGCTTGGATGGCTGTTGCCTGCTGGGTGAGGTCGGTTTCGGAGTTCTCGGCGACGAGCTCCTGGATCGCAGTCAGGCGCGTGTAGACGGGGTCCGGATAGTACGTCTTGCCTTGCGCTGACTCGTCGGTGACGAGCACACCGAGGTCGACGAGCCGCTCGAGATGATTCCGCGTCGTCGGCTCGGAGACGTGTGCTTCATCGGCGATCCAGCCCGCTGTCCGCGGCTCCTCGAGCGACGACGCAACCGACCGGACTCGGTCGAATCCTGTCGTTGCGTCCTTCCACCGCGCGACGTACGCCGATTCATCGTCCTCACGTGAGCCGGTCATACCTGACACCACGCCACGAACGAACATAATATTTTCTACAGGCAAAATAATCTATTTCGAGTTTCCCCTAGCAGTGTTCAGCGACCGACCGGGTTGTATTCCCGATTCGGGCGTGCGGCACTCTAGTGGCTACATGGAGTGCGGACGGCCCGCCCCGCTCGCCGCTGCCGCCCTCCGCGTCGCTCGCGACCGACCATTCCGGGCGGGCTTCCGCTCCAGTAGGTGCGGGTCCTGCCGGGCTAAAATGGATGTGCCCTCGACGCCAGCGCTTCACCCGTTCGGGTCCTCCGGACCTCGGCGAAGCGCCCGCGACGGACGTGGTTGCGTCGCGGCGAACGGGGAATGCGCTGACCGCTCGCTCCGGGAGGCTCACTGTCGCACTCACTGCGTTCGTGCGACAAGCCCTGCCTCGCTGGTGGCCTCCCCGTGGTCGGCCACGCATCGCTCGGCAGGACGGCGAGCGCGGCTGGTTGGGGTCACCGCATGCAGGCGCGCTCTCGCTCGCGCCCCATGGGGGCGCTCGCGAAGGCGCGAGCGAGAGCGCGCAGACGAGTCTATCGGTCGTCGTGACGGAAAACCGCGAGTGGAGTCGCGGTGTCGGCGCGTGAGCGCCTTCGGAATCTAGTGTGATTCCGATGTCTAGTAACAACGCTTCCAGTAATGTAGTTTCGGTCGATGCACAGGCATTCGAGCAGCCCGAGGCGCAGACGGAGGCTGACGACGGCGTTGAGGTCGTCGACGAGACGCCGACCTTCGAGGCGGCGGTCGAGCAGGAGACGCAGGCGAAGGTGGATGCGAACCACCCGGATGGCATCGCGGAGACGAGCGCCGAGCGGATTCACGGCGTCACGCTCGAACAGGAGGAACGCATCCTGGGGCGGGAAGCCGAACTCGAACACATCAGTGCTCGCGCTGACTTGGGCCGGCAGGACGGCCGGGAGGAGCGCACGCGTGAGGTGATCACCGAGCAGTGTGGGCGTGTCGAGCCGACGCCGGACCCGCGCGAACAGTTGTCTCAGGAGGAACTTGCAGATGTGAATCGGGAGGCGATGCGGATTCAAGATGAGGTGGATTGTGGGTGGACGAGTGCGGCCATCGCACGGCGGTTAGCCGAGAAGGTTCGTGATGGCCAGGACGTGACGTCGGCGGTGTTGGAGCTGGTCGGGGAGCTGCAGGCGGTGCCGGGCGCGGTCGTACCCATCGCGAAGGTGCCCGAGGTCCCGGTTGGGGAGGTGACAGTTCAAGGAACTGTGCAGGCCCTCTGGGGGCCCAGCAGTAGCGCGATTCAGCAAGTCGGGCTGATAGCGGATGACAGCGGGAAAATCAAGTTCACCATCTGGACGCGCTCGAAGCAACCCGTGGTGCATGAAGGCCAGACGGTCAGGTTCCGGGCAGCAGCCAAGAACTGGTACGAAGGCCGGTGCTCGATCGCGTTGACCGGGTGGTCCGATATCCACTTCCCGGAGCGCGGTCGGTGGTGGGACGAATAGCCAGCTGACGTCGCCTTCTTTTTTGCCGTGTGCCGAGACCGGCCCTGACCCCACCGCCCCGCCCACCGCTCCGTGCTCGCTCCGCCCTCGTTCGCGATGCTCACGAGGCGGTCGCTGCGCGCGCAGCCACGACCGGGCTGGTGGGTTTTTCTCCGGACACGAGTGGTGGCCCGGAGACAGCCGGGCTGCACTACTCATGCCCCTCGAACTACTTGACCGACACAGTGAGGCACTGTTCGAGTTCCTCTGGTGCCCCGTCTGCGGGCAGGCGGTCTTCACGCACATCCCCTTCGAGGGGGTGTTCTGCAAGAATTGTAATACTCAGGTCGAACTCCGGGAATCACAAGAGACGCGCGGCTATGAGGAGGCCGTGCTCGCCTGCTTCGATTCAACCACGGCCTGGAACCTTCACGTCGACGAGAAGCTACGTCGCGACCTGCCTGCTGGGTCGGCGCGCGTGAAGGTTCTCGGCGCACCGGGCGCCTACAAGGTCGACTGGTGGAGTCCAGAGCCGGGTGAGGACTGGGAACCTGTCGAGCGCGGTGAGTTCGACGACGTCGAGGAACCAGCAGAGGTGTCGCATCTGGCGTAGACATCTTCTAGACCATGCTGGTGTGATTCAATAACCGCATACACTCCACTGACTAACGGAGTAACAGACGTACAAAGATTTATCGTATATGGATACATACTTACACGTAATGCCAATCGATATCGAGACGTTCGAGGACAGTTCTGCGGACACGCTTGGTGGTGGCACGACACAGCCCGAGCGTGTCTTGTCGTTCCTCGCAGCGAACGCCGACCAGGCGTTCCGACCGACCGAGATCGCCGCGGAAACCGACATCCCGAAGAACTCGATTAACCCAGTCCTCCAGCGGCTCGAAGAACAGGGGTTAGTGCGGCATAAGGGCGCCTACTGGGCGATCACCGACGACACTGATCGACTTCGGTCGCTGACGCAGTACGAACTTGTGACGAAGAGTATGAACGACCTCTACGGCGATGAAACGCCGAGCGAATGGGTCGACCATATGCCGACTGATGATGCGGCCGCTGAACCCGATGACGAATGAAACGTGATGCCGACGGCGAGATCGTTGCCTTCGAGCGCGGCGACGTCGTTTGGGGCGTCGACCCGTTTAAGCAGGACTCGCACGGGACGACTGAGTCTCCCGACGGCGGTGTCGCACCCCGGCCGTGGCTCGTCATCAGCACCGAGGCGGTACCGTTCCACCCGGAGCAGTATCTCTGTCTGACGTTGACGACGCGGACGTGGCACGAGGACGCAATTCCGCTCGCAGCAGACGACTGGGTGGTTGGTGGCGCACCCGCAGAGTCGTCGATTCTTCCGTGGTCGCTGTCCGCGATCAAGCACACGTTTCTCGATACGACCGGCGAGCTCGTTGCGCGGCTCGATTCGGTGCCTGACGACGACCTCCCGGAGACAGGGTATCAGGGCCAACTCGACGCAGCGGTCACGGATGCCGCTACCCAGCATATCATCGACTATCTCGACGCGTCGTTGCACGCGTGAACGGGTGCGTGCTGGCGTGTCGCACTTTCCCCGTTTCATCTTGCGGCACAGCGCCAGGACTCTTGCACTAGCTGGCTTGCTGTGTTCCTGACTTCCTCCGCCTGAGGCGTCCGCACCGCGGCCCGTGTTTGTCGACCCCGGGGATGGGTGAGGGGTTCGTCGCGGTGGCGGATGCCTCGAATTCGGTGATCTACCGATGCCAACGAGTGACATCTACGCGCGTGGCTTCGACGAAGACGTCCAGACTGATGGGAACCAGTGCCCGGAGTGCGGTGGCCGCGTCACCACGAACGTCCAGGAGACGGTCTGTGAGGACTGTGGGCTGGTCATCGACGAGCAGCGCATCGACCATGGGCCGGAGTGGCGGTCGTGCAACAGCGAGGAGAAGGAACGCACGGGCGGGCCGGTGACGGTGGCGCGCCACGACCGCGGGCTCTCGACGGAAATCGGGAAACACACTGACGCTGCGGGGAACACGCTGTCCGGACGGAAGCGCCGGCAGCTCGCGCGGCTGCGCCGCGAGCAGTCCCGGGGGCGGTTCCAGTCGAAAGCCGAGCGCAACCTCGCACACGGCCTCGGCGAAGTGCGCCGCATCAGTAGCGCACTCGGCCTGTCGGAGTCGCTGCGTGACCAGGCGTGCCAGCTGTTCCGGAGCGCCCAAAGCGAGGACCTCCTCCACGGGCGGTCGATCGAGGCGGTCGCCGCGGCGAGCGTCTACGGCGCCTGTCGCTGTTCTGGCCGGTCGCAGACGCTGGACGACGTCGCGGTCCCCGCACGGGTCGAACAGTCCCGCGTAAAGAACGCGTACCAGACGCTGAACGCGGAGCTCGGCCTCCCGGCGAAGCCAGTGCAGCCGAGCGCGTTCGTCCCGCGGCTTGCCGACGAACTCGCGTGTCCGGACGAGGCCCGCCGACGGGCGCGGACGCTCGCGGAACGCGCCGAGGACGCTGGCGTGACTGACGGTGTGCATCCAGCCGGCTTCGCCGCGGCGTGTCTCTACGCGGCGTTGTGTGCGTGTGGTCGCCACCCGTTGAAAACGCGGGTCGCGGAGGCGGCGGACGTCAGCGTGCAGACGGTACGAACCCATCAACAGACAATCACCAGCCTCACCACAGAGTAGTCCTCGACGATCGTTCTGAGTGGGTCTACAGGCTGAGCAGGGCGAGTGCCTCGGGGCTTGACCCCGAGGCAGTTCACGCCCAGTTGTGATCGTCGATGCCCTCGTAATGCTTCAGACGGCTGTCGATCTCCCAGGCCTCCCAGCCGCACTCGTGGTAGAGAATATCGGCGAGTTGGGCGAAGTTGCTTTTGTCGAGCTCAATACCGCGGTTCCCACGGTAGCTGATGTACGGTTCGCTTCGAAGCTCGGTGTAGACCTCCCGAGCGGTCGGATAGTCTCCATCGATTGCTGAGAGGTTTAGGAGCGTATCTTCTGGAATCGGCGTCCCCCATTTGTGTTTCGCGATCATCGTCGCCAGAAGCGCGCATTTTACCAACGGCTTCTCCATGCTCGGATAGATGGATTATACACGGATAAATACTGTTAATGGCCGTTAACATAGGTGGAAACGCTTATACACGCGAGGGTGTTGTTTCGCAGTATGAGCAGCATGGAGGACGCGGCCGACCGTGGCCAGAAGAAGGAGCTCCGCAAGGAACATCCGAGCGGATGGCTCTACCTCACGCAGCACGACGCAATTCCCATCCTTGTAGACGCCCTGCTTGACCTCCCGCCCACCCGCGAGTTCAATAAAACCGAACTCGCAGAGCACGCTGGTGTCACGCGTCAGACGGTCGGCAACTACACGAACCTGCTACTCGAGGTCGAACTCATCGAGGAAGTTCCGCACACGTCCCCACGCCGGTACCGCGTTGCAGACAGTGACGTTGTTCGCGAACTCTTCGAGCTGAACAGCGCGCTCAACAACGTTGGCAGCGAGTAGTCAGGCCATCAGCTATCCATCCGAGAATGGGAGGTAAGTAAGACCTCGACATTCGCCTGATGGTCGTCTTTCTCGCAAACCGGATGCCTAACTCGACGCCGAAGCCAAATGACCGACACAGACGAGCGTAAGCACCTCGACGAGAACCGCGAGCGCGTCCGCGAGCGGCGCATCGAGGCGGTCAAACGCTGGGTCGAATACATCCAGTCGGAGCCCGTCGACGTGTGGGGACCACAACAGAACGCGGTTGTAAATGGCCAACTCGAGGCTGCGCAGGAGGCCGGCGTCTCGGCAGCTCACCAACAACACGTCGAGGACGTCGCCGCGGCTATCCTCGCCGAGCAGGACGACTCAACGTAGCGCCCGGGCCGGAGACAGCCGGGCCGCGTATCGGTGTGCGGCGAATGGGCTGTTGTCTGTTCACCTGCCGCGAAACCCTAGTGTCGTTCAGTTGAGGGAGTAGACCTGTTTCCGGGCGTCGGTGACGGAGAAGCGGGCGGTGACGGCGTCTGCTTCTTCGAGGCGGCTGAGCGCGTACCGGACGGTGCGGTCGGGGAGGAGCGTCCGCTCGGCGAGCTCGCGCTGCGTGAGGGCGTCGTTGTGTTCGAGGACTTTCGCGACGAGCTTCGCGCTCGGCGGCAGCTCCCGAATCGCCGCCGCTGTCGCCTCGTCCATGTGTGTGGCACTCATACTCGCCGTACTCGCGCGAACGCTCTTAATATCGACGATTGTCCAGATACTACATCATTATCCAGCACGATTCCAACGGATGGATGATTTTGCGGTGGCTCGCCGGCAAGTGGTGTCGGGATTGTCAGCGCGCCTCGGCACCGAGCCGAAGATTGCGTGGCTGGCGGCTGCATGCGCCGGTAGCGTCGTCGGCCGACTATGGTCGCCCTCGCGCTCCACGCGGCCGTGATACGAGCACCCCCGAGCTTCCTGACGAAACAGCAGTTGTGTGCTGGTGGTACGGTAGCCCCTATCGCTAAGTGCGTGTTGGGTACGGTGGTGGTTTTCGATCCCCGGAAAGGGGGCGAGGGCGCCTTCGAGGGCCCTCACTGAGGTGAATCTCTGTGAGTCACGACCAACAGCCGAACGACATCGCAATCGACGCGATTCCGATTGACCTCGAAGCCACACAGACGGGCGACGTCGACCTGAGCGACGTGCCCGACGACATCGAATCGATCACGCGTGGGCTCGCCGGCGAGCAGCCGCCGACGAACCCCATCGTGGTGTTGCAAGCGGCGCGCTGGTGGTATCTCCATGGGGAGGGCGGCACGGACCCTGCCTTCCAGTGGGCTATCGAGTGGACGCGGCACCTCGCGACGGGGACGCCCAGCGATAGCGAGCGCTTCGACGCGTTCCTCGCGTACCTCGTCAGCGTCGGGTTCGCCGACGACCGCCACGAACTCCGCTGATCGCACAGTCTGTTTGTCGTGCGCCGCGAGGGGTGCGGCGCGCCCGCGTGGGCCGCGTCGTGGTGACCGTGATGACGGCCAGTTCCTCGTCGGTCTCCTTCGACGAGACCGACACGCGACCCGACGAGATGCACAGTACGATCGAACAGTGGATCGACGACCTCGTCGCGAATATCGACGACGCGCAGGCCAGCGCGGAGTTCCAGGAGTGGCTTGACGTCCAGCGTCGGTTCCACGACTACTCGTATCGGAACACGCTGCTCATCAAGCGGCAGTGCCCGGCGGCGAGCCGCGTGGCGGGCTACCGGACGTGGCAGGAAGAGTTCGACCGCCACGTGAAGGAAGGCGAGCAAGCAATTTGGATCTGGGCGCCGATCATCGCCACGCAGTGCCCGGAGTGCGAGCACTCGCCGAGCTACCACGATGACAGTGACTGTACGTACGACGAGACGCCGCCCGAGGACTGGGACGAGGGGCTCGTGGGGTTCAACCCCGCACCCGTGTTCGACGTCTCTCAGACGGAGGGCGAGCCGCTTCCGGAGCTGGACACGGCAGCAACGGGGGACGCTGGCGAGCTCGTCGGCCGGCTGCTCGACGTTGCTGGGGACCTCGACGTCACGGCGAGCATCATCCCGGACGATGCATGGACGCACGGTGCGGCGAACGGCGTCTGTGAGCGCGTCAGCGTGGACGCCGAGCCGGTCGTTGCAGTCCGTGCCCGGGAGAACGACGCGGACCTCGCCCGAACGCTCATCCACGAGTACGCGCACGCCCTGCTGCACGATGGGGTGACCGAGCGCGTCGAGCGGTCGAAGCGAGAGGTCGAGGCGGAGGCAGTCGCGTACATCGTCGGCCGATACTGCGGGCTGGATACGAGCCGGTCGGCGTTCTACCTCGCCGCGTGGGCGGGCGACGATTCTGCGGTCGTTCGTGACCGGCTCGATCGGATCAGTCGGACGGCCGAGCAGCTCATCGAGACGCTGGAAGACGACACCTGAACTATTAACCAACATCTGCGTCCGCCCCGTGCCTTTGTTGGTTAAGATTGTCCAGCCCCGTACCGAGCAAGCCACAGCCGAAGCCAGCAGAGGGTAGGTTCTATCTTGAGACAGCGAGAGAATCCCGCCCTTCCCGCGAAGGACGAGTGTTCCGACGCTCTGTCGGAACCGAGGACTGAGCAGGGCGGGAGTGAATCGCGTAAGCTCCGTGCCACAATCTCCGTCACTGTTGTCTGACTGAATACCTAACGTACGTATTTAGTATGGTAGAAACGTACAAATTCTTGTGCGAACGGAGATAGATATAGAGCGTGGTGGCGAGCTTCACGAGCGGGTCAAAGAGTATGCTCGTGAGAATGGCATTCGCCATCCGCGTGCCTACCGCGAGCTAATTGAACAAGGGTTAGAGACGGATGAAAACAGCGACTAAGACGCTCGAAGCCACACTCGCGCCCCCGACAGCGCACAAGGAGCGGAAACTATGTGACCTACTCGACACCTACCGTGAGGGACTACACGAGGCGTTCGACGCCGGGTGTGACACGATGAGCGCAACCAGCGACGTGGTGACGCCCTACGACCTACCGTATCAGGCGAAAGCGGCTCTCTGCAACTACGTCCCACAACTGCACGACACCTACAACGCACAAGAATTAGACGACGACCACCCGGTTCGGCTCACCAACCAAGCCGCCGAGTTCGACCACTCATCGGAACGGGACTACGAGTTCACGTGGTGGGCACCCCAACCCGGTCGCGGAACGAATTTCTGGATCCCGCTTCGCATCAACCCTGAACAAGAGGGTCTGTGGCACGCCCTTGTGGACGGGGACGCTTCGGCGGGCCAACTCCGCCTGCAACGGAATCGTACATCGTGGACGCTCCACGTCACTGTGGAGTTTCCGGTCGAAGAAGCCGACTACGCGACAGACGGCGACGACGTGACGCACATCGGTCTAGATATTGGTGAAACCGCCCTGATAACGGGCTGTGCCCTCAAGGACGGTTCACCAACTGGCCCGTTCGTGTGTGACGGTTCGCGTGCGAAGCATCTCCGCAAGGAGATGCACACCACCCTGAAACGACTCCAAGAGCGTGACGCCGCCAAGTGGCGGATGGACGAGCGATTCGACCACTACCAGAACGCGCTCACCGATATTGTCGAGAAGGCGTCTCGGCAGGCTGTCGAGTACGCCCGACAATTCGAGAAGCCGGTGCTGGTAATGGAGAATCTGACGTACATCCGCGAAGAATTGGACTACGGCGCGTACATGAACCGGCGACTCCATGCGTGGGCGTTCGCTCGGTTACAGAACCGCGTCGAGGACAAAGCACGAGAGGCCGGTATCCCGGTCACGTACGTCCGACCGGAGTACACCAGCCAGACGTGCCACGCCTGCGGTCACATCGGGAACAGGGCCGCTCAAGCCACGTTCCGGTGTACGAACGACGAGTGCCACATCACGGCGTTTCAGGGCGATATAAACGGCGCAATCAACGTTGCAGAACGGGCTGACCCGTGGGGAGAGAGCGTGCCGCTGAAACCGCCACGCGATGACTCGCCTCGGGATGGGAGTGCCTGTGACAACACCACGACCCACCGTGAGACGAGCGAGAAACACTCGCAAATGACTCTCTCGGCGTTCCACGGGTCGGAACCCTCTACCAGCGATAGCCGCACGTAGCTGGTATTCCCCATGCGTGGGAAGCCGCGCCGTTCACGGCGCGGAGGATGTCACGTAGAAACACACGCGGCGTGCCATCGAAAACCCACAACGTGGACATCAGGCACGCTTCCGCGGCGAACGGTTATTTGCTATGCAAGCGTAAAGCACTAACATATCATGTCCGATGCTGAGACCTCGACGGGTGACGACGGCCCGGAGACCGTCCAGATCAACCTTCGACTCACACAGGCATTCCTGGACGACATCGACACGACCTGGGAGGAACAGGGGTTCAATTCGCGCAGTGAGTTCCTCCGGTACGCGGCACGAGACGCTGTCAAGCACCCCGAATTCTCACGCGAGGGCTGGAAGCAGATTGCCGCCAGTAAACTACCCTCCCCTACTTCGCTCGGGGGCAATAGCCCCGCTCGCTCGTTGAGGGGAGGGCTTTCGCGTGGACTCCCGTTCTACGCCTCGGATGAGGCGGGAAGGTTGTACTCTCCACTCACGTTCAGCGTCCCGCGATTCAAGCGCACGTCTACGGGTGCGCCTCCGTCGTCGGCGTTTTGCCGACGCCGGAGATACTGCAAACCGATATTCTTACTGGCGTTGTAGTCGGCGTGGTTCTGGTAGCCGCAATTCTGACACTGGAAGTCCTCGCCGTCGCGGTTGTTGTCGTGGGTAAACCCACAGGTCGAACACCGTTTCGACGTATTGCGTGGGTCTACTTGCACGGCTTTGACGCCCTGCTCTTTGGCTTTGTAAGCGACGCACTCGTAGAGACGGCGGAACGCCCACAGATGGTGCCACGACGCTTGTGGGACGCTCTCACGAATGTCGGTCAAATCCTCGAACACGATGTGCGAACAGTCGTGAGAGCGGGCTTCAGCGACGATTTCGTTGGCGACACGATGCAGGAACATCTCGAAGCGTCCGTCCTCTTTGCGCTCGACACCTGCTATCGCGTCGTGGGCGGCTCGTGTCCCACACTGTTGGAGGTCGCCACGCCGTTTCTCGTACTCTCGTTTCCAGTGGTTAAACTCGTCTGGTGACCAGAACCGTCCGGTCGAAGCGACCGCGAGTTGATTCACACCGAGGTCCACACCGAGGACTGTTCTGTGCTCGGTAGTGGAGTCGGTGTCGTCGTCCTCTTTGAGCATCGACGCATGGAGATACCAGTCGCCGTCGCGTCGATGGAGTGTGGCCCGCCGAAACTCGTAGTCCTCGTTGGCGACGTACTTTGTTGGCGGTGTCTCGGTGTCGTCGGGAAGAATGTAGTCGCACTCGATTCGTCCGTCCGGTGTTGACAGTGAAACGTGGTCGCGGTGGAAGGTGGCACTTCGCTTGTCGTAGACGGCGGTATCAGCCGTGAAGGTCGGACGAGACGTATCTTGGTCGTTCTTGAGGCGTTCGACGCCGCTTTTGACGGCTTCGACGGCTTGGCGAATCCCTTTCTGGACGAGATTCGCGGTTAACTCCGTGTCCTCACGTAGCTGGTCGTACAATACACCCTCGGCCTTGGCTTTCGAGGTAACGTGGTAGCCATCGTCGCCGTGCCAGCACCACTTGCTCGCGGTGTTAGCGCAGTATTTGAATTGCTCGACAGTCTCTCGAAGGTGTATATCCGCGCCTTCGGGCGTGTCGAGCTTGATGACGGCGGTTCGACGGTACTCCACGATAGCCTCACATAAAGACGCATAGTTACTTAAAGGTTAGAGGTTAGCAGGCAGCAGTCTGGCGGCTGGTCGGGACCGGGTCGGCTTCCTCCCCACCCTACTCGCTTGTGCTTCCGTCGGAGCCAGAAGCCCGGCGCTCCTTGAGGGTGGGGCCTCCGCCTCAAATTAGGTGAACACGACCTCCGGACCGGCGAGGCCGAACTCGTCTCCCGTGAGGACGTTCTGGCGATGATGGACGACGGTACGGATGGCGAGTGACCCGAGGCTTTTGTTGGTTCCCCCAGCGGTGCGCTAGCACTCCCTGATCGACAAGCGAGCGGGATGAGGTTGGGCGACTCTAAGAAGCTGCTCTCCTTCTCTACGTGGCTGGTTTACGGAAAGTCAAGGAGAAAGCCCCGCCCTTCAGGGCGGGGGGATGTCAATCAAACAGTCCGAGTTCGGAGAGCCTGTCCTGCACGTGGCTGAGTGCTTGCTCGGCTTCGTCCGTTTCTGTCCCACTAGTAATGACGAGCTTCCCACTGCCGAACAGGAGGGCGACGACGTCGGGGTCATCGAGTCGGTAGACGAGGCCGGGGAACTGTTCGGGCTCGTATTCGATTTGCTCTAACCCCAGGCCGATCGCAATTGCGTTCAAGTTCAGCGATTGTTCGAGGTTGGCACTGGAGACGATATTCTGTACCATAATTGGCGGATTACTGTCGACGTCGATGCCTAACTCGCGGAGGTCCTCAAACACGATTTCGAGGGCTTCGTGCACGTCATCGACGCTCTGGGCGCCGGTACAGACGACTTTCCCTGACTGGAAGATAAGCATGGCTGACTTCGGCGTCTGGAGGCGGTAGACGATCCCAGGGAAATCTTCTGGGTTGTACTCGGCACCAGGGAGATCCGTCGCGAGTTGCTTAAGCGAGAGTTCTTGGCCGATATCACTCGATGCAACGACGTTCTCGGTTTGGATTGTGTCCACCAGAGTGCTCATACGAGTATTCATCGGACAATTCACTTAAAATACAGCGAGTAGAGATGTGTGGCTCTGGTGAGTCCCTCAACGGCTATTGACACTCTCCCCGCGCTAAAGCACGAGGATTCTTCCGCCTGCAGCCTGAGGAAGATGTCAATCGAGATCGTCGCTGGTTCCGGGTGTGGCGTGACTATCCAGAGGCGTCCCTAACCGTTCTTTCGCTTTGATGCTTCCTCCAGGTTCTGACGATGTTCGTGATTCGATTTCATGTTTGGATGGCACCAGATTGACGCGTTCGCTGTTGGAACCACAGTGGTGGTTCTTCTCACCGCCATATTTATTGTCGAAGCATTAGACTCTCGGGTTATGCCGGACGACCGATCGCTGACACGTCACGCGTCACGTCGTAACTTCATTCGGGCAGGGGGGCTCACCGTGGCAACCGCGCTTGCCGGCTGCAGTAGTGGGGACACATCAGGTAGTGGAGACACATCAGGTAGTGGGGACACATCAGGTACCACGATGGGGGACACCACCAGTGACGGGACGACGATCACGTTCTGGCCTGCGTGGGGTGGATACTACGAAGATACGTTCTCGAAGATGATTGCTAACTTCGAGGAGAAGTATCCCGACATTACCGTCGACTGGTCTGCACAGGGGTCATATGCAGAATCCCGGAGTGCTGTGTTCACGGCAGCTAAAGCTGGAAATGCTCCTGATATCGCTCATCTTGGGAAGAACGCGACGATTCTCGCCCGCGACACCGGTTTCTTCACGCCGATCAGTGAGATACTACCAGACCTTGACCTGACACAGTATCTCGGTGCAGGACGCGTCTGGTCGACAGTTGAGGGGACTACGTGGTCACTTCCGTTCAATAACTCTCAGATCCTGCTGTACTATAACAAGAACCACTTTAGAGAAGCGGGTCTTGATCCCGAAAAACCGCCGACCACGTTCGAAGAAGTACGGCAGTATTCACAGCAAATTGTTGAGCAAGGCGTCGCCGACAACGGGATTACGTGGCCTAACGTGAATTGGTGGCCGATGAGTTGGATGGCTGAGCAAGGACAGGTATACTATAATGAGAAAAACGGGATGGAAGGTGAGCCGACAAAAGCCTTCTTTGAGAGCGATGCGGCTCAAACCCTCTATGACTGGTGGATGAACGATCTTGGGGATCTGTATCACTATCCCGGAAAGAGCAATTGGGGGGCCTCTGAAAAAGCGTTCAGTCAGGGGAAAGCGGCGATGCATATGAACTCCTCGGGCGGTCTGGCCTACCTTCTCAGTGGCTTCCGAAAACAAGGTATTGACATCGGTGTAGGTCGCCTCCCAACCCCGAATCAGGATCATAATGGTCACGCGGCGGGCGGTGCACAAGTCTGGGTAACGAATAAGGAGAGTCGTACGGATGCCGAGCGTGATGCGATTCAGAAATTCCTCCAGAACATGACCGGCGCGAAACAGCAGGCGCTGTACTCGAAGGCAACCGGCTACTTCCCCGCGCATAAAGAATCCGTTGACCTCCTTGAGCAACAAGGATTCTTCGAGAAAAACCCCCTCTACCGGACCGCCTTCGACCAGCTTCAGTCTTGGTCTCCGGGTCCGGCTACGGGTGGTGTGTTCTCAGGGGCGCTCCCTCGGACTGCCACCGCTGTTGTCAACGCGACCGATCGAATGTGGCAGGGTACTAGCGTTGATAACGCTCTCACTAGCCTTGATGCGGAAACTGAAGACCAGTTAGAGTTCTACGAACGACGAGACCTCTGATGGTGCCCGTATTGAGACGATCTTATCGAACGCAGCTGTATCGGCATTTCGGCCACATTAACAGTTCTAGTGTGAGGTAGCCGCCAGATGGAGGCCTATCAGAATCGCTGGCAGGCAGTTGCGCTGCTTCTCCCAACAGTCATCGCCGTCGGCGCATTCTTCTATTGGCCGCTTGTACGGGCGGTTCAGTTAAGCCGACAGAAAACGATCGGGTTTGGCGCCCGAACAATTGAATACGGATGGCAACACTTCACCATGCTCGCGACCAGTCCCGATTTCCAATACGCGGTTGGAGCGAGCTTCGCCTACGCCATCAGTGTCGTGGTGATCTCAATGGTACTCGGCCTGCTCGTAAGCTTCCTCATCTACCGCATTAAGACGTATCAGTCAGCCTACCTCGTTGCCGCTATCTTCACGTACGCACTCTCGTTTGCCGTGACAGCGACACTCTGGAAGACACTCTTTAATCCCTCCGTCGGCATCTTCACCGAAGCGCTCCGGAACGCCCTCAGCATCATCGGCATACATCTCAATCTCGATTATACCACGAATGCGTCGTGGGCCTGGATATTTGCAGTCTCCGCCGGCGTCTGGAAGCTTATCGGCTACAACGTCATCTTCATGGTAGCAGCGCTCGGCAATATCCCGGAAACAATCAACGAGACGATGCAGTTGGACGGCGTCGGAATACTCCGGAAACTCGTTTTCGTCTATGTACCGATGATTTCGCCGACACTTGCGTTCCTCGCTATTATCAACACGGCAAACTCCTTTTTCCTGACGTACCCGATTATCGAAGTCCTGCAGGGCGGCCCCAGTAACACCCTTAACATCCTTATTTACGATATCTACACCACATTTTCGGACGGTCTAACCGGCCGCGCCTCGGCAAAATCCATCGTATTGTTCGTTATCGTCGGGGGACTAACCGCAATCCAGCTGTGGATTTCGGACAAATTCGCTCACTACGGAGGTGCCTAAGATGACACGCAGCCAACAATCCGGGGGCGAGTCAGAGTCAGTGCTTCCAAAGCTCACACAATTCGAACAACGCTTCACGAGTCAACTCCGCCTCCACCTCACGCTCGTCATCGCACTCTTCGTGCTCAGCCTCCCAGTTCTCTTCGCGGTACTCATGAGCACTCAGCCAGCATACCGAATCGTCCAAACGACCCTCGTCGGTGTCGGCGCTGACGGCATCAGTAACTACATTAAGGCGCTTACTGTCCACAACTTCGATACATATCTCATCAATTCATTCGTGATGGCAATCGCAATCGGCATCGGCAAAGTCGTCCTTGCGCTGCTCGCCTCAATGGCGCTCGTCTACTACAAACTGCCATTCAAGCGACTTATCCTGCTTCTCATCCTCTTCACACTTGCACTCCCCGTTCCAGTCCGAATCGTCCCCATGTACGAGCTAATGCTCGCAGGCAACCGCTGGCAGCTCATCATCGACACGTCCTTCTACCGCCTCGCGTTCGATCCAAAGTTCGTCAACACATATGCTGGACTAATCCTCCCCTATCTGGCGAGCGCAACATCAATTCTACTACTCAGACAACACTTCAAATCCATTTCTGACTCACTCGTTGAACAAGCCAAGCTCGATGGCGTCGGCCCACTCCGCTTTTTAGTATTCGTCCTGATTCCGATGTCGAAAAGCATGATTGCCGGCCTGTTCGCCATCGCCTTCATCTGGGGCTGGAACCAATACCTCTGGCCACTTCTCATCATCAACGATCAGCAGACCAAGGGCGTTATCCAAACCGGCCTTGCACAACTCTCGCCCCAGGCTGGCAAACCACTCTGGGGTATAATTATGCTGGCGCCGTAATGACACTCATCGTCCCCCTCGCCTTGATGATCATCCTCCGCAACCCAATGCTGAAAACAATCAGCATGCAACAAAAGTGATGTCCCCCCAGCTAACGTCGTGGGCGGCTCTCACTAAGGGGTAGGTCCACAGCTCCCGAAGAGTACGGCCTAGACGTCGGGCTGAGCCACAACAGCCTCTCGAGGAATATGGACTCCGATCCTTACCAACGGCTCGCTGACTAATGTTCGATGCACTATTTGTGTCCACAGTAGCACACGGTCGTGATACACATCCGAACCGCTCTCTCTTGGCTCGTATGTTAACGCCCACATCGCCAGCATGCTATTGACGTGTCGTACTCCGCCATCGGGATGAACGCTCCCCGTCGAGGTGAGAGTTGTACGGCAGAATGTCCACAACCTTCGCGTACGGCATCTTGTCGTTCCTGGACGCGAGTAAGTGAGTGAGGATAGATTGTGACAGGAGTGTTGGAGTCACTCTATGGCTGAAGTTGTAGACCCCGATCTCGTTGTTGCCACGTAGCTCTGCCTCCAAACGTTAATGCATCTTTACCAAGACGAACGGAGTATGGATGTAGAGTCGGACACGCCACTTTCTCTACAAGGTATTACCAAACAGTACGAATCGCTCACTGCAGTGAACTCGATTGATCTTGAAGTCGAAGCCGGTGAGTTCGTCGTTATCGTTGGCCCGAGTGGCTGCGGCAAAAGCACAACCCTGCGGATGATTGCAGGGCTCGAAGACATCACTGACGGCGACCTGTACTTCGGCGACGAACGAGTGAACGACGTAGCACCAAAAGACCGGAATGTCGCGATGGTATTCCAGAACTACGCACTCTACCCGCATATGAGCGCCCGCCGGAATATGATATTCGGAATTAATGCCGGCACCGACTCCTACTCCGACGAAGAAATCGATAATGCAGTCCAAGACGCTGCCGAAACCCTCGGCATCACCGATTTACTCGATCGAATGCCAAACCAACTCTCAGGTGGGGAACGACAACGAGTCGCGCTTGGCCGGGCACTCATCCGTGATCCCGACGTCCTTCTGTTGGACGAACCACTAGCGAACCTCGACGCGAAACTCCGAACCGAAATGCGGACCGAACTCGACAGAATCCACCAACAGTTCGGCGCAACCACAATCTACGTCACGCACAATCAAACTGAGGCGATGACACTTGGCGACCGAGTGGTTGTACTGAATAACGGCGAGATCCAGCAAGTTGATTCACCCCAGACACTCTACGACTTCCCTAAGAACCGATTTGTCGCAGAATTTATCGGCTCACCAACAATCAATCTGCTTCCAATCTCTCTCACCCATGCGGACGGGCATGTATACGCAGAACGCCACGGCACCGAAGACGATTTCCGAATCGACCTTGGTCAATCAGAGGACTTCCCCAGTACTGATCGATCGGAGGCGATCCTCGGCATTCGACCTGAAGACCTCTCTCTCGAACACAACACAACGTACAACCACCCCACTCCCCTCTTTCTAACAGTTGAAACAACAGAACCACTCGGAAACTCAATGGTCGTGTACGGTACTATCGCCGACCAAGAAGTGAAAGTCAAAGTGGACGCACACGCCTCCGTATCAGTCGGCAATACCCTCTCACTCGTCTGTGACCCGGATCGAATCCACCTCTTTGACACCGAAACCGGCGACGTGTTCCACCACTCTGCCAACACAAATCCAACCTGAAGAATTCCAGTGGCCCACCTATGGTTTTGACAGACTAATCTCCGGAACGCTGGTTTTCTAGAGGTATTGATTGGTAATTGGAGTGAGTGCGTCGACGGTCGGGTCGACGAGGGAACCCTCGTCCCCGATAAGTCGTCGGCCGCCGAATCCGGATGCACAGCAGCAATCAGCGATTGAGTAGGGTGGGGTAGTTCACTATAGTGGTTTGACTCCCCGTGGTCGGCTTCCTCCCACGGCTGTCGCCGTGGGCTAGCGAGAAAGATACAAACCCTCTGAAGTCGGGGAGAATAGTTGTAACAAGGTTTTTACAGTGGTCCTTCGAACGTTGTTGTATGTCGACAGGTGTCGATCCGGCGATTACACTCACGAAAGACGACGGCTGGTGGATCGCCAAAGATACCGAAACGGGTGTTTCTAGCCAGGGCCGCACCCGAGCGCAAGCACTCGACAATCTTGACGAGGCTCTCGATGGGTACCACGGAGACGGCGACGAGCCCACTGACGAGGAACTCCGGGAGATGGGGATCGACCCTGAAAACAACCAATCTGGTTCTCTCGACGAGTCTCCACTCTTCGACTGATTGCAGCGTCTGCATGTCTACCGGCCCGTTCTCTGGCAAAGATGTAATGGCGGCGAGTGGGCGTGGCTGTTCGCGCCTCGTGCGGCCACGCAGTTCGAGGATCTCACGCTCGGCCGGGTGCCCCGACTCGATGGCCGACTCCCGGAGCAGGCGCGCCACGAACTTAACCAACAGTCCGCCCCGTGAACGAGCGTCTGTTGGTTAACCCGAACGCACAGCGGTACCAGCGGGGAAGCCCACCCCTACGGGGTGATTTCTCGCTCGCTATGTGTCACTAGCGACGGCGTCGAGCTCGGGCTCGTCAAAGTCGAGTGCGTCCGCGACAGGGCCCGGAAGCTCCGGCCGTGGCGCCGATTCGTGGCGCTCGATTTTCTCGGTCGTCCGCGTGTTCTCGTAGAAGGCGCGTGCGACCGGGAGGCCACGGAGATACTTGTAGTCGTGGAGGACCTCGACGCCTCGCTCCGTGAATCCGTAGAACTGAGCGGGAAGGTCGCGTTTTCCCTTACTCGGTTCGTACGTGTAGCGTGCGAGGAGCCCGGCGTCGATCAGCGTCTCCAGCTGGTCTTTGATGGCCGCTTGGCTCTTCCCGGTCATATACTCGAGTTCGGCGAGGGATATCAGATGAGCGGGGTGGCCCAGCAGCTCCTGAATGATGAGATGGCGCGTATCCTGGGACAGCAGCTTGAACAGCCGCTGCTGTTCCGCGAACGGCCCTGCATCGGCCGCGCCAGTGCCGGTCTCGCTCATACGTGCTGGTATGAGGTCGGGCGCTATAACAATTAAGCTCATCCAGGCCGCTCTCGAGATCGCGTTTGCGGACGAGTTGTCGGCGGCTGACGTCCAATCGAAGGTCGAGTCACTCGTTAATCGCGCCCAAGAGAGCGGGCTCAACATCGACGAACAGGCGGTGTGGGATGTGATCGACGACCGGGCAAACGAGGGCGACGAGCCGGCAACGTACAGTTGGGTCCATCGCAACAAGCTCCGCAAGTTCGAACTCCACGAACGGTGCTTCCCGTGGACGACAGCGGACGAACTTCGAACGCTCGTTGCCGAACTCCCGTCCCCGACACCGCGTCCGGAGTGGGAAGCAGGTGGTAATCGCTGACCGTTCAACCGCTCGAATCAGAGGCGCTCGGTTGCGGTCGTGTTTGTCTGCGCCCGCGGAGCGGTGGAGGCGCACGCTCGTCTCCACTGAACCATGTCTTCCCAGCAACTCAGCGCGGTTCCTGACACAGTTCCACAGGGTATCGCTCGAACTGACCTCGACCCACGGACGAAGCGAGCGCTCGAGGAGGGGATGGCCGTCTCCCTGCTCGAAAAGGGCGGCCGGTACGAGGTGCGGACGGCGTCCGGGAACTGGTACGAAGTCGACGTCGTCGACGAGACGTGCACGTGCCCGGATTGGGAGTATCGCACGCCGGAGGGCGGCTGCAAGCATCTGCGTCGGGTGGACGTCGAACTCAAGCTCGGTCGTGTGCCGCGGCCGGATGGTCGACTGCCGGAACAGGCGCGCACGAGCGTTAACCAACAGAACGCCCCGTAAGCGAGCGTCTGTTGGTTAACCCGAACTCACTATGACAGAGCCACCAACCCCACCGAACGTACTGCCCGGCGAGCTCGTCGATGCACTCGACGCGTGTTCGGCCGAACAGCTCCGAGCGGTCGCGACGTACGCCGACGAGCTCGCCGCGTATCGAGCCGAGGAGGCCGTGGAGGTAGCCGAGGACGCCGACACTGATGATCGGCCCGAGAATGTGCCTGCGAAGGCATCGATCACGGTCAAGGAGATCAACGACAACCGCTACTACTACTGGCAGTGGCGGGACGGCGACCACATTCGTTCTGCGTACAAAGGCCCCGTCAACCCGGACGAATAGCTCGTGGTCGTCGGGCGGTTGCGGGCGACAAGTCGAAGGTGCCCGTAGCCGTGCCTCTCTCGATTTTGGTGCCCGCCGCCCGTGGACGCCCCACCGCCCCGCCCACCGCTCCGTGCTCGCTCCCGGTGGTCGCTGCGCGCGCAGCCACAACCTTGCTCCTCACTCGCTCAGATCGACGTACTGCTGTTCCCACTCGCGGCGTGCCGTGAGTTCGCGGCGGCCGCGGCGGGTGAGGGTGTAGTAGTTGGTGCGCTGGTCGAGCTCGCCCTTATCGACCAGACCCTTGTCGACGAGGGTGTCCAGATTGGGATAGAGGCGGCCGTGATGGATCTCCGACTCGTAGTATTCCTCGAGTTCGGCTTTGACGGCGAGACCGTGCGGATCATCTAAGCCAGCTATAACAGCGAGCAAGTCTCGCTGGAAGCCCGTGAGATCGTGCATAGTTCGGCTGACCCTACCAGCTTGTATAATTCTTATTACTACTCTTTACCGAACCAATCAGTGAGAGAATACTTCGGCGATGCTATCGAACCCTCGCGTACTTGAGGAGCGTTCTTGCACCTGCACGTCGTCGATCGTGAACCGAGTACCACTCGACGAGCGCCTTAGATACTAGCCAGTCGATTCTAGGTTATTTTCCGAATACTAGGGGAAAATATATCCATTCGACGCCATTCACTTTTCGAACACTCCGTTACCGCGTCTCACGGCATCGACGTCCTGGTCGCAGTCTCCCAGTAGCCCGTCGACACAGCACCATGGATCGCTACACGCCCTCCGAGTCCACCGCGAGCGACGCCGACGCACCGCCATCCAACTCGTTGTCGCGCTCGACCGCTGTCACCATCCTCGTGGCCAGCGTCGTTCTGGTCCAGCCGGCGGCCGCCCAGAGTAGCGCCGTCTGCGGCGCGGACAACCTGCCCCGCATGATCGAGGGGTTCTTCCAGCTGACCACCGCGCTGGGCATCGTCGGCCTCGCCGTCGTCTGGCAGGCCGACTCCCTCATCGAGATGTTCACGCTCAACCCCGAGCGCAAGAAGGGACTGAAGCGCCACAAGCGCTCGGCGATGAAGTCCGCGGTCGTCCTCGTCGTGCTCGGCCCGCTGTACACCGTCGCCGGCTCGATGATGCACCTCCCGCTGGCGACGTGCGTCGACCTCGTCCCCTGGTAGGATGTCCGCCCAGCTCGTTCGAGCGCATGCCCTCGTGGCTGTTCTGGTCGTCGCTGGTGGCATCACGAGCGTCGCGGCCGCCGACCCACCACGTCCCGGAACGGAGGACAACGGCCTGACGGAGAACGAATCCGCGACCCTGTGGTCCCGGGATACCGACGACTACATCTCCCAAGCCGAATACCGCGAGCGGTACGGCGAGACCCGCTCGCCCGTCCAGCAGGTCGCGAACGGGACCGACGTCACGTTCACACAGCCGCCCGCAACAGCGGCCACGTGGACCCAGCATGACTTCCGCGACCTCGACCCGGGCGGCGCGAATACGTCCCTCCACCCGCCACATGCGGACCTCGCGGATGGCGTGTTCATCAGGGACGCCCACGCGACGATGTTCGCGGTGCAGCCGTCGACGCGCGCCCACCTCGACGCTGGCGAGACGCCGCTGTACGTCGCTCCCAACGGCACCCTCCGAGGCCTCGTGGATTACCGCGTGCAGGTCCCAGGTGGTGCGACCGGGAACACGACCAGCGACTGGTCGCTGCTCAGCCACAACATCACGGCCGTCCGGCTCCTCGAGGGCGGCGAGCCAGTCGCGAACACGACCGGCTCACAGACGCCGACGCTCGCGTATCGCCTTCCAGCAGAGTGGGCGACGACGCTCACCCTCGAAGCAGACATCGAGGTCCGCCTCCAGCACACCACACGCCGCGACGGTGAGCCCGTTGAGACGACCGTCGAGACGGAGTCCGTGACTGTCCACGATTCGCGCGCCGTCGAAGTGTACGACCCATCGGTGACGACCCACTACGCCACGTACCCCAACGGTGACGTCGGTGTGACCGTGTTCCAGGCGCGGCCGTGGCAAGGGTTCACGCTCACTTCCAGCGGGGATGCTCGTGTTCGTGGCGTGTGGCGGTTCTACACGGCGCGCAACACGAACTGGGATACCCTCGTGCGGGCGACGCAAGATGGAACGACCGCGGTCGAATCGGACGCGTTGCCCGTGTTCGTGCACGCGTATCCATCCCGTATCGGCCCGCGTACTGAGCCGGTACGTCGTGGCCCGAATCTCATCGACGCGTGGGGCGTCACCCGGGCGTCGCCAGCGGGCACGCTCGGCGACAACGTGACTGTCGACGTCGTTAATCAGTCGTACACGACGACCTACGGGTTGGCGGTCCGCGCCGACGATGTCGACCACGATGCGCTCCAGGTTCGCGGCGTGGTTCGCGGCGTCAACGCCACGGTCACCGAGCCCGCCGATGGGGCGGCCCGCGAACTCCGGTCGAGCACGCTCTCCGTGCGTGTTCGGGACCGGACGCCCACACACGCGACGCTTCGCCTCGAACTCCGTGACGCGCGGAGCGGCGCCCCCATCGAACTCGACGACCCAGCTCGCCGGCATTCGATTCACGACGCCAGTCGAGACGGCGTCATCGCCATCGGCGACCAGCAGGTGGCGACGAACGCGTCCGGGGTGGCCATCGTGACTGTCGACGACCCGGGAATCTACACGGCGCGCTACCAGCCCGGCTCGTGGCTGAGTCACGAGCCCGCGTACGTGTCGTCGACGGCGACCGTGCGGTGGCATCCACTCGGCACTCTCGACGGCTGGGTCGCGCTGCTCGTCGACCTCGGGTGGCGGCTCCTCCCGTTCGCCGTCGTCTACTACGCCGGCACCCGCCTGCTTCGACTGCTCGGCGTCGACACTCGCTTCCAGTAACCCATGTCCAACAGCAATCCCGCGTTCGACCGGCGCACCGCCCTCCAGACAGTTGCCGGCGCCGCCCTCGCGAGTCTCACCGGCTGCCTCTCCCAAGATTCGTCCCCAAGCCAGGGGTCGGATGCGGATGGTGGCCCACTCGAACAGGTTGCCGTCGACGCACCGCAGTTGTCGTCGACCTCGGTGCTGATGCTGACGTCGACCGGGTCAATCTCATTCAGCCGAACGGCGAACTGTTCGCACAACGCTCGGTCGCCGCTGGCGTCCAGCAGCTCTCGTTCGACATCGGGACGACGTATCCGCCCGGCGAGTACGACGTCATCGCCCGCCAGGGCGAGGAGACGGTTGCCGAGCAGTCGATTGAGATTCAGCCCGAAATTCATATTCGCGAGGTCGGGCTGTTCCGGAACCATCCAGAGAAACCGTGGGACGAGGTGTACGGCGAATCCGAAACAAATCGCCTCAAGAACGGCGAAGCATTCGTTACAATCGAAAATACCGGAACTGGCCCTGGTGCTGTTATCGGCTTACAGTTTACTGGGGATGTTCCGAATCCGCTTGAAAACCCTAGAGGGAATGGGATTCACGGGGCGGAGCAAATAATCATTCCCTCCGGAAAGAAAATCGATCTTTTCAGTAGTTCATACCCGTTTGGCGCAGAAACTGAATCGGGGGTGGGATGCTCACCAGAAGGTAATCGTGGGCAGTTTACTGTTGCTGTCGAGACCCGGATTGGAAGTGATGAAGTCTCGACCCAGTATGACGCGGAGTACTCTGGCTCTACTGATATGACTGACTGTGAAGTTACAATTCGGGAGGCATAACGATGGTTGACCTAATTGATATCGTCCTTGAAGGGTTCAAGGAGATTGTTAGTTGGCTCATCAACCTCTTCATGCAGGGTCTTCGGTCAGGCTACGAAGATCTATCTGAGGCGACGTTTGGTACACCCACACCGGAGACAAACGCGGCACTCGTCTTTGGAAAGGCAACTAATGAGCCTTGGAGCACTCTCCAAGAAGCGCTCCTTGGTGGCGAGATTATGCTGATCTCTCTCCTTCTTCTTGTGATGAGTGTCCAAGGGCGACACGCCATTCGCATCTTCAATATCGGAAGTACGTACGAGGCACGGAAAACAAGAAAGACAGCTTGGGTCGGCGCCTTCCTAATCCTCACTTGGTACTGGATAGGAACTCTAGCGCTCTATCTCGTTGATGGGTTCACTCTCGCCTTAATACCGTCTTTTTCCTCGATTACCCAGGTGATGCTCAGTTACTTAGAAGATTTCCTAATGAATCCTGGGCTGTCTCTTCTATTTGCCTTGGTAGGTGGTCTCGGCATGTGGGCGTTAGAAGCTCTGTTCTACATTCGGGAAGTCCTGCTCTACGTCTACCTGTACGGGATGCCGATTGGGTTCGCTCTCGCTTACGGAAACGTCCCGGTGGTCTCGAATATCGCGGCTGAGTTCACCAAACGGTTCGTGCCGCTAGCGATTCTCCCACTCCCAGCGGCGGTCGTGTTCAAGGGGTACGACCTCCTCTACGGGAGTGGGTCCCTCACCCCGGGAACGGCGTTTCTGAAGTATCTCGTCGCTGCGTCTCTTCCACTGATTGCGCTCTACGTCACGTGGAAGACGTTCACGTTCGCGACGCCGCTGACAGCGAAGGTGGTTGGTGGGGCAACGAGAGGGGCGGCCCTCATCGGCGGGGTCGCGGCCGGCGCGTCCGTGGCTGGCGCTGGCGTCGCGACGACAGCGGCGCGCTGGGGACCGAAAGCCGCGGCCAGCCACGCCGTCGCCCAGAAAGCCGCCACGGATGACCAGAACGACGATGCGACGCCGGCGTATCGGCGAACCGAAAACGAACCCGGCGAGCGGACAGGGGCGAGTGACGGCCGCGGCATGGAGTTCGACCGGGGGATCCACTAACGATGGTCGACCAGGACGCGGCCGCTCGGCGCATCATGGACCAGTTCGGCGAGAACGGCCGCATCCCCGTCATCAATATCGACGAAGGGGATGTCGGTGTACTCATCGCGTTCCCGATTGTCGGCCTGCTGCTTGCGGGGTTCACTGGTGTCGAGTCTCTGGCGCTCCCGCTCGTCGCCGGTGGCCTCGGCCTCGGGGTTGCCGTCCTCTACGTCTCTCCCGACCATCTGAACGCGTGGACGTGGGCCAAAGACATCTACCGGTACGCGAAGCGCCCTCGCGTGACGTTCAGCGCGCCGGACGATGAGAATGGGCCTACTGGAACAACACGTACTGAGGGCGGGCTCGCGAACTACACGCCGTTCCAGCCGGACGAGCGCACCCAGGACCTGACGAACGTCGAGCGGGCGTGGCCGGGCGCTGGCGCGATCCAGCGGCAGGATGGCGCGATGGAGGCGTTCGTCGAGGTTACGCCCGGGAACATGGATTTCGCGATGGCCGACGACTGGGCGCAACTGCAGGAAGCCGGGGCGTCGTTCGCCAACAAGGAGTTGGATTGGCCGTTGAAGTTCCACGCGACGACCCAGTCATTTCCGGTGGAACGGGTCACGGAGAACATCGAGGAGCGCCTCACCGACGAGGATGTCGAACAGAACCCGATCTTCCGCGAGCTCCTCGAGGAGTACCGGGAGACGCGCCCGGAGGAGATGCGCGAGCGCGGCAGCCAGCAAGTACGGTACTTCATCGGCGTCGAAGTGTCGCCGATCGAGGTCTACGACCGGTTCCGCGACGAAGCGACACCCGCGGAGAAGCTGACGCAGTTCCCCGTCCTCGGGGTTCTATTCCGCCCGTTCGTGACGCGTCGCGAGGACCTCACTGACGTCGAGCGGCGCGCCAAGATGTTCGAAAAACTCGACCAACGAATCAACGACGTTCGCGCGGAGTTCATCCAACAGGCGCCGGGGTGGTCGGCGCGCCGGCTCAGCACGGTCGAGCTGTTCGTGTTGAACCAGGCGTTCTGGAACGGCCGCGAACACGACTACGGCGACCCCGAGCGCGCCGTCCGCGACCACGCAATCATCGGCCGCTCGCGCCGGGAGGGCGAGTATGACACATAATCCGATTCTGCAGGCTGGCGGGGTCGGTCGCCAGCTCGGGGAGTGGCTGCCAGCACCGACCACGCTACCGGGCGCGGTCCTGTACGGCCTCCTCGCAATCGGCGCCGTCCTCGTCGGCGCTCACCTCTGGCGGTGGTATGGGGGCGACAACGAGCCACAGGTGTCGTTCGCTGACGTCCTCGACGAGGAGACGCTCGAGGACGGCCGCGTGGAGGGCCAGCTGCTCGACGACATCGCGGCATCGCAGCAGACGGCGACGGCGCCAGATGCTATCAAGTGGGAGACGCGTGCAGCCCGTGTCGGCGAACAGTGGACCTCCACCTTGTACATCGCTGACTACCCGGATTATCCGAGCGACGGGTATCTCAGCGAGCTGTTCGAGCTGACGGACATCCAGTTCGACCTGACGGCGCACGTCAGGCCGCGCAACCAGGAGCGCGCCCGGGACGAGTTGCAGGACATCGCGGACGACCTGCAGGTGGATGCGGACCTCGAGGAGAGCGTGCGCGGGGCGTACCTGCAGGAGCGCGCGAACGAGGCGGCGGCGACGTACACGGCCGTCGAGAACGGCGCCCAAGTGTTCGACCAGAGTCTGTTCGTGACAGTGCGCGCCGACGAGAAAGACGAGCTGCGGGATGCCGTCCAGACGGTGAAAAGTACGCTCCGCGACGACCCGGCGAACCTCACGCCGAAAACAGCGATCTGCCGGCAGGACCTCGCACTACAGTCGGCGGCACCCATCGGCAGTAATGAGTTCGGCCGCGAGTCGATTGCGCTCGGTGGCGCTGTCGGTGCGCTGTTGGCGTCCCCACAGCAGGCGACCATCCTCGAGGAGGGTGGCGTGGAGTTCGGCATCCACAAGGATACGCGGAGCCCGGTCGTCATCGACCCGTTCAGCCGGGAGAACGGCTACGCGATGTTCACCATCGGGGATCCGGGCTCGGGGAAGTCCTTCAGCGCGAAACAGAACTTCATCCGCTCCATCGAACAGCACACGGACCGGATTGGGGTGATTCTCGAACCGCTCAACGACTGGGCTGGTGTGGCCGAGGCGCTGGATGCGAAACGCATCACGGTCGGTGGAACGCTCGGGTTGAATCCCCTGGAGCTGCGGCAAACACCGGAGCGCGTCCAGCGCGCGATGGGCGAGGACGCGAGCCCGTTCAACGAGAAGCTCGACGACGCGATGAGCTTCCTCACGAACTTCTTCGCACTGCGGGGAATTTCGTTGGGCGACCGGCGAACCACGCTGGAGCTCGCGCTCACGCGAGCGTACGCCACCCAGGGAATTACGGAGGACATCTCGACGCACGACAACCCCAGTCCGACGATTCGGGACGTGATGGACGTCCTCGAGGCGATGGTCGAGGACCCCGAGGAGTTCGTCGTGCGGACTGACGCGGAGGCAGAGAAGCTCCGCGAGGACGCGACGTGGCTGCTCGACCAGCTCCGTCCGTTCGAAGACGGCGGGCGGCACGCGAACCTCGGGCGGGCCTCCGAGTTCGACATTCGGGACGAGAACGTGATTTATCTGGACCTCGCCCAGCAGGAGGGGAGCGTCGACAGTTCGACGACGCTGACGATGCAGTTGCTCATCTCGCTGGTGTACGAGCGCGCGAAAGTCTCGGCGAAGGAGGTCGTGTTCTACATCGACGAAGCCCGCTATCTCATGCAGGACGCCGCGAGTCTGGCGTTCTTGGAGACGGTGTTCCGGCATCACCGGCATCACGACCTCTCGATTCGGCTGGTCACGCAGACCGTCGACGAGTTCTTCGAGCACGCCGAGAGCGAGGCCATCCTCGACCAGTGTGCGGTCAAGCAGTTCCACCGCCTCGACGGGATGGACGAGGCGTGGGCCGACGAGTTCGGATTGAACTACGCGCAGATGCGATTCGTCCAGGATGCCGTTCCAGGAAATGAGGATGCGGGGTTTGCGGAGGCGCTCGTTGGGGTTGATGGGGAGTGGCGCGGCATCACGGTCGAAGCGATGCCCGAGGAGAAGGAAGTGATTGACTTCGATCCCACCAAGCAGGAACGGTCGTCGTTGCCCGGTTCGGGGGACGAGCGCAGTACGACGAGGCAGGAGGACAACGTGGATGAGTGACTGGTCGAAGCCGATGGGAGTGGCCGTTTTGATGGCTGCTCGTATGCAACGCTTAACCAACACCACGGAGGAACTGCCGGATGCTGTTGGTTAAGGACTGAGGCAGTTCTTGATCCGTCGCTACGGCGCTACTCCACCATTTCACGGTGTGGAGTGTGCTTCGAATTGCCTCGTAGTCGCGTCTGTCCGCACCGAATTCCAGCGGTTCGACTCAGCTTCTTGCCCGTACAGAATCCCGTCGATATCCCCTTCGTCCGTCTCGACGTCCGAGTCGAACGTCGCCTCAAAGAATGGGACGACGCTGTCTTTCTCCTCGTAGGAGTCGTCAACTAGCCGCGACAGTACTTCCTGCTCGCTGACTTCCCGGCCCGTCTCCCTGCAAATCTTCGCCTGTAGCTCTTCGAGACGAAACTTCGCGTCCTCGTCGACCCTCACCTCCTCTGACATGTGCTACCGTCCTCTCCAAGACTGGGTCAACGTTTCCACGACCCCCTGTTCGTTCACCGCTCGCTTAGTCCGTGCGCTCGCTCCGTTCGCCCACACTCGACGGGGCCACTCGCTCGACAATTCCATCGAAATCGTCGTCGAAACTCAGCACGGTGTCGATATCGTGGCGCTCGCAGAGCGCGACGGTCGTCGCGTCGGTGAAACTCAGACCGTGGTCGTCGTCTCTCTCGAACGCCTCGACTGCGTCGTCGAACACCGCGCTCGATACACGACGCAACTCGTACGCTTCCGGATACGGGTCGACGCCGCGCAGTCGCTCCCCGAGGCGTTTTGCCGGTCCGAACGACCCGCTACGTGCGAGCGTCAGCGTCACTGCCTCGTCGTAGACGTAGTCGCTGACGTACGGCTGGCCGAAGTCGCCGTCGTAGACTGCGTCCAGCGCGTCACTCGCCGCGTCGTGTCTCGCCGCGTCCGTGTCGTGGTCCGCGTACAGGACGCCGGTGTCGACGAGCACCGTCATCCGTACAGAATCTCGTCGATGTCCTCCTCGTCAGTCTCCACGCCCGAACTGAACCGGCCACGACTCATCGCTTCTTTCTCCGCCTCGGAGAGCGGCACTGTCGACTCCCGGAACGAGTCGACGACCGCCTCCCGGGATTCGTAGGCGTCGTCGATGAGCCGCGACAACAACTCCTGCTGGGTGACTGACTGCCCCGTTTCGAGACGAATCTCGGCCTGGAGCTCTTCGAGCCGGGATTTCGCGTCCTCGTCGACCTTCACTGCCTTCGACATACGATGTAGTTACGTCTGTAACTGGGTAAACGTTTCCACGACTCGATTCACCCTCGAAGACGACGCTCGCTGCCCCGTGGACCGTGCTCTCCCTGCGGTCGACCACGCGACTCACGGCTCACTCCGTTCGCCGCTCGCTCAGCCCGTCGTCTCCCTCCGGACGACGACGCGGCTCGCGCATCGCTACGCTCCGCGCTCGCTCAGTCCGTGGCCTCGTTTCACTCGGCCACGCGGCCCCCACCCTCATGCTCCGTCCGCCGCTCCCGCACGCGCACCGTACACACCGTCTCGGTTGCGTCGTCGACGACCAGCGCGTCCCCGGTCCGCGCCGGCAACGCCGCTGCCACCGACCCCGAGAGGTACGTCGGCCGCGTCGCCGCCAACGCGTCCACGTCCCGCTGCGACGTGAGCCGATGCGCGACCACCAGGTCCGACTGCGATATCGCGGTCTCCGGGAGCGCGCTCGGCCGCTGGGTCGCGAGCACGACGCTCGCTCCGGGCGCACGACCGCGCGTGTACAACGTATCCACAGCAGCGGCGGCCGCACCGCTCGCGCACGCGTGCGCCTCGTCCACGAGGAGCCACGGGAGACTCCCCATGCCGTCCAGCGCCGCGCGGTACAACCCCGACGCGACGGCCGCGACGACCGCCTGCAACGCCGGCGTCTCCAAGCCCGTGCCGTCGAGGACTGCGCCGTCGGCGAGTAGGTCCTCCGCGGTCGGCGCGTCGGGCGCGAAACACCCCCACGAGTCCGCGAGGGCGAGGTGGTTCGCGGCCGCCCGCCGCGCCGCAGCCCCAGCGTCGGCGTCTGCGACCCACGCGCGCATCGCGTCCAGCGTCGCCGTCTCCGCGGCCGCCCGCCAGACGAGCGTCCCTGCAGCGCTCGTCGGCGCCACGTCGAGCAGCTCGCACCACGCCCGCGGCGGCAGCGCGGCCGCTCGCACCCGCGGCTCGAGGACTGGCACGCCCGCCGCTTCGAGGCCACCGAACGCGCCCATCGGGTCGACGACCACGGGCGCGACGCCAGCGGTCGCCGCCAGCCCCTCCGCGAGCACGCCGAGCGTGTACGACTTCCCGCTGCCGCGCTTCCCCACGACGACGCCGGCGTGCGGTCCCGCGAAGTCCACGCCGACGCGCGCGCCGAGACTCCGGTCCGTCGCGAGGTACCGGCCGAAGCGCCCGAACGCGTCGCCCTCACCGTCGCCGTCCCCCTCACACCCGAGTACGTCCATACCGGCGTTGTCCGCGGCTTCCCAGATGAACCTCGGTGCGAGGGTTCAAATGCGGAGCCGGGACCAACCCGCGGCGTGTTCGACTCTCACTTGCTCCGGCTCGACCAGTTCGCGCGCGACGAGCGCGCCATCGAGGGCCTGCCCGTCCGGCTCGTCGTCGCGTTCGTCGTCGGCGTCGCCGTCCTCAGCGTGATGCTCAGCATGGTCTCGGGCGTCGACACGCTCGCCGTGAGCGAGCTCGACGCCAGCCCCGACCCCGACGTCGTCACGCCCGGCGACCAGTCCGTCGACGTGACTGCCGTCGACGCGGACGGCGACCCGGTCGCGGGCGCGACAATCGTCGTCAAGCCGGGGACCGCCGACCTCGACGGCGTCGCCACTGCGACCACGGGCGACGACGGCACGGCGACGCTGGACATCACGCCCACGCTGGGCGCGAATCAAGCAGATGGGACGCTCCAGATCTCCGTGAAGCCGCCGTCCGGGTCGGAGTACGCCGACCGCCGCGAGAACACCGAGATTCTGGTCGTCCGCGACTAGTCCCAGTCGATCCAGTCCTGCTCCCAGCCCGTCCGGGACTGGGCCTCCTGGGCGGCGCGCTCGCGGTCCTCGCGGACCGTCCGGTTGCGCTCGACGGCGCTCGCCTGCTCGCCGTCGACGAGCAGCGGCGCGAACGCCACCGGCCCGTGCACGGAGGCGGTCTCCCGGTCTTCGATGGCGACGAGACGCTGGTCGGTCGCGCCCTCCGGATACACCAATCGCCCGCCGTCGGCGAGCTGGTCGAGCAGCGCGGCGGGCGGGTCGACCGCGGCAGCCTCGACGAGCACGCGGTCGAACGGCGCGTACTCCGGGAAGCCGCGCGCGCCGTCCCGGCAGTCAACGAGCACGTCGCCGTAGCCGGCGTCCGCGAGGTTCGCCCGCGCGTCGTAGACCACTTGGCGGTCGATGTCGACGGCGTGGACGCGCTCCGGGCCGACGATCTCCGCGAGTACGGCGGCCGTGTAGCCGACGCCCGCGCCGACGACGAGCACGTCGTCGCCGTCCTCGGGCGCGAGCGCGTCCACCAGCCGGCCTACGGTCGACGGAGCGAGCACGCGCGTGCCGCGGTGTTCCAGCGACTGGTCGGTGTACGCCCGCCGGTCCTCGTCGACGAACTCGTGGCGCGGCACTTCCCGCATCGCTCGCGCGGTCGCGCCGCGTCGACGGCGGCCTTCGTGTCGTGCTGGAGGCTGTCGACCATGTCCGCCCGGAACGCCGCGAACTCCATACCCGGGATTCGCGGGCCAGCTTATTGAGTGGCGCGCCTGCGGCCGGCGACGAACCGGTACTCGGTCCCGGGGACGTCGCCCGCGCGGACGTCCGCGAAGCCGGCGTCCGCGAACCACTCGCCGACCGCGCCCTCCTCGTAGCAGGCGCCGCGCTCGGTCGTCGCGAGCAGCTCCGCGGCCACTCCAGCGTCGACCGTCTCGTCCCGGAACGCGTCGACGTGGATGGCGAGCCCGTCCGCGCTGGTGGCGTCGCTGGCCGCAGCCAGCAGCGGCGGTTGTCGTCCGGGCCGTACTCCCGGGCGACGCCCGCGTGGAACACGACGTCGAACTCGCCGTCCGCGCCCGCCAAGGGGTCGCCGGCGACGAGGTCGACGCGCTCTCGCTCCAGCAGCGGCTCGACCGCGTCGACGACGTCGGGGTCGTCCAGCAGCGTCACGTCGAACCCGCGCCGCGCGAACTCGACGGCGTGCCGGCCCGGCCCGCCCGCGACCACGAGCACGTCCTCCGCGTCCGGGTGCTCTCGGACGGCCGCAGTGACGGCCGCGCGCACGCTGGCGTCGTCCTCGGCGGCCCGCGCGCCGAGGCGGTTCCGCGTCCAGGTGCTCGAGCGCTCGGGGACCTCGCCGGATTCCATCGTCTCCGGGAGGTCGACCAGCGCCTCCACGGTGTCGAGGGCATGCGGCAGCCGCCCGATGGAGCGCACGTCGGTCTTCGTCACGAACCCCAGCATCCGGTTCGTCGGCTCCACGCCCTCTTCGACCTCTTCGAGGAGGCCCATGTCCAGCAGCGCGTCGACGGTGATGCGCGCCGCGCGCTCGGTCACGCCCGCCTCGCGGGCGACGTCGTCGACCGTGTACGCGTTCGAGACGAGCGCGTCCAGCACGCCCGTCTCCCGGGCCGCCCGCAACAGCAACAGCTCGCGGTACTCCATACGGACAGCGTCTGCCGCCCCGCGCATAACAGTAGCGACGCGGTTCGGATTCGGGCTGACGGGTGTCGGCAGTGGGCTGACCAAAACGACTATCTTTGTTCCCACTCTATGTGGGAACATGACGACGGTGGATTCGAAAGGGCGAATCGTCCTCCCGCAGGAGCTGCGGGAGCGACTCGGTATCGCTCCCGGGACCGAGGTCGAGGTCCGCGAGGAGGACGGGAAGGCGGTCGTCGAACCCGAAGACGACCCGTCGGACGTCATCAGCCGCATGGAACGACTCGTCGCGGAAGCGGCGTCGGAGCGAGCGGGGACGGAGCCACGCACCGAAGGCGCGGACCCGGTCGCTCGAACGCACCGAGACGCTGTTCGCGAGGGCGCACGGAACCGCCAGGATGAGTGACGCTGGTGGCCCGTACCTGTTCGACGTCGGCGTCATCGCCCTCGCACACACGGAGACGCCGGTTCGGGACGCTGCGCTCTCGTACGTCCGGGACGCCATCGCCGGCGACATCGACGCCGTCGTCCCGTATCCGGCCGTGGTCGGCGCACACACTGTGCTCACGACGTACTACGGACATTCGAACGCGAACGCGTCTCGACTCCTTCGAAATTTCATGGACGCGAAACGAATTCACTGGTACGACGGGATGCACGAAGCCGTCGTTCGGGATGGCTTCTCCCGGGCGGGTGACGCCAACGTCGACGGCTGGGACGGGTACTACGCCCAGGTAGCGACCGACGAAGGGGTGAACACGGTCCTGACCATCGACGACGACTTCGAACGGTTCGACGCGTTCGCCACCGAGGTCATTCTCTCGCCCGACGAATTCCGGACACTGAACGAGTTTCTCGGACCCTGAGTCCGCGCCCGGAACTGGAGAAACTACCGTCGTCTAGCCACCGAATTAGGAATCGCCGCCCTGCATCCGCACGAACCGCACCGCCCCCTCGTCGGACTCCACCAACCCACCGTCGTCGTCTTTCTCGGCGGAGACGAGGCGCTGGCTGGTGCCGCCGATGGGCGCGACCAGCCGGCCGCCGTCCCGCACCTGTTCGACGACCGCGTCCGGGAACTCGGGGGCGGCACACGTCAGGTAGGCGGCGTCGTAGGGCGCGTGCTCGGGCCAGCCGTCGTGGCCGTCGCCCTGCCGGACGGAGACGTCACCGTAGCCCGCGCGATCGAGGTTCTCCCGGGCTGTTTCGGCCAGCGATTCGACGTACTCGACGGAGAAGACGGCCTCGCTGCCGACGAGTTCGGCGGTGACCGCGGCGTGGTAGCCGCAGCCGGTCCCGATTTCGAGCACGCGGTCGCCCGGCCGGAGGTCGAGCTCGGTGGCCATGATGGCGACCATGTGCGGCGCGCTCACCGTCTGGTCGTTCCCGATGGGGAGCGGCCGGTCGTCGTAGGCGGCGTGCCGGCGGGACTCGGGGACGAAGCAGTGCCGCGGCACGTCGCGAATCGCGTCCGCGACGCGCTCGCTGACGTTCGGGCGGGCGGCGAGCCCGTCAGCGAGGGCGTCGCGCTCGCGCTCGAAGTCGTCGGTGTCGTCGGTCATCGGTCCGGAGTCAGGCTACCACGGGGACCACGCGCCGCTGGTCTCGTCGTCGCCGTAGACGCGCTTGACGTCCTTCGCGAACACCACGTCGCCGTCGTCCCCGAGCTTCGGGAACTTGTAGCTGTCAATCGCGTTCTCGCGGACGTGGATGCCCGTAATCGTGAACGCCTCGTCGCCGAACTCCTCGGTCTCCCCGACTGCGAACTCGTAGTCGCCGGGGACGTGGACTTCGATGCTCCGGCTCCCCTCCTCGCTGTCCTCCTTCGGGTTGATGGTGACGTCGACGCTGACGTTCCCGACCTCGCGCGTCCACACCGTGTCGATGTCCGCGGCCGCGGCGCGCGTCGTGCGGTCCTCGGGCCCGGTTTCGATGCTCGTCACGCGCACCTGCGCGATGAGCGCCTCGGTCTCCACGACGAACTCGTCGCCCTCGTAGACGGTCTCCTCCGGGTCGAACTCGACGGTCCCGGTGAACGACTCGTCGTCCTGTGAGACGATGACGTCGACGTCGACGGTGGTCTCCTCCTCGATGGGCTCCTTGTGGACGTGGCCGCAGTCGGTACACTTCACGGTCGCGTTCCCGCCCCCGGTGGTGAGTACCTCGTGGACGGTTTCGAGGTCCTGCGAACACGACGGACACTCGAAGGGGACGTGCTCCCCGACGTTCTCGCTCATAGCGCTCATTAGCGCCCCCGTACGTAAAAGACCGCGGAGTTGGGGTTTCGAGGCGAGAGTTATTTTCCTCCGTCGCTGGCTTCGGCGACGTTTCCTCGAAAGCCCCGGCGGGCTACGGTCGCGCGCTCGCTACGCTTGCGGCAGGTCGACTTCCTCACCGTCCGCGTAGACCGTGGGCTCTCGGACGATGCCGTCGAGGTGCAGCGGCGCGTCGGTGTCGCCGCCGATGCCGGCGTCGTCGCCGATGGCGATGTGGACGGTGCCGGCGGCTTTCTCGTCGAGGAGGACGCTCCCCACGAGGTCGGTGACGGCGACGTTCGTGCCGATGCCGAGTTCCGCGAGGTTGTAGGCGTCCCGGCCGACCTGGTCGCTGGCGGCCTCGACCTGCTCGCGGACGCCCGAATCGGAGATGTCGGTGACGTAGCCGTCCTCGACTTCGAAGCGGAGCTGTTCGTCCTCGGCGAGGAGGCCGTGGGGCATCATCGTGCCGTCGACGACGTACGTCCCGTTGGCGTCCTCGGGGGAGACGAACACCTCGCCCGCCGGGAGGTTCGAGAAGTCGCCGGGCTCGTGGACGATGCCGGTGTCGTCGCGCCACTCCCGCTCGCCGGGCTCGAAGGTGATGTCCGTGCCCGCGGGCGTCGTGACACGGAGTTCGTCGGCGCCCTCCACTTGCGCGAGCACGTCCTCGCAGTGCTGGGCGATGGTCTCGTAGTCGGCGTCAAGCCCCGTGGTGAACACGTCCTCGGTGATGCCGGGGAGGGTAGCGCCGCGGGCGCCGGCGTCGTTGGCGGCGCCGCGAGCGCGCGTGTGACTCAGGCTCTTCGTCGTCGGCGCGAGGAACACGTCCGCGTCCTTCATCGCGGCGGCGACGGGGCTCGGCGGCTCCTCGCCGTGCTGGTCGCCCGGCGGGTATCGCAGCAGCGTCGCGTCCGTCCTCTCGCAGGCCACCTCGTAGAGCGCCTCGCCGATTGGCAGGCGCTCGTCGTCGGTCACAATCACGCAGGACTCCCCGGCTTCGAGGCCGAGGCACTGTTCGACCGCGGTCTCGGCGGCCGCTCGCAGGTCGGTCATACTGGGTCGTTCTCGCGGCCCCGCGTTAGGTCTTGTTGCTTCGCCGCTGCGCGGATTCACTCGCGCCGTGGTAAATCGGTGCTGCGAAACGGTTAACCACCGGGACGTGGCAGTCTCTGGTATGATTCGCGTCGGCATCAACGGCTACGGCACCATCGGGAAGCGCGTCGCGGACGCGGTCCGCGACCAGCCGGACATGGACGTCGTCGGCGTCGCCAAGACCAGCCCGAACTACGAGGCCGAACAGGCCCTCGCCCGCGGCTACGACCTCTACGCCGCCATCGAGGACCGCTCGCACAAGTTCGCGGAGGCCGGCATCGAGACCGCGGGGCTGGTCGACGACCTCGTCGCGCAGAGCGACGTCGTCGTGGACGCCACGCCCTCGGGCGTGGGCGCGCAGAACCGCGCGCTCTACGAGGAGTACGACACGCCCGCCATCTACCAGGGCGGCGAGGACGCCGACGTCGCGGACGTCTCGTTCAACGCGCGCTCGAACTACGAGGAGGCCGTCGACGCCGACCACGTCCGCGTCGTCTCCTGTAACACCACGGGGCTCTCCCGGCTCGTCGCGCCGCTCCGCGAGGCGTACGGCGTCGAGAAGGTGCGCGCGACGCTCGTGCGCCGCGGCGGCGACCCCAGCCAGCCGAATCGCGGCCCCATCAACGACGCGCTCCCGGACCCCATCTCGATTCCGAGCCACCACGGCCCCGACGTCAACACCATCTTCCCCGACCTCGACATCGACACGCTCGGGCTGAAGGTGCCGACGACGCTGATGCACATGCACGCCATCAACGTCACGCTCGCCGCCGAACCCGACGCCGCGGAAGTCCGCGAGCTCCTCGGCGAGCAGTCCCGCATCACGGTCGTCGACGAACACCTCGGCATCGAGGGCACCGGCCAGCTCAAGGAGTGGGCGCTCGACCGCGGCCGCCCGCGCGGCGACCTCTGGGAGAACTGCCTCTGGGGGGAGTCGGTCACCACGGAGGGCAGCGACTTCTACTGCTTCCAGGCCATCCACCAGGAGTCCGACGTCGTCCCCGAGAACGTCGACGCAATCCGCGCGGTCACCGACAGCGCCGACGCCGCCGAGTCGGTCGCCACGACCAACGACAGCCTCGGCATCTGAGGCAGTCCGAACGCTTTTCCAGCGCGCCGCCTAACGCTCGGGTATGAGACGCGACGACCGGGACGACCCATTCGACGACATCTTCCGCGAGATCGAGCGGATGATGGACGAGATGATGGACGGCACGAACGGGTTCGAGGGCGACCAGTCCGGCTTCTCGACGGACACCCACGTCGACGTCCACGAGACCGACGACGAGGTCCGCGTCATCGCCGACCTCCCCGGCGTCGAGAAGGAGGACATCTCCGTCCAGTGCGACGGCGAACACGTCACCGTCAGCGCGAGCAGCGACCTCCGCGAGTACGACGAACGCATCAGCCTCCCCGGCCCCGTCGACCCGCGCTCGGGCTCGGCGAGCTACAACAACGGCATCCTCGAGGTCACGTTCGAGCGCACCGGCGAGTCGACGAACATCGACGTCCAGTAGCTACCGGTCTGCGGTCCGTTCCACGAGCGCCGCGAGCCGGTCGTAGAACCCCGCGTCGTACTTCTCCTCGCTGTCGATGGTCGGCCGCGCGTTCGTCTCGCTGACGACCGCCCGGTCGCCGCTCACGAGCAAATCAACACCGAGGAACGGCACGTCCAGCGCGTCCGCGGCGTCCACCGCGAGCGCGCGGAGGTCCTCGGGCAACGCCACGCCCGCCGCGTCTGCGCCCCGGTGGACGTTGTGCTTCCAGCCGTCCGGGGCCGTGCGCTGGACGGCGCCGACGACCTCGCCGTCGAGGACCATCACGCGGTAGTCCGCAGCGTCCGGCAGGAACTCCTGCACGAGGTAGGACTTGTCGCCGGTCGCGCGGTAGTCGTGGACCAGCTCGAGGTAATCCGTCACGCCCGACAGCGAGTCGGCGTCGTGGACTTTCGTGACGCCGACGCCGCGCGTCGTCGAGTTCGGCTTCACCACCACGGGCGGGTCGAACGCCGCGAAGGCCGCCCGGACGTCGTCCTCGTCGGCGGGGTTCGAGACGTACACCGTCTCGGGCACGGGCACGCCCGCGTCCGCGAGCGTCGCGAGCGCGCCGGCCTTGTTCCGGGAGCGCAGCACGGCCGCGCGGTCGTTCACCCACGGCACGTCGAGGAATGCGTCCACGACGCCGCCCTCCATCAGTCGTCCGGGAAAGACGAACCCCGCGTCGAAGTTCTCGGGGTCGAACGGCGGGTCTTCGAGGTCGGTGACGTGCTCGCGGAC
>NZ_WPCF01000023.1 GCF_009741975.1 Halobacterium sp. CBA1126 | reverse complement strand
CCTCGGCGCGCGCGGCGAGCGCGCCGCCCGGCCAGTCGAGGAACGAGGCGGCGAGCCCGACGCCCGCGACGACGAAGCCGACGGTCTGTGCGTACCGGTCGTTCACGTCGCCGAGTCCGGCCCGCGCGGACAAAGGCGTGCCGTTCGCCTACTCCACGACGAGTTCGGTCTTCTCCGGGAGCCCGCGCTCGCCCGAGAGCAGGCCGCGGGCGGCCTCCTTCCCCCACTCGACGGCGGGCTGCGTGAACGTCTCCACGCCGTACAGCTCGCCCGCGAGGATGCAGGCCGCCTCCATGTCGTACAGCAGCCGGCCCAGCGAGCGCTCGTCGAGTCGCGGGAGTTCGACGCGGACGTTCGGGACGCCGGACTCCGCGAGGCTCGCCTCCGTCGCCTCGAACTCCGCGTCCAGCAGCTCGCCGAGGCTGGCGCCCGCGAGGTAGTCGAGGCCGTCGAGGTCGGCGTCGGGAATCCCGCGGTCGTCGCGCTCGCGCGCCCGGACGAGCGTCACGAGCTTGTCCCGGGGGCCGGCGCGGTAGAGCTGGAGCTGGCTGTGCTGGTCGGTCGCGCCGAGCGCCCGCGCGGGTGTCTGCCCGAGCCCGTCCTTCCCAAGGCTCTCCGCCCACAGCTGCGCGAACCACTCCGCGAACGTCTCCAGCGACTCGGCGTACGGCATCATCGCGTTGACGCCCGCGCCGCGGACGTCCAGCGCGTACGCCGTCGCGCCGTACGCGTACGCCGGGCAGTCGAACAGCGACCCCGTGAGCGCCGCCCGCCCCTCGCGCGCGCCGGCGAGCAGTTCGTCGACGTCGTGGCCGGCGAGCGCGGCGGCCGGCAGCCCCACGGTCGACAGCGCGGAGAACCGCCCGGGAACGCCCTCGGGAGCGTCGAGCGCGGGCAGGTCGTGCTCGTCGGCGAGGTCCCGGAGGTTCCCTTCGGGGCCGGTCGTGACGAACGTGCGCTCGGTCCAGTCGACGCCCGCGTCCGCCATCGCCTCGCGCACGACGAGGAAGTTCGCGAGGGTCTCCGCCGTCGTCCCGGACCGCGAGACGACGTGGACGGCCGTCTCCGAGAGGTCCACGTCGTCGAGCAGCGCGGTGACGTGCTCGGGGTCGACGTTGTCGAGGAAGTACGCGTCGATCTCCGAGTCGAGGGCGTCCACGAGCGTCGCGGCGCCGAGCGCGCTCCCGCCGATGCCGACGTTCAACAGCGTCTCGCTGTCCGCGAACGGTTCGGCCGCCCGCTCGATGGCGTCCGCGTCGGCCGTCTTCGGGAGGTTCAGCGCCGCGTACCCGAACTCGCCGGCGGTCATCCCGGCGACGATGCGCTCGTGTGCGTCCCTGACGCGGTCGTCCAGTCGTTCGAGCGCGTCCTCGGGGACGCCCGGCGTCGCCGCCTCTGCGAGCGCGTTGCCTACGTCGACGTGCATGTAGCGTACCGGGACGGCAGCGGGCATAAGCGCTGGCCTCCTCGCGCGCATCGCCGTGCTTTTGCTGCGGTAGCGCCGACGCTCCGGTAATGGGACGGTTCGACAGCTACTCCGGGCTGCTGACGGCGTACCCGTACGCGTTCCGGCAGTCCGACTCGCTGCTGTTCCGGAGCTACGTGGTCGTCAGCGCCGTCGTCGCGGCCGTCGTGGTCGCGCTCGCGGTCGGCGGGCTGCTCGTGCTCATCGGGAACACCACGGGCACCGGCGGCGGATCGCTGACGCTCTCGCGGACGTTCTACGTCGTCCTCGCGCTGTTCGTGTTCGTACCCGTGGTGGCGCCGGTATTGTTCGTCGCGAACCGCCACCGCCGCGAGCGCCGGGTCGCGGACCGCTACGACGCCGCGCTCGCCGCCGCGGGATACGCGTTCGTGCTCTCGGTGTACGTCGCGCTCGTCGCGTCGATGCCCCCGGAGTTCGGCTCCGGGAGCGACGCCGTCGCGCGCCCCGAGCCCTCGGGCGCGCTCGCGCCGGTCGTGGAAGCCCTCTACGCGGTGCCGCCGGTCGCGTCGCCGCTGTTCGTGCTCGCTGGCGCGCTCGTCGTCTACGCCGTCCACCGGCGCTACTCCTCGGAGTGACATTCGAGAACTCTCCGTCCGCGTGTTTCTCCTCGTTCGCGGAGTGCCTCTGCCTGCTGCCGACTGACCAACCGACTGCGGCGGGACTGAAAGGGGCCGCGTTCTCGGGGACGGCCGGCGACGCGAGGACCGCAACGAACGCAGTAAGTGCGGACCGCGGCGAGCCGCCCGACCCGAGAACGCGGGGGCTTTCGAGGCGTCGTCGACGTCAGTACCCTCGCTCGAGACAGCGCGGCCTAGCGTCGAAACACGGAAACGACGAGCCGGCCTAGGACCGCCGATGACAGACGAGAAGACCGCGACGTTCCTCGTCACCAGCGCGGACGACGAGTCCGCGGTGCTGTCGGACGTGACGGACGCGCAGGTCCACACGCTCTCGGAGAACCCGGGGCTCGCGGAGGGCGACGTCCTCGAGGCGACGGTCGCCCCGGACCCGCCGATGAACGTGACGTACAGCGTCGTCGACGTCGACGAGCGCAAGCAGATTCCCGTGGAAGCGAGCGACGAGACGCCGACGCCTCAGTCGCAGGAGATCGCCGCGGACCTCGAGGCGGGCGAACTGGAGACCGTCGAGCGCGCCGGCGTGGGCGAGGTCCACGTCCTCGGCGTCCCCGCGGACGGTGTCGACCAGACCGTCGAGGACGTGCTCGCGGACGAGCAGACCGTCGCGCGCGCCGCCCGCATCGGCATCGAGCGCGTGGAAGTCCGCGCCGGCGAGGACTTCGTGAGCGTCCGCTACCTCCCCTAGTTCTCGCGTTCGACGAAGCGCAGTTCCGCCGTCTCGTCGAGGACCGGGTCGCCGTCGACGGCCTCGACGCGCAGCGGGACGTCGTCGCTGGTGACGCCGCAGCCCTCGTTGACGGCGACCGGCCACGCGTCGCCCTCGCTGGCGCGGTCGTTCGAGCGCTTCAGGTACGCCCGCACGTGGTCGGTCCGCAGCTGCTCGCGCGCCCAGTCGCCGACGTCGCTGGGGTACGAGACGGTGACGGTGGTCACGGCCGGGGGTACGCGAGCGGGCGGTTTAGGCCCACCGCCGGATTCTGTTCCTCGGCAGGCGACACCTTCAAGCCGGCAGACGGCGTAGCGGGGGCATCCATGATGGCGACGACACACGCGCTGGCGGGACTCGCAGTGGCCGCGCTCGTCGCGGTCGTCGCGCCCGAGTACGGGGTGACCGTGGCGGCCGCCGGGCTCGCCGGCGGCGTCTTCCCCGACCTCGACCTCTACGCGGGCCACCGCCGCACGCTCCACTTCCCGGTCTACTACAGCGTGGCAGCGGCCGCCGCGGCCGTCGTCGCGGTCGTCACGCCGTCCGCGTGGACGGTCGGCGCGGCCGTCTTCCTCGCCGCGGCCGCGCTCCACGCCGCCAGCGACGCGCTCGGCGGCGGCCTCGAACTCGAACCGTGGAAGGGGACCAGCGAGCGCGCCGTCTACAGCCACTTCCACGGCCGGTGGCTGCCGCCGCGGCGGTTCGTCCGCTACGACGGCTCCCCCGAGGACCTCGCGGTCGCGGCCGTCGTCGGCGTCCCCGCGGCGCTGGCGTTCGGGCCGTCCGTCCAGCAGGTCGTCGCCGGCGCGCTCGCCGTCTCCGCCGGCTACGTCATCGTGCGCAAGCGCCTGCCCGCCGTCGCGACGTGGCTGTTCGCGCAGGTCCCCGCGGGCGTCCGCCGCCACGTCCCCGAGCGGTTCGCGCCGTAACCCGCGGGCGGCGCCCCCGGCAGCGGCGGTGCGCGTGCGCGGGCTATAAGAAGCCTTAACCTCGCGCGCTCCCCAGCGGCATCCATGCCAAGTTTCGAGGTCCCTGAGGTCGACCTCGGCCAGTACTCCACGCGGCAGCTCGCCGCCCCGCCGCTGGCGGTGCTGGTCGTCGCGCTCGCGGTCATCGGCGCGTGGTTCGCCCTCACGGGGTCACCGGTCACGCCCGGCATCGAGTTCACCGGCGGGACGGAGCTCATCGTCGAAGCGGACGCGCCCCAGTCCGAGATCACGGCCGCGTTCGAGCAACCACACGACTCCATCCGTCCCATCGGGACCGACGGTTCACGATACCTCGTCACCTTCCAGTCCCAGGAACAGCAGGCGCTCGCCCAGCAGGCCAGCGACGCCGGCTTCGAGGTGGTCCAGTCCCAGAGCACCTCCGCGACGTTCGGGAGCTCCACCCAGCAGCTCGCGCTGCTCGGGGTCGGCATCGCGTTCCTCGGCATGAGCGCGGTCGTCTTCCTGCTGTTCCGCACGTTCGTCCCCTCCATCGCGGTCGTGCTGTCGGCGTTCAGCGACATCGTCATCCCCGTCGCGCTCATGAACGTCTTCGGCATCGAGCTCTCGCTGGGGACCGTCGCCGCGCTGCTGATGCTCATCGGTTACAGCGTCGACTCCGACATCCTCCTGAACAACCACGTCCTCCGGCGCTCCGGGGACTTCTGGGAGAGCGTCCACCGCGCGATGCGGACCGGTGTCACGATGACCGTCACCTCCATCGCCGCGATGGCGGTGATGACGGTCGTCTCCTACGTCTTCGGCATCCAGCTGCTCACCGACATCGGGCTGGTGCTCGTCTTCGGACTGACGGCTGACCTCATGAACACGTACATGTTGAACGTCACGCTGCTTCGGTGGTACAAGTTCGAGGGGGTGGCGCGATGAGCTGGCTCCGCGAGAACTGGCGAGTCACGCTGCTCGTCGTCCTCCTGCTCGGCTCCTCCGTCGCGCTGTTCGCGCCGGGCATCGGCGCGTCCGCCAGCGGCGACGAGGAGGCCGCGTCCCGGCCGACGAACCTCCAGTACGGCCTCGAACTCTCCGGCGGCGTGCGGCTGCGCGCGACCGCGGTCGGCGTCACCGCCAGCGGCGTCGACGTCCCGACGGACGCCAACGAGCGGAGCGCGCTCGAGGCCGAGGTCGCGGACGAGCTCTCGCTGGAACCCGGGAGCGTGACCGCCCGCGACCGGCCACAGGCGGACCGCCCCGACGTCGTTGAGGTGTACGCGAACAACACCACCGCGGAGGTCAGGACCGCCCTCGACGCGCTCGGCTACGACTACGACTCGGTCAGCAGGGGCGTGACCTCGGAGACGCGCACGGAGATCGTCGACACCATCTCCACGAAGGTCGACGCCACCGGGTTCTCCGGGGCGTCGGTGTACTCCACCGAGACGCAGGCCGGCAACAACTACGTCGTCGTCGAGGTGCCCGGGCAGAACGCCTCGGAGGTCCGCTCGCTGATTCAGGGCCGCGGCGAGGTCGAGATGTGGGCGTACTACCCGAGCGGCGAGAACCAGACGAACTCCACGGTGCTCTCGCACTCCCAGCTCCAGCGCGCGGACGTCAGCACCGCCCAGTCCATCGACGGCCAGCCGTCGGTGCCGGTGTCGCTCACGCAGTCCGACGCCGAGGAGTTCGCCGCGGACATGCGCGAGTACGGGTTCACGTCCAGTCAGGGCATCAGCAACTGCGGGTTCCCCGACGGCGGCTACTGTCTGCTGACGGTCCTCGACGGCGAGGTCGTCTACGACGCGGGCGTCCGCTCGAACCTCGCGCAGAGCTTCGAGAACGGCGACTTCGTGCAGGACCCGCGGTTCGTCATCACGGCCAACTCCATGGACGAGGCCCGCGAACTCCGCGTGAACCTCCAGGCCGGCGCGCTCCCGACCCAGCTGGCGTTCCAGGACTCCTACTACGTCTCCCCGAGCTTCGCCGAGCGGTACAAGCCGCTCTCGCTGGTGACCGGCGTGTTCGCCGCCGCCGCGATGGCGCTGGTCGTGTTCGCCCGGTACGGCGACCGCCGGGTCGCCCTGCCGATGGTGTTCACCGCGCTCTCGGAGGTGGTCATCCTGCTCGGGTTCGCGGCCGTCAGCGGACTGGCGCTGGACCTCTCGCACATCGCCGGGTTCATCGCCGTCATCGGGACGGGGGTCGACGACCTCGTCATCATCGCCGACGAGGTGATGACCAAGGAGATCGACTCCCAGCGCGTCTTCCAGAGCAGATTCAGGAAGGCGCTGTGGGTCATCGGCGCGGCCGCGGCGACGACCATCATCGCGATGAGCCCGCTGGCCGTGCTCAGCCTCGGCGACCTGCGCGGGTTCGCCATCATCACCATCCTCGGCGTGCTCATCGGCGTGCTCGTCACCCGGCCGGCGTACGGTGACATCCTCCGCCGGCTCGTCACCGGCGAGCACTGACGCCCGGACTTCTTCGCGTTCTCCGCCGCGAACACCACGCTTAACCGGTCTACGGCCCGACACCGACTATGCACCGGGATACGGGACGGGCCGCCGCCAGCGCGACCATCAGCCTCACCGGGGGGCTCGTGCTCGCGGTCATGGTCCGCCACGTCTTCGCCGCCCAGCCGCCGCTGTCGGGCTGGCTGCTCGCCGGCTTCGGGGGGCTCGTCGGCGCGGCGCTCGTCGCCGCCGGCGTCCTCGTCTACCGCGCGGGGTTCACCACCGAGCAGACGGTCCGCATCGCGGGCTGGAACGCCCTCGGCGTGGTCGTCATCGGCGCCGCGCTCGCGCTGCTGTACGCCTACCAGTCCGCGGTCGCCGCGCTGCCCGCCGCGCCCGTCTTCTCCGGGGCGGTCGTCGTCGCGGTCAGCGCCGTCGCGCACGTCCTCATCGGCGTCAACGACGCGCGCCGCATCCGCGCCCGCGAACTCGCCCGGGAGCGCGAGAAACTCGACGTGCTCTCGCGGCTCGTCCGCCACAACCTCCGCACGGAAGCCCAGCGCCTGTACAGCTACGCCACCCGCGTCCGGATGGCCGACGGCGACGCGTCCGACAGCCTCGCCGACGACGTCCACGGCTCCGGCGAGCGCCTCGCGGAACTCCACGAGCACATCACGACCATCCGCGACCTCGTGGAGAACCCGCCGGAGGCCGCTCCGTACGACGTCGACGACGCCGTCGCGGACGTCGCCGCCGACCTCCGCGAGGGACACCCGCACGCGACCGTCGAGGTGGACGCCGAGGACGCGACGGCGCTCGCGGGCGACTACCTCGCGGACGCGGTCCGCGAACTCCTCGAGAACGCCATCGAGCACAACGACAGCGACGACCCGTGGGTCGCTGTCGACGTCGCGACGGTCGACGGCCGCGTGGAGGTCGCCGTCCGCGACGACGGCCCCGCGATTCCCGACACCGAGTGCGAGACCGTGACCGGGGAGCGGGACATCACGCAGCTCAGCCACGGCAGCGGCGTCGGCCTCTGGCTCGTGCGCTGGATCGCGGACGCGTACGACGGCCGGCTGTCGTTCCGCGACCGAGAGGGCGGCAACGAGGTCGTCCTCACCCTCAGAAGTCGGTGAGCTTCGCTTCCGTCGCGCCCTTCGCGTCCAGCCCGAACTCCGACAGCTCCACGAACTCCATGTCGTTGTCGCGGAGCGCGCGCCGCACCCGGTCCGAGGCCGACGGCGCCACCAGCATCCCGCGCACCTCGTCGTTGCTTTCAGAATAGAGTTCGACGTACCGCTTCAGCTGGTCGAAGTGGTTCAGCGTCGCCTGAATCCGCTTCACTTCGACGACGACGGGCGTACCGTCCTCGTCGACGGCGTAGAAGTCCACGAACCCGTACTTCGTCTCGCGCTCGTGTTCGACGATGCGCAGCCCCTCCTCCAGCTCCTCGGGGTTGTGCTGGATGTACTCGTGCATCTCCGCCTCGGTGCCGGACTCCTCGTAGGTCGCGCCGTCCTCGGCCTCGAAGCGCGTGACGCCGTACGCCTCCAGAATCCGGGCTTCGACGCGCTCGCTGGGGTTGCTCCGGCGCGCGAGCAACACGGCGTCCCCGCCGCTCTCCCGGGCCTCGACGGTGCCGCCGCCGGGCATCCAGTTGACCGGCTTGTGGCCGGTCGGCTGGTGGACGAGGAAGGTGCCGTCGGGCTTCGCGACGAGCAGCCGGTCGCCCTCGCCGAGGTGGCCGCTGGTGCGGCCCTCGTACTCGACCTCGCAGCGGGCCTGCACGGTCAACACCGCGCCGTCCCGGACCGCCGCCTTCGCCGCGGCGACGACCCCCCCGGGGTCCGGCGCGTCCAGTCGCTGTACGACCATCGTCTCCCGCGGTTGCCGCGAGTCACCGATAAAGCTGTGGATTAGAACTCGTCCAGTCCGGCCTGCTCGGCGGCTGCGAGCGCGTCCCGACTGGTCTGCCACGACTCGCGCGCGCACGCCGGGAGGTCGCCGTGCTCGCGGACGTACTCCCGCAGGAAGTCCCGCGTCGCCGGGTCGCTCGGGTAGCCCGAGCCGACGTCGCCGTACGCCGCGCTCAGGTCCGCGACGTGGTCGTCCCGGGCGACTTTCGCCACGACGCTCGCGGCCGCGACGAGCGCGTACTCGTCGTCGGCGCCGTGCTCGGCCGTCACGTCGACGTCCGCGGGGACGCCGTCTGCGACCCGCCGGCCGAACCGCGCCTCGTCGACGTCGCCGGCGTCCACGTGGCCGGCGAGGCCGTCCGCCGCCACCTCGGCGAGCGCGTTCGCCTGTGCGTCGACGGTGAGCGCGTTCATGTCCGTCTCCGGGTCGTCGATGCGCTCGACGGGGACTTCGGCGACACCGACCGCGCAGCGCTCGCGGATTTCCGCGTCGAGGGCCTCGCGTCGCGCGGGCGAGAGCCGCTTCGAGTCCGCGACGCCGTCGGGGAGGTCGCCGGGGTCGCCGACGACCGCCGCCGCGAACATCGACCCCAGCACGGGGCCCTTGCCGGCCTCGTCGACGCCGAACGCCGTCATTCCCGGAAGAACTCCTCGTCCTCGAACTCGTCGCGCTCGCCCTCCACGGCGACCACGTCCAGCGCCGTCACCTCCGCGTCGACGCCGAGCACGCCCGCGAGACTCGGCTCCGTGCGCCCCTCGTCGCTGGATATCAGCTCCTTGATGTAGAGGCCGCCCTCGCCCTCCACCTCGACGACGGCGTGGGTGTCGTCAGTGAGTTCGCCGTCGACGTCGTACACCTCGCGCTCGCGGACCTTCTCCGCGCGCCGGTGTTTCACGCGCTGGGGCGTCTCCTGCTGGACGGTCGCGCCGTCCAGTTCGAGCAGCGCCGCCTCCAGTTCCTCCTCGGTGACGGAGTCGCCGAACTCCACCTGCGCGCGGTAGCGCTTCCGCGCGTCCAGCTCCTTCACGCGCGCGACCATCTCGTAGGACGCCAGCCGCAGCCCCTCGACTTCGACCTTCTCGTCGGCGTACTCGTTGATGGCGTCCTCCAGCGCGTCGACGTCCGGGTGGCGCTCCTGCGGCTCGTCGACCTCGATGACGAACGGCCGCCCCGTCCCGAGCATCAGCGCGTCGACGTCCTCCCGGCCCGCCCCGTGGAACGACGCCGACTCGCCGTCCATCGCGTCCACGACGGGCGGCGCGGTCAGCTGTTCGACGCTCTCCGGGTAGAGGAACCCCGTGCCGTCGCAGTGCGGGCACGGCGAGTCCACGAACGTCCCCGTGCCGTTGCAGTCCGAACACGGCCACTTCGTCTGCGGAATCCCGCGCTCGAGCTTGCGGTAGCGGCCGTAGACGAACGCCGAGTTCACCGTCACGTCGACCGTCTCGTCCTCGACGTCCAGCACCGCGAGCACGTCCGGGCGCTCGAAGTCCACGTCCGCGCCCGTGCGCTTCCCGACGCGCTTGCCGACCTCGCGGTTGCACTCGGACTTGAACAGCTCGCCGGCGTCCTCCGCGAGGCCCGCGAGGTCCCGCAGCATCGCCTCGTTCTCCTCGACGAGCGGCGGCGCCCGCGTCCCCACCTGGTACGTGTCGAAGCGCTGGTCCGCCAGCGCGTCGACCACGAGGTCGGCGAACTCGTCGAAGCGGCCCGCCGCGCCCTCGCAGACCCAGCACTCCGCGGCGTCGACGCCCTCGTACGGCTCGTCGTCCTCGAGGGCGACCGCGGTCCGGAGCGCCCGCCCGCGCTCGGCGTTCGTCAGCCCGAAACTGCGGTCCGCGAAACACCGCCCCACGCACGCGTCGCAGATCGGGTCCTCCGCGAGCACCCGGCGCGCGTCCTCGATGACTGTCATGGGCGTTCCGTGGAGGCCCCGTGGTACGTATGCTTCGGTCCGGCGTCGCACCGGTCACTCCCCGTCCTCGTCGCCGTCCTCGCCGTTCCCGGGCAGGCGTTCGACGGCCCGCCGCCACCGCTGTTTGGCCGCCTGCCCGGGGTCCGCGACCGGGTCGTACGCGACGTCGTACCCGGAGTCGAGGGACGCCGCGTCGGCGCTGCGACTCCGCCGCATCGCCGCGACGAGCGCGACGACCGCGAGCGCGGCCAGCGACACCGCCTCGAAGACCACGAGCAACGCCCGTCCCGAGACGTCGACGCTCCGGCTCGTCGCTGTGGCCGGAGGCTCGCCCGACGACCACATAGGCTTTGTCGCGCCGGCGCGGACCCGAAGACCGAAGCCCGCTCGCGCCGACACACGAGGTATGCGACAGTTCGTCGTGCTCGGGCACAACGCCCCCACGGACCCCGACTTCTCGCTCGACGACCTCGCCGGCGGCGCGGGCCGGCTGGACGTGCTCTGCCGGTGCGTGAACGCCGCGCTGTTCCTCTCGCACGACCTCCGGCGGGACGTCCAGGTCCACCTCGTGCTCGGCGACGAGGTGACCGTCCGCATCGACGGCAGCGAACTGCGGTACATGAACCCCGACGAGCGCAACATCGCCGGCCTGCTCAAGCAGGCCCTCGAGGCGAAAGACCGCGCCATCGGCCACCGGGAGGCCGAGTCGACGCCCGGCATCCACGTCTCCACGCGCGGGTTCGAGACGGTGCTGGACGACCTCGACGGCACCGTCGTCGAGCTCCACGAGGACGGCGACGCGCTCGCGGACGTCGAACCCCCGGCGGACCCGGTGTTCGTGCTCTCGGACCACGAGGACTTCACCGAGGCGGAAGCCGTGTTCCTCGCGGACCGCAGCGACCGCCGGGTGCGCGTCGGCCCCGAGGTGCTGCACGCCGACCACACCGTCACGGTCGCGCACAACTACCTCGACACCGACGGCTTCACCGACTACTGATGCGCGTGAGCGTCATCGGGGCGAGCGCCCCCACGGACGCGGCCGTCAGCGACGCCCGCGAGGTCGGCCGGCTGCTCGCCGAGCGCGGCCACGCCGTCGTCTGCGGCGGGCTCGGCGGCGTGATGCGTGCGGCCTGCCGCGGCGCCAGCGAGGCCGACGGACACACTATCGGCGTCCTCCCGGGCGAGGACCGAGCGGCGGCCAACGAGTACGTCGACACCGCAATCGCGACCGGGCTCGGGCACGCGCGGAACGCGCTCGTCGTCATGAACGGCGACGCCGTGATTGCGGTCGACGGCGCGGGCGGCACGCTCTCCGAAGTCGGGTTCAGTTCCGTGTACGACCGCCCGATTGCCGGACTCGACGCCCCGTCGGCGCCGCACGTCGAAGCCGTCGAGACGCCCGCCGCGGCCGTCGACTACGTGGAAGCGAACGTCGACTGACGGCGCCGCGGCTGGCGGCGCGAGCGCGAAAGAAAACCGGGTCGTCGGGCGTTACTCGAGGTCGAAGCGGTCGAGCTTCATGACCTTGCTCCACGCCGCCGCGAAGTCCTCGACGAACTTCTGCTCGCCGTCCTCGGCGCCGTAGACGTCCGCGATGGCGCGCAGACGCGCGTTCGCGCCGAAGATGAGGTCGAAGCGCGTGGCCTCCCACTCGACCTCGCCGGTCTCGCGGTCGCGGACCTCGAAGACCTCGTCGTCCTCGTCGACGGCCTCCCACTCGTAGTCCATGTCGAGGAGGTTCACGAAGAAGTCGTTCGTGAGCGTCCCCGGCTCGTCCGTGAAGACGCCGCGGTCGTCGCCGTGCGTCGCGCCGAGCGCGCGCATGCCGCCGACCAGCACCGTCATCTCGGACGGCGAGAGGTTCAGCAGTTCGGCCTTGTCGACCAGCCGCTCCTCGGGCTGCTCGTCGTAGCCGCCGCCGAGGTAGTTCCGGAAGCCGTCGGCCTTCGGCTCGAGGACCTCGAAGGAGTCCTCGTCGGTCTGCTCCTGGCTGGCGTCCGTGCGCCCGGGCTCGAACGGCACGTCGACGTCGTAGCCCGCGTCGGCGGCCGCCGCCTCGACGGCCGCGTTCCCGCCGAGCACGATGAGGTCCGCCAGCGAGACGCGGACGTCGTCCGAGCGCGAGTCGTTGAACTCGGCCTGGATGTCCTCGAGGGTCTCGAGGACCGCCTCCAGTTCCTCGGGCTCGTTGGCCTCCCAGCTACGCTGGGGCTCCAGCCGGACGCGCGCGCCGTTCGCGCCGCCGCGCTTGTCGCTGTCGCGGTACGTCGACGCCGACGCCCACGCGGTCTTCACGAGCTGGTCGCGGGAGAGCTCCGAGTTCAGCAGCTCCTCCTTGAGCTCGGCGACCTCCTCGTCGCCGACGAACTCGTAGTCGGCGTCCGGAATCGGGTCCTGCCAGACGAACGTCTCCTCGGGGACCTCCGGGCCGAGGAACCGCTCGCTCGGCCCCATGTCGCGGTGGATGAGCTTGTACCACGCGCGGGCGAACGCCTCCTGGAACTCGTCGGGGTTGTCCTGGAAGCGCTCGAGGATCTCCCGGTAGTCGTCGTCATGCTTCAGCGCGACGTCCGTCGTCAGCATCATCGGCTCCTCCGTGTCGTCGCCGTGGGGCTCCGGCGCCTCCTCGATGTCGTCGCCGACCGGGCGCCACTGCCACGCGCCGCCGGGGCCCTTGACGGAGGTCCAGTCGTGGTTCAGGAGGTTGTCGATGTACCCCATGTCCCACTGAATCGGCGAGGAGTTCCACGGCCCCTCGATGCCGCTGGTGATGACGTCCGTGCCGACGCCCTCGCCGAGGGAGTTCTCCCAGCCGAGGCCCTGCTCGTCGATGGGCGCCGCCTCCGGCTCGGGACCCATGTGCTCGTCGGGGTCGTCCGCGCCGTGGACCTTCCCGAACGTGTGACCGCCCGCGATGAGCGCGACGGTCTCCTCGTCGTCCATCGCCATGCGGTCGAACTCCTCGCGGATGTTCGCCGCGGAGCCCTCGACGTCCGGCTCGCCGTACGGGCCCTCTGGGTTCACGTAGATGAGCCCCATCACGGTGTTCGCGAGCGGGTTCTTCAGGTTCCCGACCTCGCCGTCCTCGAAGCGCTCCGGGGACGTGGTCTCCCACTCGTCTTCGGGGCCCCAGTCGACGGCGTGGTTGGACTTGAACTCGTCCTCGCGGCCGCCCGCGAAGCCGAACGTCTCGAAGCCCATCGACTCGAGGGCGACGTTCCCCGCGAGCACGATGAGGTCGCCCCACGAGAGCTTCCGGCCGTACTTCTGCTTGACCGGCTGGAGCAGCCGCCGCGCCTTGTCGAGGTTGACGTTGTCCGGCCAGCTGCTCTCCGGGGGCAGCCGCTGGAGGCCACCGGAGGCCCCCGCGCGGCCGTCCGCGGTCCGGTACGTCCCGGCGCTGTGCCACGCCATCCGGATGAACAGCGGTCCGTAGTGGCCGTAGTCCGCGGGCCACCACTCCTGGGAGTCCGTCATCACGTCCTCGATGTCGGCCTTCACCTCCTCGAGGTCGAGCTTCTGGAACTCCTCGGCGTAGTCGAAGTCCTCGTCGTAGGGGCCGACTCGGTGCGCGTTGTCGTCGAGGACGTCGACGTTCAGCAGGTCCGGCCACCAGTCGTCGATGCCCTTGGACTGCCAGTGCCCGTCGCTCCCGCCGTCGGGTCGCAGGTCGTCCGTCTCGTGTTCGGTGTTGTCGTCGCTCATCGGAGTTGTACCTACACACGACCAGACGTGCCTCCGGGTTAACGATAACGTTGGTAATTACCAACTCGTGGGCCGCGTTGGCAAGGCCGACTCGCGCGCTTGTGAGTCGCTCACACGCCCGCGTTTCCGCCGATTCGGAAGCGTTAAACCCACCACGGGACAACGTGGAGACGCGGGCCGGTGGGGTAGCTTGGTATCCTTCGGCCTTCGGGTGGCCGTAACCACGATTCAAATTCGTGCCGGCCCACTTCTACTCCACTCCGACGCGACGAACGACCAGCGTGTCGTTCGTCCGTCGACGGCGGTGCGTGCGGCCGAGCGAATTTGAATGAGGCGAGACGCGCGCAGCGGAGCGAGCACGTCTCGACGTAATTCAATATTCGTGCCGGTCCACTACTCCCGCAATTCACGACTGAGAAGAGCCAGCTCTCGGTTTTGGCGTAATCGTCTTTTGAGTTACCGGTAGCTGACAGCGAGGCTAACGACCTCGTAAAATAACGGAAAAGACCGCGAGAGGAAGGCTGCGTTAGCTTCCGGTCCCGATCGTCATCTCTTCCTGCGTGACGACCGTACGCGAGCCGCCGCTGCCAATTGCGGTTACCGTAATCGTGGTGTCCGTCTCGGTGTCGGCAGTTATTTTGACACTATCCCCAACGCTAGTTAGATTACCGCCTTCACCTCCCGCGAATTCTGCGTCGTCGTTGCTCATCGTGACGTTCAGCTCTTCGGCGTTCCCTTCGCTGATCCACGTCACGCTGGCGTTCCCGTCGTTGGTCTGGCTGATGTCTGCGCCGGCCTGTACGTTCTCGCTGACCGAGTCCCCCGAAGCCGAGGACGAAGCTCGCGATGACGGCGGCGAGGATGACGGTGATCGCGACCATCAGGATGACGCCGATGACCGGCGACACGCCCCGTTCGTCGTCGGGCATCTCGAACATGGTGATCTTCTTCATGGTGGTTTGGCTGCACGCGACCGGAACGGCTGCGACGGCAATCCGTCGCGCGTGGAAACTGCCCCCTCCGTTGCCGAATCCGTGCTCGGCGGTGCTACCGGTTCCGCCCACTTAAGTTCCCTCGCAACGTGGCGCCGAGCTTACCAGTCTCGAGCGACGTGTCGGCGGCCACACGACGGCGAATCGCGCGCAGCCCGGTGTTCGTCGCGAGGGAGTTGGGGTGGCTCCGGCCGCCGGAGCCCCACGGAAAACGGCTTGACAATTCAGGCGTGAACGGTTCGCGGACTGACGTAGTAGGGCGACCAGATGGCCTGCACGAACTGCGGTGACGGGGGAGACGTCGAGGGGTACACGGTCCGATTCAGTCAGGGGGACGCCGAGCCGACGCGGATGGACCTCGCGCTCTGCGAGACGTGCGCCGAGGAGTTCGCCGCCGAGCCCGGCATCGAGGTGCAGTAGCGCGGCGCGGATTCCACAGGTTCATGGTTCGGGCGCGCCGTTTCCCACTCGATTACCGTGAGCGGGGAGCACGCAGCGACAGACTCGGACGCCGACCGACAGCCGCGCGTCGTGGTGGTCTGCGGGCTGCCGGGCGCGGGGAAGACGACCGTCGCCGAGCGCGTCGCCGACCGGCTCGGCGCCGAACTGCTGCGGACCGACGTCGTCCGCACCGACCTCTTCGAGGAGCCGGCGTACACGGACGCCGAGCTGCGCGCGGTCTACGACGAGCTGTTCGAGCGCGCCGCGGACGCCGTGCGCGGCGGCGACAGCGTCGTCCTCGACGGCACCTTCCAGCACCGCGAGTACCGCGAGCGGGCGCGGGCGACCGCCGACGACCTCGGGGCGGCGGCGACGCTCGTGAAAGTCGAGTGCGAGGAGGACGTCGTCCGGGAGCGCATCCGGGAGCGCTCGGACGACGAGAGCGACGCGGACTTCTCCATCCACCAGCAGTACCGCGAATCCTTCGACGCCATCGACTGCGAGCACGCGGTCGTGGACAACTCCGGGGAACTGGCGGCGACCCGCGAGCAGGTCGACGTGCTGTTCTGACCAGAAGGCTTTCACCGGGGCGGCCGCGAGCGCGGAGTGTGCGACAAATTCTGATAGCTGTGGCGCTCGCGGTGCTCGTATCGACCGCCGGCTGTGCGGCGTTCGGCGGCGGCGGTGACGCGGGGCCGGCGACGAGCGACGGCGGCGTCGTCGAGGCGAACGACCCGGCGGCGGACGCGACCGGCGTGAACCAGACCGTCCGGCTGTCGGCCGACGAGTCGGTGGCGGGCAGCGAGTGGACCTCGCTGTCCGTGGCGTACCCGCGGGAGAACTTCACCGTCGAGAGCGCGCAACACGGGAACGTCTCCCTCGGCGTCGACACCGACGACGACGGCGAGGTCGACGAGCGGTACGACGAGAGCCACGTCAGCGGCGTGAACAACAACGCCTACTCGTTCACCGTGGAACTCGACACCGGCTACGAGCTCTCGGCCGGGGACGTCGTGGTCGTGGAGTACCCGGCGGTGAACAACCCCGCCGAACCCGGCAACTACACCGTGACGGCGACGCTGAACGACGAGCAGACGACCAACGGGACCGTCGTCGTCGAGTAGCGCTCGGCAGCCTTTTTTCGGCGCGGCGCGAACCCCCGCTCGTGACTGACGAGGACGCCGACGAACTGGCGTGGGAGACGACGAGCCGCAGCGTGGCCTACGAGTGTCCGGGGTTCGAAATCGTCCACGAGGAGGTGCGGCTGCCGGACGGCACGCCGACGGACTTCGACTACCTCGCCGACGACCCCGCGGTCGTCCTGCTGGCGTTCACGCCCGACGGGGAGGTCGTCCTCGTCGAGGAGTGGCGGCAGGCGGTCGGGCGCGTGAACCGCGGGCTGCCCGCGGGCGGCGTCGAGAGCGAGGACGCAGATCTCGCGGCGGCCGCCCACCGCGAGCTCCGCGAGGAGACCGGCTACGAGGCCGACAGCGTGGAGAAGTTCGGGGGGTTCGAGCCGACGAACGGCGTCGCGGACGCCGTCCACCACTACTTCCTCGCGGAGGGCTGCCGGCCGACCGGCGAGCAGGACCTCGACTTCGACGAGTCCATCCGCGTGACGACGACTCCCTACGAGGACCTGCTCGAAGACGTCCGCAGCGGCGAGGTCCGGGACGGCCGCACCGCGCTCGGCGTGCTGAACTACGAACTCGGGTAGCGGCCGCCGTCTTTATCGCATCCCGCCGCGACCCACCGCCATGGGCGTCATCGTCTACGAGGACCCGCAGGGCGGGGTCACGGACTGGCAGACCAGCGACGCGAACCTCGGGTACGACGACGACACCGGGCACTGGCTGGTGACCACCGAGGACGGCCGCACCGTCCGCCGCATCCCCCGCGAGCGCGTGTTCTACGTCGAGACCAGCGAGTAGCACAAAGAAACCCTTACGCGCCGCCGCCGGCTATCGCGGGGTAATGAGAGAGGTCTTCGAGGTGACCGCGCAGGACGGCGCGGCCCGCATCGGCGAGCTGGCGGTGCCGCGGGCGGGCGTGACCGTGGAGACGCCGACGCTGATGCCGGTCGTCAACCCGAACCTGATAACGGTGGAGCCGTCGCGGTTCCCGGAGTTCGGCGCGGAGATGCTCATCACGAACTCCTACATCATCAACAACGACGCGGAGCTCCACGAGCGCGCGCTCGACGAGGGGCTCCACGAGATGCTGGGCTTCGACGGCGCCATCATGACCGACTCGGGGAGCTTCCAGCTCGCGGAGTACGGCGAAATCGACACCACGACCGAGGAGATTCTGCAGTTCCAGTACGACGTCGGCAGCGACGTCGGGACGCCCGTGGACATCCCGACGCCGCCGGACGCCAGCCGCGAGCAGGCCGAGGAGGAACTCGCGACCACGCAGGAACGCCTCGAACTCGCGGAAACAGTGGACGTCGGGGAGATGCTCGTGAACGCGCCCGTGCAGGGCGCGACGTTCCCGGACCTCCGCGAGGAGGCCGCCCGGCACGCCTACGGCACGGACCTCGACCTGTTCCCCGTGGGCGCGGTCGTGCCGATGATGAACCAGTACCGCTACGACGACGTCGCCGAGACGGTGCTCGCCGCGAAGCGCGGGCTCGGCCGGGACGCGCCCGTCCACCTCTTCGGCGCCGGCCACCCGATGATGTTCGCGCTCGCGGCGGCGCTGGGCTGTGACCTGCTGGACTCGGCGGCGTACGCCATCTACGCCCGCGACGACCGCTACCTCACCGTCCACGGCACCGAACACCTCGAGGACCTCCACTACTTCCCCTGCGAGTGCCCGGTCTGCACCGACCACACCCCCGACGAGGTCGAGCGGCTGGGCGACGCCGCCCGCGAGGAACTGCTCGCCGAGCACAACCTCCACGTCTCCTTCGGCGAGCTCCGGCGCGTGAAGCAGGCAATCAAGTCGGGGAACCTGATGGAGCTCGTGGAGGCGCGAGCCCACGCCCACCCCCGTACCCTCGACGGCCTGCGGGCGCTCCTCGACCACAGCGAGCAACTGGAGGAGACCGACCCCGCGAGCAAGGACGCGTTCTTCTACACGTCCGCGGAGAGCGCGCGCCGCCCCGAGGTCGTGCGCCACCACCGCCGCCTCGAGCGCCTCTCCCCCGAGGGCGACGTGCTCCTCACGGAGGGGTCGGGCAACGACCGCTTCGACGAGTGGTGGAACGTCCTCCCGCCGTTCGGCCCGTTCCCGCGGTCGCTGTCGACGACGTACCCGCTGACCGCGGAGACCCCCGACCGGATGGACCGCGCGGGCTACGAGGCCGCCGCCGACGGCGTCGCCGCGCTCGCGGACGCCAACCCCGAGACGGAGTTCACGCTCGCGCACCGCGGCTGGCCGGCGTCCGCGCTCGACCGTGTCCCCGCCCGCGTCGACACCGTGGACATCGCCGCGGACGCGGAGTGAGCGTCACCGGAGCGCGACGACGCCCTCGGAAGTGGGCACGTACACCCAGCCGTCGGCGACGACCGGCGGCCCGCCGTACGTCGGCAGCGGCCACGCGTCGGTCGCCGCGCCGTCCGCGAGGTCGAACCTGACGAGCTCGGTTCGCTCCTCTGACCCGACGCTGGCGTACGCGGCTCCGTCGACGATTGTGGACCGGGACACGCTCGTCTCCCGGTCGAAGTCGGTGCGCCACAGCCGGTCCCCGGACGCCGCGTCGAACGCGACCAGTTGCTCCGGGCGGGCGTCGCCGTGTTGCTCCACGGCGAGGAGCACCGAGCCGGTCGCGGCGCCGACGACGAAGTACCGCGCGACCTGCGGGTCCTCGGCGTCCCGTAGTTCGGGGTCGAACGGCTCGTCCCACAGCACGTCGCCCGAGTCGGCGTCCAGCGCCGTGACGCCGGCCTGGAACGCCGCGTGGAAGACGCGGCCGCCGGCGACGGCCGGCCCCGAGACGAACGCGTTCCCCGAGCGTTCCTCCGTCCAGACCGTGCTGCCGTCGGCGGCGTCCAGACACACGACCTCGTCGTCGGTCCCGACGACCACGCGGTCCGCGTCGGCGTCGTAGGCGGCCGCCGGGAAGTGCCCGCTCGGCAGGCCGGCGGTCCAGAGCCGGTCGCCGGTGCGCGCGTTCAGCGCCCGGACCGTCTCGCCGTCCACGCCGACGCCGAGGACGTACTGGCGGCCGCCGCCGAGGAACGGCTCCCCGACGCCGGTGGTCGTCGTGGACCAGAGCGCCTCCCCGGTCGCCGCGGCTCGGGACGCGAGCACGTCCCGGCCGCGCCCCTTCGTGAACACGCGGTCGCCGGGCGCCGCCACCGGCGTCTCCCGCGACCCGCCGGTCGGGACGTTCCAGTGCTCGTCGCCGGTGGCAGCGTCCAGCGACGCGAGCCGTGGAATCGAGGACGACGCGAGGCTGAGGACCGCTCGGCCGTTCGCGACCGCGACCTCGGGGCGTCGGCCGGACGCCGGGTAGCGCCACCGCTCGGCGAGGTCGCCGTCCGGCGCGCTCTCTGGCGGCGGGTTCCGGCTTCGCTGGGGGTCGTAGTCCGGGTACGGCCACTCGGTGTCGGCCCACGCGAACGGCGCGGGGTCGGGGACGCTGTCGGCGTCGACGTAGGGGCGTGCGACGTAGCCGCCCGCGAGGCCGGCGAGGGCGCCGCCGGTGGCGGCGAGCACGTCGCGTCTGGAGGGCGAGCGCATCGTCGGGCGTTCGCCGGCCGCCGGTATGTGTTTTCGGTCGGTTCGCTACGCGTCCTCGGGGTGCTCCACGGTCAGGGAGCCGGAGAGCTGGCGGCCGGCGGCGGGCGCGAGCGTCAGGTCCGCGTCGTCGAAGCGGCGCTTGACGCGCCGCCGGAAGTCCGAGCGCACGGTCGCGACGTCGGCCCGCCCGGGGTCGTCGACCCAGAACTCCGCCTGCACGGTGACGGCGTCCGCGCCGAGGTCGACGATGCGGGCGTTCGGCGCGGGGTCGGCGGCGACGCCGTCGTGGTCGACCGCGACCCCCTGCAGTTCCATGAGGGCGCGCTCGGTGTCCTCGGCGTAGGAGACGAACGCGCGCTCGGTGACGCGGTAGCTGTCCCGGCCGAACGGCCGCGTGAGCGCGTTCGTCGTGAGTTCGGTGTTCGGGACAGTGAGCGTCTCGTTGTCGGGCGTGCGGATGCGGGTGACGCGGAAGTCGACGGCCTCGACGGTCCCCTCGCCGTTCGGCCACGAGATCCAGTCGCCGACGTTGAAGTCCGGGTCGGCGACGAGGAACACGCCGCTGACGAGGGAGGCGAACACCTCCTGTCCGGCGACGCCGAACGCGAACGTGAGCGCGGCGACGAGGATGGCCGAGTCGGTGTTCACGAGCGCGCTCGCCTGTCCCGTGGCGGCGAGGCCGAGGAACACCGCGAGGCCGGCGAGCAGGATGGCGAGGTACGTCTCCGTCGCGGAGACGAGCGTGGGGTTGTTCTCGTTGCGGCGCCGGAGCACGCGGACCACCACCGGCACGAGGAACGCCCGGCCGGCGAGGTAGACGGCGGCGACGACCGCGAGGAACAGGGCGACGTCGCCGAGGACGTCGCCGTACGGCGCGAACCAGTCGGGGAGCACTGGCACCGCTGCGGCCAGCAGTCCGGGTGCGGGAGTCGTCATACCGACGCGTCGGGTGCGACGACGAAAAAGCCGGGGGCGGCCCGCGAAAGGCAAGGCAATTGGGCGCGCGGCCCCCATCGGCGTGTATGACCGAGTACTTCGAGGTACACGCGCGCGACGCCGCGGCGCGCGTGGGCGAGCTCCGGCTCGCCGAGTCGGTGCGGACGCCGACGCTCGCGGACGACGTCGTCGCGGACGCCGGCAGCGAGTGGGTCCAGCGACGGGACCGCCCCGAGGGCGACGAGTCCGCGCTGACCGTCCTCCCCTACCGGGGATTCCCGTCCGGGACGGCCGAGGAAGTCCAGGAGTCGTTCGCGCCGGACTACCCGGACGTGGACTTCCCGAGCGCGGCCGTCGTCTCCCCGCAGACCGCCGTGGACTACGGCGCGGACGCGTACGTGCTCTCCGGCGCGCCCGGCGTCGTCGGCCACGGCGCGGCGTTCCGGGACGCCGTCGTCGACACCCGAGAGGCGATTCCCGACGACACCGCGCTGTACCTCTCCGGGGTGGCGACGCCGCGGAACGTCGCCGTGCTCGTGTACGCGGGCGTCGACCTCGTGGACGCCGACCGCGCCGTCGTGCGCGGGACGCAGGGCCGCTACCTCACCACCGAGGGCGCCTACGACCTCGCGGACCTCGACGAGCTGCCGTGCTCGTGTCCCGCGTGCCAGCAGCCGGTCGCGGAGTTCGACCGCGAGGACTGCGTCGACCACAACGTCAACGCGCTGAAAGCCGAACTCGGGCGCGTGCGCCGCCGGATTCGGGACGGCCGCCTCCGGGACTACGTGGAGGGGCAGGCCCGCCACGAGGCGTGGGTGACCGCGGCGTTCCGCGAGTTCGACCAGCAGTACGGCTACCTCGAGGAGCGGACGCCCGTGATGCGGGACTCGCTGCTGCTGTCCGCCACGGAGGACGCGCTCCGCCGCGTCGAGATTCAGCGCTTCGCCGAGCGCGTCACCACCCGGTACCAGAAGCGCCTCGACGGCCACCCCCTGCTGCTGGTGCCGTGTTCGGCGAAGAAGCCGTACAGCGAGAGCCAGAGCCACCGGCAGTTCCAGGACGCCGCCAGCTACCGCGCGCACGTGGTCTCGATGACGTCGCCCATCGGCGTCGTGCCGCAGGAACTCGAGTTGACCTACCCCGCCCAGCACTACGACAGCGTGGTGACGGGCCGCTGGAGCGAGGAGGAGAAGGACTTCGTCGCGCGCGTCCTGAAGCGGTACATCGACCGGACGGACTACCCGCGGGTCGTCGCGCACGTGCCCGACGAGGGCTACCGCGACATCTGCGAGCGCGTCGCCGGCGAGGTCGACGTCCCCTTCGAGTTCACGGTCGAGGACCACCCGACGACCGACGAGAGCCTCGGGGAGCTGAACGCCGCGCTCGCGGGCGAGGACAAGATCTGGGTGGAGGAGCGCGAGAAGGCGACGCTGCGCGCGGTCGCGGACTACGTCGTCGGCGACGGCGCGGGCGACGAGCTGTTCGACGACCTCACCGTCCAGGGCCGGTATCCGAAACTGCAGGCCCTGGACGGCGGCGGCGAGCAGCTCGCGGCGCTGGTCCCCCAGTACGGGACGCTGTCGCTGACGCTCGCCGGCGCGCGCAAGTGGGTCGACTGCGACGCCCCCACGAAGCGCGTGGAGATCGACGCGTTCGTCCCCGAGGGGAGCGTGCTCGCGCCGGGCGTCGTGGCCGCGGACGACGACATCCGGGTCGGCGACGAGGTCGTCGTCGAGGGTCCGGAGGCGTTCGCGGTCGGCCGCGCGGCGATGCCCGGGCCCGCGATGGCGGCCGCGACCCGCGGGATGGCCGTCGACGTGCGCCACTGCGAGCAGTCCTGAGCGCCGAAAGAGCTACGCCAGTGGTGTGTGAACACACACCTATGCGGGTCCGCGACGTGATGTCCACGGACGTCCTCGCCGCCGACGCCGAAGACAGCGTCCGCGCCGCCGTCGGGCGGATGCTCGCCAACGGGACGGGCAGCGTCGTCGTGGAGAAGGACGGCAACCCCGCGGGCATCCTCACCAAGGTGGACGTGTTGACCGCCGGCCACGAACACGACCGGCCGCTCAGCGAGATTCCCGTCTACGCCGCCGCCAGCCACCCGCTGATTACCGTCGAGCCGTCCGCGACCGTGCGGGCGGCCGCCGCTCGCATGTTCGACTACGGCGTCCACCACCTCCCCGTCGCGGACGGCCTCGACCTCGTCGGCATCGTCACCGCCACCGACCTCCTCGAAGCGCAGGACGACCTGCTCGCGGAGGTCGGCGAGGTCGACGAACGCCGCGAGGAGTGGGAGGACTAGTCGTCCGCGGGCGGCGCGTCGACGGGCGCGTCGGGGTTCGCCGCGCTCGCTTCGTCGGGCATCCCGAACTGGTGGTCGCCCGTGACCTCGACGCTGCCGCGGCGGACCGTCGCGTCCCCGGCGAGGTGGACGCGGACGGCTTCGACGAGCGCGTCCGCTTCGAGGGGCTGGCCCCGATTCTTCACGTCCTCGACGGTCGCCTCCGGCGGCACGTCGAACGCGCGCTGGGTGAGAATCGGCCCCTGGTCGAGGTCCGTGGTGACGTAGTGGGCGGTGACGCCGGCGACGCGGACGCCCTCCTCGACGGCCTGCCGGTAGGCCTGCGCGCCGGGGAACGCCGGCAGCAGGCTCGGGTGGATGTTGATGATGCGGCCGGCGTACCGGAAGACGACGTCCGGGCTGAGGATGCGCATGTACCGCGCGAGCACGACGAGGTCGACGTCGTACTCGTCGAGGAGGGCCAGCAGGCGCTCCTCGTCGGGGGTGCCGGTGTCGTCGCCGATGTCGTAGAACGGGACGCCGTGCTCCCGCGCGACGTCCTCGAGGTCGGGGTGGTTCCCGATTACCACGCGGATCTCGGCGTCGAAGTCGGCGTCGAGGAGCGCGCGCAGGCAGTGGTCTTCCTTCGTGACGAGGACGGCGACGCCCTCGTCGCGCTCGTCGGGGAAGCGCACGCGGACGTCGACGCCGAGCTCGTCGCCGATGTCCGCGAGGCGCTCGCGGAACGCCGCGCGGGTCGTCGCGTCGCCCGCGAGGTCGGCGGGTTCGGCCTCGCCCTCGGCCTCCCAGCGGTCGTCGGCGTCGTCGATGGGGGTCGTGTCCGCGAGCAGCGTCATGCGGAAGACGCCGTCGCGGACGGTCTGCTCGATGTCCTCGATGTTGACCCCGTGCTCGAACAGCAGTCCGGTGACCTCGGCGACGATTCCCGTGCGGTCGGCTCCCACGACCGTGATCTCGGTGAGGTCACTCGTCGGCGCTGCCGCGTCCGGACTGCCGTTCGGCTTCGGCATACACGGCCCCAGGGCGTCGGCGGACATAAGCGGCGTCCTTCGCGCCGGAACCGATACGCACGTTCGTGTATCTTCGAACCGTTCCAAAAGAGTCTTTGACCACGAATACCCACATCACGTCGATGACCGCGTACACCGCGACGGTGACGGTCCGACTCAAGCACGGGGTCCTCGACCCGGAGGCCGAGACCACCCAGCGAGCGCTCGAACGCCTCGGCTTCGACCTCGAGGACCTGCGTTCGGCGGACCGCTTCGAGATCGACCTGGAGGCCGCCGACGGCGACGAGGCGGCCGAGCGCGCGGGCGAGATGGCCGACCGCCTGCTCGCGAACCCGACCATCCACGACTACGACGTCACCGTCGAGACCGCAGAATGACGGTCTGCGTCGTCCGCTTCGGCGGGTCGAACTGCGACCGGGACGCCGTCCGCGCGCTCGCGGAGCTCGGCGTCGACGCCGAAATCGTCTGGCACGAGGACGGCCTCCCCGCGGACGCGTCGGGCGTCGTCCTCCCCGGCGGCTTCTCGTACGGCGACTACCTCCGCGCCGGCGCGATGGCCGCCCAGTCCCCCATCATGGACGACGTGCGCGAGCTCGCCGCCGACGGCGTGCCCGTCCTCGGGGTCTGTAACGGCGCCCAGATCGGCTGCGAGTCCAAGCTCACGCCCGGCGCGTTCACCACGAACGAGAGCGCGCGCTTCCAGTGCGAGCACGTCCGCGTCCGCGTGGAGAACGCCGACACGCCGTTCACGGCGCCTACGACGAGGGCGACGTGCTCACGCTCCCCATCGCGCACGGCGAGGGTCGCTTCGAGATCGACGACGAGCGCTACGACGACCTCGTCGGCGAGGACCGCGTGCTCTTCCGGTACTGCGACGCGGACGGCGCCGTCACCGACGAAGCGAACCCGAACGGCTCCACGGGCGCGGTCGCCGGCGTCCTCGGCGAGCGCGACTCCGTCGCCGTCCTGATGCCCCACCCCGAGCGCGCGACCCTCCCCGAACTCGGGCTGACCGACGGCCAGGGCGTCCTGCGCGCGTTCGCGTGACTGCCGTCCGCGGGGCGCCACCGAAACAGCGACGGGTCTGGCTCCAGTCGGTGCGTCCGTGAGCGTGAAATCCGTCGTCGGCCGGCTGGTGGGCTGGCTGCTGCTCGCCGTCGCGGGCGTCGCGGCGCTGAACGTCGCCTGGATGGTCGCGTCCAGCGCGCTGTGGGGCGTGACCACCGCGAGATTCCTGACCGGCTGGTTCTCGGCGGGCCTCGCGCTGACCGCGGGGCTCACGGGGTACGTCGTCCGGCAGCGCGTCGCGGGCAACGTCATCCCGCTGAACTACGACGTCTCGGTCGCGTTCCGCGGCGGACAGGGCGGACTGTAGTGGGACGAGAACGGCGAGAAAAACTACTCGGCGAGCGGGAGGTTGTAGCTCGTCTCCCGCTCCACGACCGCGTCCCACGTGGCCTCGCACTCGCAGGACACCTCCGAGAACACCGAGGGGTCCTGCCGGAGGTCGAAGTCCTTGATTGCTTCCTGCACGAGGTCGTCGCACTCCCCGCAGTTGTGCGGGCCGCGGTCGCTGCCGTGGCCGACCGGGTCCGAGACCACGATAGCGTCCGCGTCCGCCGTGTCTTCGAGGACCTCGGCGACGCTCCAGAGCCACGGCGGCCGGTAGCCGCCCCGGAAGTGGAGCTGGTCGACCATCGTGTACCGCTGGACGTTCGTCGGGTTCATCGACACCGTGTGGCAGCCCTCGACCTCGGCGCACTCCCGCACGGACTTCTTCATGTCCTCGACGGCCTCCGACTCCGAGAGGAACGGCGGCTTCATCAGCAGGTACGCCTTCACGCCCGCGTCGGCCTCGCGGGCCTCCGCGCACGCCGCCTCGAAGTCCGCGAAGTCGAAGTACTTGTTCACGCAGTCGTGGCGCACGCGGTCGGTCGCCGTCTCGAGGCCGACCGCGACGTCCGTCTCCAGCCCGACCTCGGTGAAGTCCGCGAGCTTCCCGCGGTCCACGAAGTCCGGCAGGCTCTCCACGACGATGCGCTCGCGGTCCGCGAACGCCTCCGCGATGGCCGCGCGGGTCTCGGCGGGCACCTCCCGCTCGTCGAGGAACGACCCGCTCGTGTAGATCTTGATGAGGCCGGCCTGCTCGTCGGCCTCCTCGCGCTCGTGGGCGAGACACTCGTCTATCTGCGCCATCAGGTCCTCGTGGGCGACGCTGCCGCCCTCCACGGACTCGGCGACGTAGCCGCACATCGTGCAGCCGCCGGCGCGCGCCCACCGACAGCCGCCCGTGTTCAGGATGATAGTGAGGCTCTGGTAGACGCCGTCCGGGGTGTTGTCCTCGTCCAGCCAGACGCGGGTCGGCTCGTCGGGTGCGTAGTCCTTGTTGCCCTTCTCCGCCCGCAGCTCCCGCATCACCTGGTTGTGGGCGTCCATCCCGCGCCCACGCTCGTAGACCTCCGCGCTCGGCTCGCTCATGGGTAGTCGGTGGCGTCGCGGCCGTAAAGCGGCTTCGTCTGGCCGTTCCGCAGCGAGCGGCACGGCCGCGTCGGCGCGACGCAGAACAGCGAGGCGGAGTCAGCGCCGGAGGGACAGCCACCGCGACAGCGGGCCGAGAACGCCGGCCGCGTGCCGGTCCTCGTCTTCGTCGTCCTCGTCGGGCGACGAGACGCCGATTCGCGAGCTTCGACCGACCGTCGCGTCGATGACGCCGGTGTGTTTCAGCACGTCCGGAGGTCGCGGCTCCGCGCTGATGTACTTCCCGGTCGCGGCGGACGCGACTGCCGTCAGTCACTCGCGGCGCGCCAGACGGCCGCGCCCGCCGTCGCGCCGACGAGGTTGGCGAGCGCGTCGAGGGCGCTGGCGGCGCGGCCGACGAGCGGCTGGAGGAGTTCGACGCCCGCGCCGAACGCCGCGACGCCGACGACGAGCGCGGCGAGCGCGCGGGTCGTTCGTGCGCGGCGGGCGCCGGCCAGCGAGAGCGCAATCGCCGCGTAGCCGACGCCGTGCAGGAGCTTGTCCGCGCCCGCGGGGAGCCCGCCGGCGGCCGACCCGGGCGCGAGCGACCCGGCGAGGACGGCGACTATCGAGGCGGCGGCGACCACCGTCCAGCGCCGCGGCGTCACGCCTCGAACGCGTCGAGGGCGTCCGCCAGCGGCGGCGCGTCGAACCACTCGCGGCCCGTGTAGCGGTTCGCGCCCGCGGCGTACACGTCCGCGGTCGCCTGCACGAGCTCGTCGGGCAGCGGGTCCGGCGACTCCTCGCAGAGCTCGCGCCAGTCCGCGACGCCCCGCTCGTCGGCCTCCCGCTTGGCGGCGCTCACGGCCTCCACCCACTCGGGGTCGGCGCGCTTGTAGTACTGCCGCACGACCTCCTTGGAGACCTCCCGGCCCTCGTACGCGAAGCGGTTCTCGTCGAACGTCCCCGCGACGTCCGCGACCCGCACCTCGCCGTCGACGTAGAGGCACTCGATTTTGCCGTCCTCGTGGGTGAACCCGGCTTCCTCGGCGCGCTCGGTGACGACCTCGTTCACGCGGCGCGCGAGCCCGTCGAGTTCCTCGATGCTCGCCTCGCCCGCGATTTCGTCGGCCTCCGCGCGGGAGAGGTAGCGGTCCTGCTCCTCGTACTTCGTGGAGAACTCCACGACCGGCTCGGGGAGGTCGACGGGTTCCTCCGGCCACTCGTCGGCGTCGAGGTCGAACTCGGCGGGGTCGCGGCGCTTCCGCAGGCTCGACCCGACGGGGACGCTGTTCCGGAAGACGACCTCGAGCGGCACGAGGTAGTTGCCGTCCGCGGCGGCGTGGTAGGCGTCGTAGTCGTAGCCGCCGTGGGTCCCGCCCTCGCCCTCGAAGGGGAGGTCGGGGACCTGCGTGAGCGCGATGGCCATCTCCGTCGGCGGCTCGTCGGCGTCCGCAAGCGGGACGGTCTCCCCGTCGGCGTTCCGCACGCCACGGTAGTGCGTGGGGACGCCCTCGGCTTCGAGGCGTTCGAAGTTGAACGCGCCCATCGTGCAGAGGCTCGCGCCCTTCCCGGGAATCAGGTCGGGCATCTCCCCCCAGTCGAAGACGGAGTAGCGGTCGCTGAACTCGAAGACGCCCCGACCCAGCGCGTCCCGCGTCGCCCCGGCTTCGACGCGGAGCGTTTTGACGCTCGTCATGGCTGTACGCGCGGCGCCGACCACCATGAATCTTTCACTCTCGTGCCTACAATCTCCTTCCGCTACGCGGAGATGTTCACGTTCGCGCATCCTCGCGGGCGGCCGCTGTGGCAGGCTTTTTGGCGGTGGCCGCGGTGACTACGAACATGTCCGACGCCGCCGGCGAGTTCGACTTCGACGCGGTCCCCGAGACCGACCAGTCGTTCGAGAACGCGCTGGCGAAGGCCCGCGACGGCGACCGGCTCTCGGTCGCCGACGGCGTCGAACTCATCACCACCGGCACCGACCGCGAGGGAATCGACCCCGGGCGGAAGGAGCTCGTCCTCGAGGCCGCCGACCGCCGCCGCGCCGAGGTCGTCGGCGACGAGGTGACGTTCGTCGCGAACGTCAACAACAACGTCACCACGGCCTGCAACACGGGCTGTCTGTTCTGCAACTTCAAGGACACCGCCCACAAGTTCGAGGCCGACCACGACGACGACCACGCCGGCTTCACGAAGACCCCCGAGGAGTCCTACGAGGTCGTGAACGACGCCGTCGAGCGCGGCGCCTACGAGGTCACCTCCGTCTCGGGGCTCCACCCCGCGTTCGGCCTGCACGAGGACCACCGGGAGGCCCTCGACCCCGACGACCCCGAGCACAACTACAAACCGCCCGAGAAGTACACGACGGACCCGCACACGTACGTCGAGCAGATTGCGGCGATGAGCGACGCCGGCGCGCACGTCCACTCGATGACCCCGGAGGAAGCCCACCACGCCCAGCGCGGGGTGGACTGGGGCTACCGCGAGGTGTACGAGACGCTCGCGGACGCCGGCCTCGACACCGTGCCGGGGACCGCGGCGGAGATTCTCGTCGACGAGGTCCGGGACGTCATCTGCCCCGGGAAAATCGACACCGGGGAGTGGGTCGCCGCGATGGAGGCCGCCGCCGACGTCGGCCTCCCGATGACCTCCACGATGATGTACGGCCACGTGGAGAACGAGGCCCACCGCGTCCAGCACCTCGACGTCATCCGGGACCTGCAGGACCGCACCGGCAACATCACGGAGTTCGTCCCGCTCTCGTTCGTCCACGAGCAGACGCCGCTGTACGACCGCGGCGTCGTCGAGACCGGCGCCAGCGACGCCGAGGACGAACTCCTCGTCGCCGTCGCGCGGCTCTATCTGGACAACGTCGAGCACATCCAGTCGTCGTGGGTGAAGTTCGGGAACGCGAAGGGGCTGAAGCTCCTGAACTGCGGCGCCGACGACTTCATGGGCACCATCCTCAGCGAGGAGATCACGAAGCGCGCGGGCGGCCAGCACGGCGAGTTCCGCTCGGTCGCCGACTACGCGGACATGATAACCGCTATCGGCCGCACGCCCGTCGAGCGCTCCACGGACTACACCGAGCGCCGCGTCGTCGACCCCGACGCCGACACCATCGGCCCCCGGCTCGGCCCGCAGGCCGACGGCACGCCGCTGGTCCCCGGCCGCGACGCCGACGGCTCGCGCGGCGCCGCGAGCGCCGACGACTGATGGCGGGTGGTCGCGCGTGATGGCGACGACCCACGCCGCGATGGGCGTGCTGCTCGCCGCGCCGCTGGTCTGGGTCGCGCCCGACCTCGCCGCCCCCGCCGCGCTCGGAGGGATGGCCGGCGGCGTCTTCCCGGACCTCGACCTGGGCGTGCTCGAACACCGGAAGACCCTGCACTACCCCGAGCACTACTGGCCGCTGGCCGCCGCCGCGTTCGGCGTCGCCGCGGGCGCGCCGTCCCCGGCCACCGTCGGCGCCGCGTTCTTCCTGCTGTCGGCGGCCGTCCACTCCGTCACGGACGCGCTCGGCGGCGGCCTCGGCGCGCGCCCGTGGGCGAACGACGACCAGCGCGGCGTCTACTCGCACTACCGCCGCCGGTGGATCCGGCCGCGGCGCTGGATTCGCTACGACGGCGCGCCCGAGGACCTGCTCGCCGTCGCCGTGCTCTCCGCGCCGGCGCTCGCGCTGTACGACGGCCTCGTCCGGCGGCTCACGGTCGCGATGCTCGCGGTGTCGGTCGTCTACACGCTCGTGCGGAAGCGCCTCCCGGCCCTCGACCCGACCTGACTACGGCCGCGGCGCGCTCCCCTCGCGGACCGCCCGGTAGCGCTCGCCGTCCGCGATGGCCCGGCCGATGCGCTCGCTCACCCACTCGTTCTCGTGCCCCTCCTCGGGGAGGAAGCGCTCGTAGACCGGGAGGCGCTCCCGCAGCGGGACGCCGCCGTGGTCGGCGATGGCCTCGAGCTCGCGCAGCGCCGGCCACGCGTAGTCGGGGTTGATGTGGTCCTGCGTGACCGGCGACACCCCGCCGAGGTCCTCGACGCCGCAGTCCAGCAGTGCGCGGGCGTCCGCGAGGTTCGGCGGCACCTGCACCGCCACCTCCTCGGGGAGGACGGCCCGGGCCATCGCCACCGCGCGCCGCATCGTCGCCTCGCTGGGCGGGTCCTCGGTCCAGCGCTCGTTCGGGCTCACCGGCTGGACGATGACCTCCTGGACGTGGCCGTGGCGCTCGTGGAGGTCCCGAATCGCGAGCAGGCTCTCCGCGCGGTCGCGCCAGTCCTCGCCGACGCCCACGAGAATCCCCGTCGTGAACGGGACGCCGAGGTCGCCCGCCACGTCGATGGTGTGGAGGCGCTGGCCGGGGTTCTTCGCGCGCGGCCCGCCGTGGGCCCGCACGTCCGCGGTCGTCTCCAGCATCACGCCCATCGAGGCGTTCACGTCCGCGACGTGGGCCATCTGCTCGCGGGTCTGGTCGCCCGGGTTCGCGTGCGGCAGCAGTCCCTCCTCGAGGGCGATCTCGCACGCCCGCCGGAGGTAGTCGTGGATGGAGTCGAATTCCCACTCGGCGAGCTGGTCGTGGATTGCGGTGTAGCGGTCGTCGGGGTCGTCCCCGAACGTGAACAGCGCCTCCGTGCAGCCCGCGTCCGCGCCCTCTCGGCACGTCTCGCGGACCGCCTCGGGGCTCATCAGGTCGGCCTCGCCCGGCGGGTCGTAGTACGTGCAGTACGTGCACGTGTACCGGCACGCGGTCGTCAGCGGCACGAAGACGTTCCGCGCGAACGTCAGCTCCCCGGCGGGGTCGACGTCCTCCGGGCGGACGTCGAGGGCGGCCTCGCGGTCGGCGTCACGAATCTCCACGTCGACGCCGTACTCGTCGGCG
>NZ_WPCF01000112.1 GCF_009741975.1 Halobacterium sp. CBA1126 | reverse complement strand
CAGATGAACAAGAACGTCGAGGAGGCCGTGATGAACGTCTTCCAGAAGGGCAACACGTTCGGCGACCCCGACCGCAAGCGCCCCGACTGGACCGACGAGCTGGACTTCGAGGTGCCCGACGCCCGCGAGCAGTCCGTCGAGTACCTCTGGTACGTCGGCGACTACCCGAGCTACGACGAGCGCAACCAGCACGTCGCGCGCTCCCTGGCGCGGGTGTTCGAGGAGGCCGGGGTCTCCTACGGCATCCTCTACGAGGACGAGCAGAACGACGGCAACGACATCCGGCGGGTCGGCGAGGAGGGGCTCTTCGAGATGGTCGCCGAGGAGAACATCGAGGCGTTCCGCGAGTGCGACTACGAGAAGGTCGTCTGCACGGACCCCCACTCGTACAACACGTTCAAGAACGAGTACGAGCAGTTCGGCTTCGAGGACGGCGACTCCGTCTACCACTACACGCAGGTCGTCGAGAACCTCGTCAACGAGGGCGCGCTCGGGCTCTCGGGGACGGAGCTCGACGACACCGTGACCTACCACGATCCCTGTCACCTGGGGCGGTACAACGGCGAGTTCGAGGCGCCCCGCGAGGTCGTCCGCGCGACCGGCGTCACGCTCGACGAGATGCCCCGGAACCGCTCGGAGTCGTTCTGCTGTGGCGGCGGCGGTGGCGGGCTCTGGATGGACTTCGACGAGGAGACCAAGCCCAGCGAGGAGCGCATCCGGGAGGCCTTAGAGGACACGGACGCCGGCCCGGACGTCGACCGGTTCGTCGTCGCGTGCCCGATGTGCATGACGATGTACGAGGACGGCCGGAAGACCGGCGGCTACGAGGACGACATCGAGATCACGGACGTCACCGAACTCCTCGTCGAAGCCATCGACGCGAAGAACGAGGGGAGCAGCGCGGGCGCGACGTCGGCGGCCGCGGACTAGCTCACCACTCGGTGTGCGCCCGCGCGCCGTGGGAGTGGACGAGCACGCCGAGGAAGGTGGCGACGCCGGTGAGCGCGAACGCGCCGCCGACGTAGAACGCCCACTCCATGCCGAACTGCGACATGAGGAAGCCGCCCAATACGGGCGCGAGCACGCTGCCCGGCCGCCAGACGAGTTCGCGCACGCCGAACGAGGAGGCGATGCCCTCGCCGTCGATGCCCTCGTCCGCGAACAGCGCCATGCTCGCGGGCTCGCGGAAGGAGTCCGCGACACCGAGCAGGCCGTTGACCGCGAGCAGCGGGACGAACGCCGGCGACAGCCGCCCAGAATCGGCATCGCGTCGGCAGTCCGAGCGCGCTCCCGACGGCGGGCGTGAGCGGGACGGCGAGCGCGACGAAGCCGTAGGCGGCGCCGCCCGCGGCGACGAACAGCGACCGGCCGTAGCGGTCGGAGAGCCGGCCCGTGAACGGCTGGAACAGCATGTTCGTGAACTTCTCGGCGCTGAGCACGACCGCGACGACGGTACCGCTGTACGCGAGCCCGCCCTCCGCGACCGCGAGCCCCGCGAACACGGCGACCCACGAGCGCACGAGCGTGACGGCGACGGCGTACTGCGCGCGGAAGCTCGTGAGCGTGAGGATGCGGCCGTTCAGCGCGAGGTCGCTGAACGGGAACCCCGTGACGCGGCTGTTGTCGGGGTCGAGGAGGAACCAGACGGCGACGAACGCGACGACGAACAGCACCGCGAGCACATAGAAGACGGGCTCGAAGCCGTAGCGGTCGAAGAGCACGCCCGCCGCCACGAAGCCCAAAAGCGACGCCGCGAACCGCCACGCGTTCGCCTTCCCGATGTAGTTCGCGCGCGTCTCCGCGGTCGCGAGCTCGCCGACGAGCGCGAGGCTCAACAGCCCCATCCCGGTCGCCAGTATCCCCTGGCCGCCGCGCACGGCGACGAGCTGCCACGAGGCATCGACGAGCGTGAACGCGTACGAGACGACGACGCCGAACGCGAGCAGCCCGAGGAAGATGGCGCGCTTGTCGTAGCGGTCGCCCGCCCACGACATCGGCACGACGACGAGCGTCTGCGTCGCCGTGAACCCCGTGTAGAACAGCCCGAGCATGATGCCCGAGGCGTCCAGGGCGTTGGCGTACTTCGGGAGGAGGACCGCGAGCGCGCTGAACCCGAACCCGCCCGCGAACCGCGAGACGTACAGCGAGTAGAGCTGGAGGCGGTCGCTGTCCACACTCGCCGGTAGCCCGGGTGTGTAAAGACGGTTGTGGAAGCCGGACGGCGGCAGGGTTCACACCACGCCACAGCAGAAGTAATGTCGGCCAGTGATACGGCCGGCATCCTGGCGGATTGAAAGGGCGAGCGCCGCGAGGGCTTTCAGGCGTCGACCACGCCAGCGTTTCGAACAGCGACAAGGACGAGCGCCGGTTCCGCGAACCCTTTTGGCGCGCGGCCCCGAGACCCGGGCATGGACCTGACGGACCGACCGCGGCGGCTGCGGCGGGACGGCGTGCGGGGGCTGGTCTCGGAGACGAGCCTGTCGCCGTCGGACTTCGTGGCGCCGGTGTTCGTGGACGCGACGACCGACGAGCGGGTGGCCATCGAGTCGATGCCGGGCCACGAGCGCGTCCCGGTCGAGGAGGCGGTCGCGCGCGTCGAGGAGGTGCTCGCGACGGGCGTGGAGGCGGTGATGGTGTTCGGCGTCCCCGAGTCGAAGGACGAGCGGGGGACGCGGGCGTACGCCGAGGACGGCGTGGTGCAGGAGGCCGTGCGCCGCATCAGGAGCGAGACGGACGCGTACGTCATCACGGACGTCTGCCTCTGCGAGTACACGAGCCACGGCCACTGCGGCGTGTTGGAGGAGGACGCCAGCGACGACCCCGACCTCACCGTGAAGAACGACGAGACGCTCGACCTGCTCGCGGCGACCGCGGTCTCGCACGCGGAGGCCGGCGCGGAGATGGTCGCGCCGTCGTCGATGACCGACGGGATGGTCGCGGCCATCCGGGAGGCGCTGGACGACGCGGGCTTCGCGGACGTCCCCGTCATGAGCTACGCGGCGAAGTACGAGTCGGCGTTCTACGGGCCGTTCCGGGACGCCGCGGACGGCGCGCCCGCGTTCGGCGACCGCCGGCACTACCAGATGGACCCCGCGAACCGCCGCGAGGCCACGCGGGAGGTCGCTCTCGACGTCGAACAGGGCGCGGACGTGCTGATGGTCAAGCCCGCGCTCCCGTACCTCGACGTGGTCGCGGACGTCCGCGAGAACTTCGACCGCCCGGTCGCCGCGTACAACGTCTCCGGCGAGTACGCGATGCTGCACGCGGCCGCCGACCGCGGCTGGCTGGACCTCGACGCGACCGCCCGCGAGTCACTGTTGTCGATCAAGCGCGCGGGCGCCGACCTCGTCGTGACGTACTTCGCGGAGCGCGTGGCAGAATCGCTGACCGAGTAATCCAATCACGGCTCGTCGCGCTCGCCGTTCGCGCCACCGCGCGGCTCACGCGTCGCTTCGCTCCGCGTTCGCTCGTCCGCGCGGGCTCCCTCCGGTCGCCCGCGCGCCCGCTTCGCAGGCGCTTCCCGGCAATTCTTGCGTCGGCGCGCGTCCACTCTCGCTCGCCGAACGCCCGGTTTTCTGGACGGTTTACGACCTTATACTGACTAAATCCGCTTGTAATTCGGGCGCTCGTCTACCGCACGGAATTATTATACCACGTTCATCAAGCAAACTTTTACATAGTATCCGGACCTGTGACTGAACTGTAGATGCGCGAAACGAACGCCCCGGTTTCGAGTCGGAGAGTGGACGTGCGTACATCCAACGATACGCCTGTGTCAGCCAGGCTCGGACTCGGCGGCGGACCCGCGCGGAACTCGGACTGTGTGCTCGCGCCCCGTGCAGGCGCTACCTCCGCGGCGAACGTGCCCCTACTCGGGTCCCCGGCCGGCGGCGTCGGTTCGCGCATCTCCCCGGAGGTGATATGCAAGTGACACGACCGCGACTGTGTCCGTAACCGCAGTGGACTGTGCTCACCGTGTGTTCGCCGGCCATCGTCGGACTGTGCTCGAACGGCCGGCACTCTTCCGTCGCTGTTCTCCGAACTCTCCCGTACGCGTCCGCCAGATAGCGTCCGGTCGCGCCCGCGAGGACGCCGACGACGCGCCGAACGCCTGACCCATCAGCTATTTTCCGGGACCCACCCTAGGGCGGGGGTATGAACCGCGAGACGTCACGCGACCTCTACGACCGCTCGCTCGACGTGCTCGTCGGCGGCGTGAACTCGGCCGTGCGGGCCGCCCCGCAGCCGTACCCGACGTTCGTCCGGAAGGGCGACGGCGGCCACGTCGTCGACGCCGACGGCAACCGGTACGTCGACTGGGTGATGGGCCTCGGCCCGCTCCTGCTCGGCCACGACCTCCCCGAGCCCGTCGAAGCCGCCGTCCAGCGCCGCACCAGCGAGGGGCCGATGTACGGCCTCCCAACGGAGCTCGAAGTCGAGCACGCGGAGTTCCTCGCGCGCCACGTCCCCAGCGTCGAGATGGTGCGGTACGTCAACACCGGCACCGAGGCCACCACCTCCGCGGTCCGGCTCGCCCGCGGGCACACCGGCCGGGACAAGATCGTCGTGATGCAGTCCGGCTACCACGGCGCCCAGGAGTCCACGCTCGTCGAGGGCGACAGCGAGGAGCGCGGGCCGTCCAGCGCGGGCATCCCCGCGGCGTTCGCCGAACACACCATCCCCGTCCCGTTCAACGACAGCGACGCCGTCACCGAGGTCTTCGAGGAGCACGGCGACGACATCGCGGCCGTCCTCGTCGAGCCGATCCTCGCGAACAAGGGCATCGTCGAACCCGTCGACGGCTACCACGAGACGCTGCGCGACCTCACCCGCGAGCACGGGTCGCTGCTCGTCTGGGACGAGGTCATCACGGGGTTCCGCGTCGGCGGCCTCGGCTGCGCGCAGTCGAAGTACGGCATCACCCCCGACCTCACGACGTTCGGGAAGATCATCGGCGGCGGCTTCCCCGTCGGCGCCATCGGCGGCCGCACCGACATCATGGAGGGGTTCACGCCCGTCGGCGACGTCTTCCAGGCCGGCACGTTCTCCGGCCACCCCGTGACGATGGCCGCCGGCCTCGAGACACTGCAGTACGCCGCCGAGCACGACGTCTACGAGCACGTCAACGCCCTCGGTCGACAGCTCCGCGAGGGGCTCTCGGAGATCGTCGCCGAGCAGGCGCCCCAGTACACCGTCGCCGGCACGGACAGCCTGTTCAAGGTGCTGTTCACGCGCGGCGGCGACGCCCAGTCCGGCGCCTGCGAGGACGGCTGCGAGCAGGACCCGGACTGCGACCGCTTCGACGCCTGCCCGAAGACCGGCGCCGACGTCGCCCGCGGCGCCGTCGACCGCTGGAACCGCGTGTTCCGCCCGCAGGTCTTGGACGACGGCGTCCTCCTCTCCCAGAACCAGTTCGAGTCCCAGTTCGTCGCCTACAGCCACACCGAGGAGGACGTCGAGCGCACGCTCGAAGCCTACCGGGACGCCCTCTAAGCTTTTCACGTCCCGCCGCGAACACCCGCGCATGGCTGAGACGCCCTCCACGGACGACACCGCAGCCGAGTTCGACGCGAACAGTAACCTGCCCCGCGAACCCGACTCGCGGTGGTGGTACTGGGTCGCCGCCGTCCCCGTCTACTACGTCGTCGGCACCGTCCTCGGGTTCCTCGTCGGGCTCGCCGCGTTCGTCTTCGCGCTCACCGGCGCCGGCACGATGAACCCCGAGATGGGCGTCCCGATGGGCGTCGGGTTCGGGTTCGCCGGCGTCTTCCTGCTCGTCGTCGTGCTCGCCGGCGTCGGCCTGCTGCTGTCGCTGGCGTTCCCGCTGGCCATCTACTACGACGCCACCGCCGTCGCCGACGCCCCCGGCCAGTGGAACCCCGACCCCGCGCTCTACGGCCTGCTCGGGCTCGCCGGCCTCGTCGCCCAGCCCCTGCAGGTGCCGCTGGCCGTCTACTACCTCTACCGGCGCCACGACTCCGTCGGCGTCCCGTGAGCTACAAACGCCGTGACCCCCAACGGGCGGCCATGAGTGAGCTCCGCGTGGACTCCCGGTGGTGGTACTGGATCGCCGCCGTCCCGCTCGTCACCGCGTTCTGGCTGGTGACCTCGGCGTGGATGTTCGTCGTCGTCCAGGTCGTCCCCGAAGCCGTCGTCGCGGACGCCGGCGACCTGCTCTCGCTGCCCGCGCTCGCGCTCGGCGTCCCCGCGCTCGCCGCGTTCCTCGTCCTACCGCTCGCGCTGTGGATGGACGCCCATGCATCGACGCCGCGGGCGGCGACTGGCCCGGCGACGACCCGACCGCCCCCGCGCATCGCCGTGCTCGCCGACGCCCTCGTCGTCGCCGGCAGCGTCCTCCTGTTCCGGGGCGCGACCCTCGGCGGCGTCGCCGTCGTCGCCGGCGCCGCCCTCGGCACGTGGGTCGCCGTCCGCTACCTCCGCGACCGCCGCGACCACGTCGCCATGCCCGCCTCCTTCTGGGAGTGGCGCGACGAACTGAGCGCGAACTGAGCGCGGGCGACCGCAGGAAGTGCTCGACTCGTTGCGTTCGACAGCAGCCGCGCGGCTCGCGGTTCCTGACGTCACCGCTCGCTCCACCGTGGTCTCCCTGCGGTCGACCACGCTGCTCGCGGGTCGTTCCACTCCCCGCTCGCTCGAACGTGGTCTCCCTCCGGTCGAGCACGCTGCTCACGCGTCGCTTCGCTCCGCGTTCGCTCATCACGTGGCTCGCTTCGCTCGCCACGCGCCCCGCGAACGCAGGGGGTTTCAACCCCGCGCGCCGAGAGACGTACATGAGCGACCCGATACGCCTCGCCACTCGCGGTTCGGACCTCGCGCTCCGGCAGGCCGGCGAGGTCAAAACCGAACTCGAAGAGCGTCGCCACGACGTCGAGCTCGTGGAAGTCGAGACCACGGGCGACCGCGTGGACGACGAACTCATCCAGGACCTCGGGAAGACGGGCGCGTTCGTGCGCTCGCTCGACCGGAAGGTCCTCGACGGCGACGTGGACGCCGCCGTCCACTCGATGAAGGACGTGCCGACGGACGTCCCCGACGACCTCGTGGTGGCGGCGGTCCCGCACCGCGAGAACCCCGCGGACGCGCTCGTCACGCCGAACGGCACCAGCCTCGAGAACCTCCCCGCGGGCAGCGTCGTGGGGACCGCGAGCCTGCGCCGGGGCGCCCAGGTTCAGGCGCATCGCCCCGACCTCGAGGTGGAGCCGATTCGCGGGAACGTCGACACGCGCGTGGAGAAACTCCTCGCGCCCGCGCTCCAGGACGAACACGAGCGCCGCACGGAGGCCGAGAAGGAGCGCATGAGCGAGGACGCCCGCCAGCAGGAGCGCGGCGACTACGAGGCCAGCGAGACCGTGGAGGAGGGCGTCGAGAACCTCGAGGACGACGAATCGGAGGGCGAGAGCGAGCCCGACAACCGCCAGAACGCGGAGTTCGACCAGCCGGTCGAGGAGTGGTTCGAGTCGCTGTCGCCGCTCCAGCAGTCCGCGCTCGGCCGCGAGGTCGAGACCGAGTACGACGCGGTCGTGCTCGCGCAGGTCGGCCTCGAACGCACGGGCCTCACGCACCACGTCCACGACGAGGAGCTCTCGACGAACACGCACGTGCCGGCGCCGGGGCAGGGCGCGCTCGCGATCACCGCGCGGAAGGACAGCGACGCCGCGGACGCGCTCCGCGACGC
>NZ_WPCF01000021.1 GCF_009741975.1 Halobacterium sp. CBA1126 | reverse complement strand
GAGCGCGCCCGCGACGGCGACGGCGGCGACGGCGGCGACCACCACGATCGTGGTGACGTTCCCGCGGTCGCGAGACGACCGCTCGCACTCATTTATTGATGGGGGGAACGAGAGATATTTTAATAACGTTTGTGATGCGCGTGCGGCCGCAGCGGCGCTCTCGCCGGCGGCTCGCCGCAGGGCCTGCGAAACACCTTTGCCGAACACGCAAGAGTTGCCACGTATGGACACCCTCGACGAAGTGGACGAAGTCGTCCACCGACCCGACGAGGCGTTCGTCGAGTCCACGAACGTCTGGCAGTTCATGCAGGCCTACGACATCGCGGACTACGACGAGCTCGTCGAGCGCACGACCGCCGACCTCGACTGGTTCTGGGGGGAGCTCCCCGACTACCTCGGGCTGGAGTTCTACGAGGACTTCGACCAAGTCCGGGACGACAGCGGGGCGGGCAGCGCCCCGGACGGAGCGAGCGGCGCAGCCGCGAGCCGCGGCGGCCCGCAGTTCACGGAGTGGTACCCGGGCGCGGAGCTGAACGTCGCGCACAACACCGTCGACCGGCACGCCCGCGTCGACGCCGGGACGCGCAACCACGTCGCCTGCATCTGGGAGGGCGAGGACGGCGAGGTCCGCCAGCAGACCTACCACGACCTCCACCGGCAGGCGAACCGGGTCGCGAACGCCCTGACCGAGCGCGGCGTCGGCGAGGGCGACACGGTCGGCCTCTACATGCCGATGGTGCCCGAGGTCCAGAGCATCCTCTACGGCGTCTTCAAGGTCGGCGCCATCGCCGTCCCCATCTTCTCCGGGTTCGGGGTCGACGCCACCGCGACGCGCATCAGCGACGCCGAGTGCTCGGTGGTGTTCACCGGTGACGGCTTCTACCGCCGCGGCGACCGCGTCCTCCTCAAGGACACGCTGGACGAGGCCGTCGAGGACGCCGGCCACGTCGAACACACCATCGTCTACGACCGCCTCGGCGTCGTCGACAGCCCCGACGAGACGCTCACGTGGACGAACCGCGACGAGTGGTGGCACGAGGCCGTCGAAACGCAGGACGACGACTTCGAGACGCGCTCGATGGCCGCCAGCGACCCCTGCATGCTGCTGTACTCGTCGGGGACGACGGGGAAGCCGAAGGGCATCGTCCACACGCACGCCGGCACGCTCCTCCAGCCCGCCAAGGAGGTTCACTTCGGGTTCGACCAGAAACCCGGCGACCGCTTCTTCTGGGTCTCCGACATCGGCTGGATGATGGGGCCGTGGACGCTCGTCGGCAACCACGCGTTCGGCGGCACCATCGTGATGTACGAGGGCGCGCCCGACCACCCCGAACCCGACCGCTTCTGGGACATCATCGACCGCCACGGCGTCACGCAGTTCGGCATCTCGCCGACCGCGATTCGCGCGCTCCGCAAGTACGGCGACGAGTGGCTCGAGGGCCACGACCTCTCCAGCCTGCGCCTGCTCGGCTCCACGGGCGAGCCGTGGGACCCGGAGAGCTGGCGGTGGTTCTACGAACACGTCGGCGGCGGCGAGGCGCCCATCATCAACATCTCCGGGGGCACCGAGGTGTTCGGCTGCTTCCTGATGCCGATGCCCATCCAGCCGCTGAAGCCCTGTACGCTCGGCGGGCCCGGGCTCGGCATGGACGTCGACGTCGTCGACGAGGACGGCAACTCCGTGAAGGACAGCCACGAGCGCGGCTACCTCGTCGCGCGCTCCTCGAACCCCGCGATGACCAAGAGCCTCTGGAGCGGCGACGAGCGCTACCTCGAGGAGTACTGGTCGCGCTTCGAGGGCGTCTGGAACCACGGCGACTGGGCGCAGGTCGACGAGGACGGCTTCTGGTTCCTGCACGGCCGCGCGGACGACGCCATCAACGTCGCCGGCCGGAAGGTCGGCCCCGCGGAGGTGGAGGGCGCGCTCATCGACCACGACGCCGTCAATCAGGCCGCGGCCGTCGGCGTCCCCGACGACACGACGGGCGAGGCCGTCGTCGCGTACGTGATTCTGGAGGACGCGTCGACGCCAGCGAGGACCTCCGGACGGCACTCCGCGAGCAGGTCGGCGCCGAACTCGGCAAGCCGTTCCGCCCCCGTGAGGTGTTGTTCGTCGACGAGTTCCCGAAGACCCAGTCCGGGAAGATCGTCCGCCGCGCCATCGAGGGCGCGTACACCGGCGAGTCCATCGGCGACCGCTCCAGCATCGAGAACCCCGAGGCCATCGACGCGCTCGAGGACGCCCGGTAGCGCTCACTCCCACTCGCGGCGCAGCAGGTCGTAGCGCACCTCGTCGTAGTAGTCGCCGTCGATGTACCGGGCCTCACGGCGGCGCGCGACCTGGGTGAACCCCAGCGACTCCAGCAGCCCGCGGGAGGCGTCGTTGAACTCGTAGGCGCCCGCGGTGAGGCCGTGGACGCCGTAGGTCTCGAAGACGTAGTCGATGCCCGTCTCGGCGACGTCCCGGCCGTACCCCTCGCCGTGGTACTCGGGGAGCAGCCAGTAGGACAGCCACGCGCGGTCGCCGTCGACGTGGCGCGCGTTGAAGCCGCCGATGGGCGTCGTCTCCCGGTCCTCGGCGTGGCCGCTCGGCGCCGCCTCCGCGTCTCGCGGCTCGTCGCCGTCTTCTCGCGGGCTCGGCCCGCTCGAACGGTCCGAGGGGCTCCGTCCCTCGCTGCTCGACCGGTTCGCGCCGGTTCCCGCCGCGCCGTCGATGCACGCGAGGAACGACGCGACCTCCTCGCTCTCCATCCACTCCTCGATGCTCTCCTCCTGCTGGGCGCGCGAGCGGTGGTGAATCGCCCCCAGCGAGTACCGGATGCGGGGGTCCGTACAGGACCGCTGGACGAACGCCGCGTCGTCGCGCTCGACGGTGCGGAAGACGACGCGCTCGCCCTCGGTGACGACCGGCCCGGGCATTACGCCTCCCACTCCTCGCGGAGCAAGCCGTACTCGACGGCGTCCTGGTACTCGCCCTCCGCGAACCACACCTCGCGGCCGCGGCCCTCGTCGGTGAAGCCCGCGGCCTCGAACGCCGACTGCGAGTGCTCGTCGCTCTCGAGGACCGTCGCGCCGACCGAGTGGGCGTCGTACGTCCGGAAGACGCCCCGCAGCGCGAGTTCCACCGCCGCGGCGCCGTACCCCTCGCCGCGGTGCTCCTCGGGCACCCAGAGCACGAGCCCCGGTCGGTCGCGGTCGACGTGCCTGGCGAACACGAACGCCACCGGCGTCGTCTCGCCGTCGTCCGGGTGGTCGTAGGGCGCGTCCTCCTCGTCCACGCACGCGAGGTAGGCGGCGTTGCTCTCGTCCTCGACGTCCTCCTCGACGAACGTCTCGACCTCCGCCTCGCTCTTGTGCGTGGTCGCGTGGAGGCCGAGGCGGGCGTACGGGTCCGTGAACAGCCGCTGGAGGAACGCGGCGTCGTCGCGCTCGACGGTCCGCAACACGAGGTCGTCGCCGACCTCCAGAACCGGCCCGGGCATCACTCGCTCACCTCGCCGTCCGCGTTCGCTGCCGCCGGTCGACGCGGGTCTCGGTTGCCCGCGTCGCAGTCCTCGCGCGCGCCGGCAGCGCGCTCGCCGGCGGGGGCAGGGCCACCCCAGCAGACTACTGCGTCTGGCATGTGTGGCTCATCTCACCCCCGGATTATAGCGGTTTCGCGACCGTGAGACGCCCTCACGTACGAGCGGCTACGGCGCGGCGTCGCCCGGCGCGACCACGCGGTCCTCGGGCGCGTCGCCGTCCGCTACCGCTACCGTCCCCGCGCCCCCGGCGGGCGGCAGCACTATCGACGCGCCCGCGAGCAGCGGCGCGAGGACGCCCGCGACGACCGTCCCGGGCTCCGCGAGCGGCGCGCGCAGCGCCACCCGGTCCTCGACGTCGTACGTCTCGGCGACCCGCTGAGCCGCGTCGACCGCTTCGCCGTGGGTCACGCCCGCGAGTAGTTCCGTCTCCGCAGTCACCGACGGCTCCGGGAACGTCGGGTTCTCGCTCCAGACGTCGCGCTCGAAGTACGTCCACGACGGGTCCGCCGGCGGCTCCCCCCAGCCGACGCGCTGGCCGCCCGGCGGCAGGTCGTACTCGCCGAGTTCCAGCGTCGGTCCCGCGAGCACGCGCGCCTCCACCACGCGGTCCGGTCCGAACTCGACGGTCGCGCCCAGCAGCGCCGCGCCGAAGAACGTGTGCAGGGCCGCCGGCGCCGGCACGTCGAGCACCGCGACGCCCGCGCCCTCGCGGACGCCGCAGTGCCGCAGCGCGTTCCCAGTCTTGTACGTCCGCGACCGGAACTCGCGGGCGTCGTGGACGCGGTCGGCGCGCACCGCCGGCCGGTCCGGGTCCTTGAGGCTCCCGACGACGTCGGCGACAGTCTCCATGCAGAAGGGTCGACTCGGCAGCGACTAACGCGTTCCGGGTTCAGGCCAGCGGCCGGCTCGCGATGCGCTCGCGCAGGCTCCCCAGCGCCGACCGGTCGAAGTCACCGGTCACGTGCGTGAGGACCGCGTGGACCTCCGCCCGCGAGACCTTCACGTCGCCGTCCGCGACGACGTCCTCGGGTCGCTCGCGGAGCTCCCGCATCGTCCCCACCGCGAGCAGGTACGGCACCGTCCACGCCGCCACCGTGTTCCCGCTGGTCGTCGGCATCGCCTCCAGCCACCGCTGCGCGCCGTCCGCGTACCCCCGCGCCCGGTCGACGACGCGCTCGACGACGCCGCCGACGCGGTCCGCGTTCGACGGGTCCGCCACCCGCTCCGGGTCGACGCCCGCCTCGTCCAGCCACGTCGCCGGCAGGTAGACGTTGTTCTCCTCGTGGTAGTCCGGCCGCACGTCCTTCGCGACGTTCACCAGCTGGAGGAGCAGCGCGAACGACCGCGCGTGCTCGCGCATCGTCGCGGCCGCCTCCCCGTCCGCGTCCGCCGCCAGCAGCTCCGTCACGAGCTCCCCCACCGTGCCCGCGACGTACCAGCAGTACTCCTCCAGCTCCTCGACGGACTGGATGCGGAGGCCGCCGTCGCCCGCGTACCGCTCCACGAACGACGCCATCCCCGTCGTCATCTCGCGGACGGTCGGCCGAATCGCGGCCTGCGCGTCCGCGTCGAGGCTCTCGAACGCGCGGAACACCCGCGGCGCCTCCGTGACCACGGTCCAGTCGGCGTCCGGCTCCGCCGGCACGTGGGCCTCGACCGCGTCCCCGAACTCCGCCGCGGTCGTCCCGTCGTCGGGGTCGAGCGCGCGGTCGTACGCCCGCAGCAGCGCGGCTTGTTCTTCGGGCGGTATCGACGTGGCGTCCTCGACCGTGTCGGCCACCCGGCACAGCAGGTAGCCGACGCAGATGCGGGTCGCCATGGGCTCGTCGAGCGCGTCCACTGTCAACGCGAACGTGCGGGAGACGTCCTGCACGGCGTCGTGACACCACGCGCGCTCGTCGGCCGCGGGCTGGGGGGACTGGTGGCCTCCGACCATCGCTATACCCCCGTTACGGGGACCACGCGCAAAAAGGGACGGGGGACGGACCGGGGAGTCGGCGGGTCGGCTGGAGGGGTGTGTGCGACCGGTGGTCGGCCCTAGAGAGAACACGCTGCTCGCGGCTCCCTCCGGTCACCGCTCGCCGTGGGCGTGGTTCTCGCTCGCTGCCGCTCGCTCCGAACCACGCTGCTCACGCATCGTTGCGCTCCGCGTTCGCCATAACGTGGCCTCCCGCTGGTCGGCCACGCTCATAGGAAAAGTAAAGGAACGACGCGGCAAGATTCGCGTATGGACTTCAGCCTCAGCGACGAACAGCGCCAGATCAAGGAGATGGTCGCGGAGTTCGTCGACGAGGAGGTGATTCCCCGGGCGGCGGACGTCGACCGCGACGACGAGTTCCCGCGGGACCTCGTCGACGAGATGAGCGACCTCGGGCTGATGGGGATGCCGTTCCCCGAGGAGTACGACGGCGCGGGACTGGACTACCACTCCTACGCCATCGCGCTCGAGGAGATCTCGCGGGGGAGCGGCGGCCTCGGCACGGTCGTCGCGGCGCACACGAGCCTCGCGGGGAACATGCTCTACCAGTACGGCGACGACGACCAGAAGGCCGAGTACCTCGCGGCGATGAACCGCGGCGACGACGTCGGCGCGTTCGCGCTCTCGGAAGCCGGCGCGGGCTCGGACGTCCCCTCGATGGAGACCACGGCCGAGCGCGACGGCGACGAGTACGTCATCGACGGCGAGAAGCTCTGGATCTCGAACGGGAGCGTCGCGGACACCGTGACGCTGTTCGCGAAGACCGACCCCGACGCCGGCCACGAGGGCATCTCGTCGTTCGTCGTGCGGCCCGAGGAGGACGACGGCTTCCACGTCGAGGGCACCGAGGACAAGCTCGGGGACAAGGGCTGTCCGACCGCGGAACTGCGCTTCGACGACATGCGCATCCCCGCGGACCGCTTGCTCGGCGAGGAGGGCGACGGCTTCCGGCACGCCCTCGAGACGCTGAACGGCGGCCGCATCACCATCGCCGCGCGCTCCATCGGGCTCGCGCGGGCGGCCCTCGACGACAGCCTCGACTACGCGCAGGCCCGCGAGCAGTTCGACCAGCCCATCAGCGACTTCCAGGCCATCCAGCACAAGCTCGCGGACATGGACACGAAGATTCAGTCCGCGAAGCTGCTGATGCACCGCGCCGCGGACAAGAAGATGCGCGGCGAGGAGTTCATCAAGGACGCCGCGCAGGCGAAGCTGTACGCCTCCGAGATCAGCCGCGAGGTCACCAACGAGGGCATCCAGATTCACGGCGGCTACGGCTACACGAAGGACTTCGACGTCGAGCGCTACTACCGGGACGCGAAGCTCAACGAGATCTACGAGGGCACCAGCGAGGTGCTCCGTAATACAATCGCGCAGCGCCTGCTGAAGTAACGCGAAGCCCTGTCGCCCGGTCCCGACGCGGCCGGAAGTTAACACCTATAGTCGACACCCGCGTACAGCACCCCGTATGCAATTCTGCGACGACTGCGGGTCGCTGATGCACACGGACGGCGACGCGTGGGTGTGTCGCTCGTGTGGGCGCGAGGCGTCGCGGGACTCGCGCGCGGAAGCGGCGATGACGACGCAGGACGGACAGCAGGACGACGGGGCGCCCGAGGTAGCCGACGCGACCCAGAGCGCCTCCGAGACGATGGAGGAGCCCTGTCCGGCCGAGGACTGCGACAGCGACCGGGCCTACTACGAGATGCTGCCGAAGCCCGGCGGCTCCTACGAGGTCCGGCTGTTCACCTGCGTCGAGTGCGGCCACAAGTGGCGCGAGACCTGACGCCGCGGCTCGCGGACGGACGAACCGGTGCGACAGTCACTGCTCGCGCTCCGTCTCGATTCTGAGCGGCGGGCGCTCGCCGTACGTGAGCGCGCGCCAGAGCCACTCCATCGGGCCGTAGCGGTACCGCCGCAGCCAGCGCACGGAGAGGAGAACCTGGACGACCCAGATGGCGGCGACGACGCCGAGTGCTTCGACGCGGCTGACGCGGCCGAACCACCCGAGCCCGTGGCCGTAGAAGACGGTGGTGGCGAGCACGCTCTGGAGGAGGTAGTTGCTGAACGCGGTGCGGCCGACGGCCGCCAGCGTGCGCGTGAGGCGGCCGTCCGGCCGGCGTTTCGCGTACAGCATGACGAGGCCGACGTACGCGAGCGCGAGCGGGAAGCTCCCCCAGTAGTAGAACTCCTGCCAGAGCAGGCCGGCGCGGGCCGCCCAGTCGTTGGCGTGGATGAACCAGACGCCAGCGAGCGTGGGGACGAGGCCGGCGACGCCGCCCGCGACGACCAGCCGGCGGTAGAACCGCGGCGAGCGGTCGTTCGTCAGCACGCCCCGCTCGAACAGCGCCATCCCGAGCAGCATCGACCCGCCGACGCGCCACCCGGTCGCGGCGAGGTAGCCGGCGGTCTGGCGGCGGTACGACGTGGGGACGCGGCGGTCCATCTGTTCGAGCCAGCCGCTGCGGTAGGTCGCGACTTCGGCGCGGAGCGCGGCCTCGGTGGGCTGCCACGACTGCGCGAACGACGAGAGGTCCGCGAACAGCGCGACCGCGATCTCGGTCGCGGACGGGACGGCCAGCAGGGCGACGCCGACGACTGCCAGCCAGCGCGGCGACTTCCCGCGCGCGAAGACGGCCCAGAGCGCGGTGACGCCGTACGCGACGAGCACGTCCCCGTACCACAGCAGGTAGGCGTGCGCGAGGCCGAAGAGGATGAGCCACGTCGACCGCCGGAAGTGGAGGAACAGCGCGGGCGCGCCGTCGCGGTCGCGGTTGCGTACGAACAGCAGGACCCCCGCGCCGAACAGCATCGTGAACAGCGTGATGAACTTCTGTTCGACGAGGACGTGGCCGGCGAACCACGCCCAGTAGTTCGCGCCGGCGAAGCGCCGTACGCCGTCGGGTTCAGGAGGACGACCTCGGGCATCGAGAACAGCCGGATATTGATGACGAGAATCCCGAGCAGCGCGAACCCGCGGAGGGCGTCGAGGCCGACGATGCGCTCGGCGGGCGGCGTCGGCCCCTGCTCGTCGCTCATCGTCGGCGCCCCAACTCGCGTGACGGCTCCCGGCTCGCCGGGTGGTCGCTCATCGGTCGTCTGCAGCGTTCGGGAGTCGACGCAAAAGGTGTGGCGTCGGCTAGACGAGAGTCCGCACCGCGAGCACGACGCCGACGCCGACCGCCAGCGAGGCCAGCAGGCTCCCGGTCTTGCGCGCGACGGCGACGGTCGCGGCGGCGGCGACCCACTCGGGGACGCCGCCGTCGGCGAGCACGGGCGTCACGAACGCGACGACGACCGCGCCCGGCAGGACGTCGATGCCGGCTTCCGCGCGCTCGGAGAGGTCGACGCGCCCGAGCAGCCAGAAGCCGCCCGCCTTCGTGGCGTAGGTCACGGCCGCCATCGCGAGAATCACGGCGACGACGGCTGGGTCGAGGTCAACCATCGTAGGCCACCACCTCCGCCGCGGCGCCGGCGAGCGCGCCCGCGAGGATGTACCACTCGCCGGGGACGAGGGCGTCGACGGCGAGCGCGGCGGCCGCCGCGACGAGCCACGGCCGCAGCGACTCCTCGCCCTCCCAGAAGCCGGCGGCGAGCGTGAGGAACAGCGCGGTCGCGACGTAGTCCAGCCCGTACGCCGCGGGGTCGCCGACGAGGTCGCCCGCGGTCGCGCCGACGACCGTGGACGCCACCCACAGCAGCCAGAGCACGAGGCCGCTGCCGAGCAGGAACGCGCCGTTCGTGCTGCCCGAGCGGAGCGCGCCGATGGACAGCGCCCAGTTCTCGTCCGCGAAGAAGAACACGCTCGCGTACGCCCGCCCCGGCCGGAGCTGGCCGAGCCACGGCCGGAGCGCGGCGCCCATCAGCACGTACCGGAGGTTCACGAGCAGCGTCGTCGAGACGACCGCGACCGCGGGAATCGGGTTCGCCCACAGCTCCACGGCGACGAGCTGGGCGGCGCCCGCGACGACCGTCGCGCTCATCACCGCGGCCTCGGCGACGCTCAGCCCCGCGCGGCGCGCGACCACGCCGAAGACGACGCCGTAGCCCGCGACGCCGAGCGCCACCGGGAAGCCGGCGGCGAACCCCTCGCGGACGCCCGCCGCGGTGAACTCCACGTCCTGCACCTCGTCGGCGTCCTGCTCCTTGGCGGACTGGTCGGCTTCAGCCACCGCTGTCCCTCCGCGCGTCGACTCGCATCGATTCGAGGCAGGGCGGCCGGGTTGAAAACGACACGGGAACGGCTTCGCTCACTGCAACCGGTCGGCCCGCCGCGGCGACCCGCGATTCCGGCCGAGGCCCCACGCCGCCCCGACGAGGACCGCGCCGAGCGCGAGCGCGCCGACGCCCTGCAGGACGGTGTGGTCGCCGGTCGCCGCGCGGCTCCAGACCATCGCGGCCGGGACGACGACCAGCGCCGCGAACCGGCGGTCGACGGTCGCGAGGAAGCCCACCGGGACTGCGGTGTAGAGCACGTGACTGGACACGTCCCACAGGGGGACGACCGCGGCGTGGACGACCGACGTGCCGACGAGCAGCAGGCAGTACGCGGGCCCGACGGACGCGAGGCGCTGGCGCGTCCACGCCAGCCAGATGGCGCCGAACCCCGCGACGAGGCCGACGCTCGCGTAGAAGTCGTCGCCGCCCGGCACTGCGCCCGGGACGACGCTCGGGCCGCCGACGTAGACGGCGAGCGCGAGCAGCCAGCCCGCGAGGACGGCGCCGAACCGGCCCGCGAGCGCGCGGCCGCTCCAGTCGCCGACGTGGTACTCGTAGGCGACGAGCAGCGCGGTCGCTTCGAGGACGAACAGCTCGGGCGCGAGCACCGTCGAGTACAGGCCTGCCAGCCCCATCCTGTGCCGACGCACTCGCCGCGCGGCCATTAGTCGTTGCGGACTCGCGGGCGGACCCGTCGCGCTTTTCCGCCGGCCGGCCGAACTCCCGCCGATGACCGAGGAGACCGCCGCGGCCGACGGCGTCACCGCCCGCTACTACGAGACCGACACCGAGCGCGTCCTCGAATTCGAGCGCGACGGCCGGACCGCCGCGGTCGCGCAGAACGTCGAGGGGTACGCGATGCTGAAGGTGCGGCCGACCGCCGACGGCGACGAGCTGGAGCGGTACTACGGCTTCGACATGGCCCTCGACCACGCCGCGGAGCTGCTCGGCGTGGCCCCGAACGACCTCCCGGTGCCCGACGCCGCGGCGGACATGGGCATGTAGGGGTTCCGCACACCTTTTCACGCTTCTCGACCAACCGAACGGTATGACGAAGGTTCGCGTGGCCGGCGTCGGCGTCACGGCGTTCGGCAGCCACCCGGAGCGAACGAGCCGCGACCTGTTCGCGGACGCGGGGCTGACCGCCGTCGAGGACGCCGGCGTCGCCCGCGAGGACGTCGAGGGCGTCTACTACGGCAACTTCATGGGGGAACTGAGCGAGCACCAGGGCCACCAGGGACCGCTCGCGGCGGAGGCGCTGGGCGTGCAGGCGCCGGCGACGCGCTACGAGAGCGCGTGCGCGTCCAGCGGCGTGGCGCTCCGGCAGGCGGTCCGCGACGTCCGCAACGGCGAGGCCGACGTGCTCGTGGTCGGCGGCGCCGAGCGCATGACGAACCTCTCGACGGCGGGGTCGACGGAGGCGCTGGCCATCGCCGCGGACGAACTGTACGAGGTGCGGGCGGGCGTGACGTTCCCCGGCGCGTACGCGATGATGGCGCGGGCGTACTTCGAGCGGTTCGGCGGCACGCGCGAGGACCTCGCGCACGTCGCGGTGAAGAACCACGCGAACGCCGTGGGCAACGACCGCGCGCAGTACCAGCGCGAGATCACCGTGGAGGCGGCGCTGGACTCGCCGCCGGTCGCTGACCCGCTGCACCTCTACGACGCCTGCCCCGTCACCGACGGCGCGAGCGCGGTCGTGCTCGTCAGCGAGGAGTACGCCGAGTCCCACGACCTCGACGCGGGCGTCGCGATTACGGGGACGGGACAGGGCGGCGACCGCATGGCCCTGCAGGACCGCGCGGACGTCGCGACCTCGCCGGCCGCCACCGAAGCCGCCGAGGAGGCGTACGCGGACGCCGGCGTCTCGGCCGGCGACGTGGACCTCGCGGAAGTCCACGACTGCTTCACCATCGCGGAGGTGCTCGCCGTCGAGTCGCTCGGGTTCTTCGAGCACGGCGAGGGCATCGCGGCCGCCCGCGACGGCGTGACCACGCGGGACGGCGACCTCCCCGTGAACCTCTCCGGGGGCCTGAAAGCGAAAGGGCACCCCGTGGGCGCGACGGGGACGAGTCAGGTCGCGGAGCTCACGAAGCTGCTGCGCGGCGACCACGTGAACAGCGAGCACGTCCCCGGGGCGCGCGTCGGCGTCGCGCACAACGCCGGCGGGACCGTGGCGAGTGCCGTCGTTCACGTGCTGGAGGGGATCGCGGAATGACCGACGACGAACCCGTCCGCGACGCGGGCTTCGACGACTTCCTCGACGCGCTCGCGGACGGCGACGGCTACTACGTGGAGTGCGCGAACGGCCACGGGAGCCTGCCGCCGCGGCGCGTCTGCCCGGAGTGCGGGAGCGCCGACCTCACCGAAACGCCGCTCCCCGACGCCGGGGAGGTGGCGACGTACACGCGGGTTCACGTACCTGCACCGTCGTTCGCGGACGACGCGCCGTACGTCACGGCCGTCGTGGACTTCGGGCCCGTACGACTCACGGGGCACGTGCTGGCCGACTACGAGGACGTGGAGGTCGGGACGGCCGTCGAGCCGGCGGTCGGCGAGACGGCGACGCGGGGCGAGCGCCTAGTGGTCTTCGAGCCGCGGTAGGTCATCGCGGACCGCGCCGAGGAACACCTCGGGCTGTTCCGCGTGCGGGAGCAGGCGCGTCTCGTCGACGACGACCAGCCGGGCGTTCGCGTCGTCGGCGACCTTCCGCCCGTCTGCGAGCGGCGTCACCGTGGCCTCCCGTCCCCAGACGAGCGTCACGGGGCAGTCGCGCTCGCGGAGCTCCTCCCCGAGGTCGACGTCCGGGTCGAGGTAGCCGCCGACGAAGGAGGCGGGCGCGAACCGCGCGCCCTCCTGGTGGGCGGTCCGCCACTGGTAGTCCACGTGGCCGTCCGGGACGTACTCGGGGTGGTAGAAGGCGTCGCGCTCGTCGAAGTACTGCAGCGAGGGCTTCGACGTCGCCGCGTCGAAGACCGCCGGGCCGACGACGGGCGAGCGCAGCAGCGCGCGCAGCCACGGCCGGCGCGGGCCGGTGTCCGCGGTCGGGCAGACCAACAGGAGGCCCGCGACGTCGGCGTCCGCGGTGGCCGTCGCCGCCCACGCGCCCGACAGCGAGCTCCCGAGCACGACCGGGTCGTCGGCGACCGCCGAGACGAAGTCCGCGACGAACTCCTCGTACAGCGAGGACGTGTACGCGACCGGCGGGCGGTCGGTCCGCCCGAACCCCGGGAGGTCGGGTGCAATCACGTGGTAGTCTTCCGCGAGAACGTCGAAGACGCCCGCGAACTCCCGGCTCGACGCGGCCGCGTGGATGCCGTGCAGGCAGACCACGTCCGGTCGGTCGGGGTCGCCGGCCTCGGTGTACGCAACGTCGAACCCGCGCCAGCGGTGCGTCTCGTGGTCGCCCGCGAGCGCCGGCGGGAGCTCGCCGGCTTTCGCGCGGAGGCCGCGGTCGAGAATGTCGGCGGCCGCCGCGGTGCCGACGGCGCCGGCGAGGAGGCTACGGAGTCGCATGGGCGAACGTTCGGCCGCCAGTCGGTTAGCCGTTGTGACGGCTCAGTCCCGCTGCTCGTCGAGGCAGTCCGCCAGCGGCTCCACGACGTCGTCGGCCACGTCGTACGGCGTCGTCTCGCCGGCGTCGATGCGCGCGGCGAGTTCGTCCACGCCGCCGCGCGCGTCCAGCTCCGCCTCGACGAGGTCGCCGACGTCCTCCAGCAGGAGGTTCCGCAGTTCCTCGGCGTGGCGCTCGTGGCGCTGGGCCTCGCGGCGCCCGGTCTCCGCGAGCCAGCCCGCGTGGTCGTCGAGCACGTCGAGGAACTCGGGGACGCCCTCGCCGCTGTCCGCGACCGTCTCGACCACGCGTGGCTCCCAGTCGTCGGGGTCGCCGTCGCGCATGTCGAGCATGTTCTTCAGCTCGGTGACGGTCTTGTCCGCGCCCGCGAGGTCGGCCTTGTTCACGACGAAGACGTCCCCGATTTCGAGGATGCCCGCCTTCAGCATCTGCACGTCGTCCCCGGACGAGGGCGGCACGAGCACGGCCACGGTGTCGGCGGTCTTCACCACGTCGACCTCGTTCTGGCCCGCGCCCACCGTCTCGATGATGATCTTGTCTTTCCCGAACGCGTCCAGGGCCTTCACGGCGTCCGCCGTGGCCGTCGAGAGGCCGCCGAGGCTGCCCCGGGCGGACATCGACCGGAAGAACACGTCCATGTCCGTCGCCGTCGACGCCATCCGGATGCGGTCGCCGAGCACCGCGCCGCCCGTGAACGGGCTGGAGGGGTCGACCGCGATGACGCCGACGGTCAGCCCGCGGTCCCGGTAGCGCTTCGCCATCTTGTCCACGAGCGTCGACTTCCCGGAGCCCGGACTGCCCGTGATGCCGAGCACGTCCGCGTCGCCCGTGTGCGGGTACAGCGCCGCCACGAGGTCGCGGTAGCCCGGCGACCGGTTCTCGATGCGCGTGATGGTGCGCGCGAGCGCCCGGTGCTCCCCGGCGAGCAGGTCCTCGACGAGTTCGGGTGGGTCCTCCCCGGCCATCTCAGTCACGCCGCACGACGTTCTCCCGGATGAACTCGATGGTCTCCTCCATCGGCGTCCCCGGCCCGAAGATGGCGTCCACGCCCGCCTCCTTCAGCCCCGGGCGGTCCTCCTCGGGGATGATGCCGCCGACGATGACCAGCGTGTCCTCGAAGGCCCCGTACTCCTCGAGGCCCTCGACGATCTTCGGGACGAGCGTGTTGTGCGCCCCCGAGAGGATGGAGATGCCGAGCACGTCGACGTCCTCCTGCACCGTCGCCTGCACGATCTCCTCGGGCGCCTTGTGCAGGCCCGAGTAGATGACCTCGAAGCCGGCGTCGCGGAACGCCCGCGTGATGACGTGGGCGCCCCGGTCGTGGCCGTCGAGTCCGACTTTGGCCACCAGACACCGGATGTTCCGCTGGGATTCGTGGCTCATGCCCGGAATTTTGCCACATACGTGTTTCACTCTAACGGACTTCTATTACAGTTCTGCTTGCGCTACCCAAACTCCGGTTGTCTCCGCGAGAAGCGAAAGCGGGTTTGTGGACGGGGCCGAAGGGCCCGCTATGAGCCTCTTCGAGTACGCGCGAGCGAACCCCCGCCGCGTCACCGTCGCCCTCTCGGTCGTCGGCTACGCGCTCGTCGCCGCCGCCTTCTCCGGCGTCGTCCCCCTGTTCCCCGAGCTCTCCCGGGAGACCGTCCTCCTGTTCTCGGACGCCATCGCCGTCGTCAACACGCTCGCGCTCACCAGCCTCCTCGCCGGCGCCGCCTTCATCAAGCGCGGCGAGGTCGAGAGACACCGCGCCGCGATGCTCACCGCGTTCGCGCTCATCTGCGCGTTCCTCGTCCTCTACCTCTGGAAGGTCGGCGGCGGCTTCGAGAAGGCCATCGTCATCGAGGAAGGCCAGTTCCTCGCCGCCTACGCCGGCGTCGTCGAACCCATCTACCTCCTCATGCTCGCCGTCCACATCGTCCTCTCCGTCGTCGCCGTCCCCGTCGTCCTCTACGCCATCACCCTCGGCCTCACGCACTCCCCCGCGGAACTCCGGGAGACCAGCCACGCCAAGTACGGCCGGATTGCCGTGACCGCGTGGTCGCTGTCCCTGTTCCTGGGCGTGGTCACCTACTGGATGCTCAACCACGTCTACTCCTGGGTCCCGCGCTAGGTTCTCGCTTTCTCGCTGTCGACCCGGCTGGTGTCGACGCTTCCTCGAAAGCCCCGGGGCGCTGAACCACCCGTGGCTCGCTGCGCTCCTCGTCACTCGCTGTGCTCGTTCCTGCGGTGCTTGCGTCGCCAGGAGTGGGTTCAGTGCCCCGCCCCTTTCAGTCCACCCCGTACCGGCTGTCCGATTTGCGGTAGCGTGTGCGGGCGTGGGGATTCGACAGCTACTTGCTCGCGGACTCGGGAGGAACGGCCAGCATGGACGGCGACGACGAGGTGTGGCGGTGCAAGGCCTGCGGGACGCGCCAGCCCGACCCGAAGCCGCCCTGCGAGCGCTGCTGGAACACGACGTTCGTCTCCGGGGACGGCGCGGAGGACGTCCTCGAGTCGCCCGGGTCGTCGCCGGACGACACCGCGCTCCGGGTCGCGCAGGCGAAGTTCGTCGCCGGACGCACCGCCGGAATCGCGGGTATCATCGCCGCGGTGCTCGGCGTCGCGCAGTGGCTGCTATCGGGTGCGCTCGGCGGCCTCGCGTTCACGCTCTGGGTCGGCGTCGCCGCCGTCGCGGTCGTGCTCGCGGCGGTCGCCGGCGCGGCGGCGCTCGCCGACCGAACCGGGTTCGCGGCGTAGTCACTCGGTCCACGGAATCGCGAGCGTGCCGACCGCGAACGCGACGACCGCGAGGGCGACGACGACCGCCGCGTTCGTCGTCACGTCGCCGCCCGAGTACGTCGCCGCGCGGACGCCCCGCGCGAAGTACGCGAGCGGGGAGAGGTCCACGACCGGCCGGAACCACGCGGGGAACAGTTCGGGCTGGACGAACGTCTCCGAGAGGAACAGAACTGGGAGCGCGATGCCGTTGCTCGCGGCGATGGCGCCGTCCTGTCCGTCCGCGTAGCTCCCGATGACAGCGCCCACGCCGCAGAACGCGACGGACGTCGCGGGCACGAGCACGGCGAGCCACGGGGAGAGCGCGAACGACGCGCCCGTCGCGAGCAGCGCGACCAGCAGCACCGCGCACGCCGCGGCGATGAGCGCGACGTTCACGAGCGTGTGCGCGGCCAGCCACTCCGCGCGCGTCAGCGGCGTCGTCGACAGTTTCTCGAAACGGTTGCCCTCGCGGTGGCGCGCGACCGTGCTCCCCACCCGGGACAGCGGCGTGAACAGCACGACCGTCGCGAGGTACGCGGGCACGTAGTACGCCGTCGGCTCCGTGAACAGGCCGCCGCTCCCCGAGGTGGTGCGGACGAGGCCGGCGAAGATGACGATGAGCAACACCGGGAAGAAGAACGTGAAGAACACCGCCGTCCGTCGCCGGAGGAACGTCCGGTAGGTCGCGGTGGCCTCCGCGCGGATTCGCGCGAGCCGGCTCATCGCTGCACCTCCACGCCCTCGACGTCGCCAGCGAGCGCGAGGTAGGCGTCCTCCAGCGTCGGCTCGCGCCACGACAGCGCCTCGAAGTCGACGCCAGCGTCGTCGAGCGCCGCCACCACCTCGCCGATGCCCTCGGGCGCGACGTCCGAGAAGACCACGCCCTCCCGGGTCACCTCGGGGGAAAAGCCCGGCACGTCGGGCGCCGTCTCGGTCTCCTCGGGGAGTTCGACGACGAGCCGCGGCCGGCCGCCGTGCTCGGCGACGAGCTCTCGGGGGGTGCCGGTGGCGGCGACGCGCCCGTCAGCGAGCAGCGCCACGCGGTCCGCGAGCCGCTCGGCCTCGGCCATGTCGTGCGTGGTGAGGAAGATGGTCGTCCCGGACTCGGCGAGCTCCTCGAACACCCGCCAGAGCGCGCGCCGGCCCGCGGGGTCGACGGCGGTCGTCGGCTCGTCGAGGAAGAGCACGTCCGGCGAGTTCACGAGCGCCGCGGCGACGCACGCGCGGCGCTGCTCGCCGCCCGAGAGGTCGCCGTACCACGTGTCGTTGTCGGCGTCGAGGCCGACGTCCGAGAGCACCGCGGCGGGGTCGCGGGCGTCGTCGTAGAGGCCCGCGTAGTAGCCGACGAGTTCGCCCGCGGTGAGGCGGTCCGGCGGCTGGAAGTCCTGCGGGAGCAGGCCGACGCGCTGGTCGTTGGCGTCCGCGGGCGCGTCGCCGAGCAGTTCGACGCTGCCGCCGTCCGGGGTCGTCGTGCCGGTGAGGCAGCGCACGAGCGTGGTTTTGCCCGCGCCGTTCGGGCCGACGAGCGCGAACACCTCGCCCTCGTCGACGGACAGCGAGACGCCGTCCACGGCGGCGGTGTCGCCGTAGGCCTTCTCGACGGCGTCGGCGACGACTACGGGAGTCATACTCGGGAGTCGGCGGGCGCGGACGTAAAGCGCTGCGGAACGCGGCTACCGGGTGGGTCGCCACACGAGCAGCAGGACCGAGGAGACGAACACCGCGGTGGAGAGCGCGTACGGCTCGCTCTGCGCGGCGGCGGCGAGCGCGGACGCGCTGCCGAACGCGCCCGTGAACACGGTCGCGGCGACCGGCCACGTGCAGCTCACGCACGCGAACAGCCCGAGCAGGCCCGCGACGCCGGTCTTCGCGGCGTCGAGGACGGTCGCGGCGACGAGGTACGACAGCGTCGCGTAGCCGACGACCTTGAACGGGAGCAGGCTCACCGTGAGCGCGGTCCCGCTGTAGACGAACGCCGGCCCCCAGCCGGGTGAGAGCCACGAGATTCGCGCGCCGAGGTCGGCGCCGTGGAACATGTAGAGCCCGCCGAAGCGGCCAAGCAGGAGGAAGTACGCGACTGCGACGCCGGCGGCGAGCGCGTACTGCCGCCGCGAGGCCGACGGGAGGTCCACGCGCCAGACCGCCCAGATGGCGGCGTTGATCCAGACGAACGGGTACGCCAGCACCACGGGGTCGGTCGGCACGGACGACGACACCGCGAAGTAGAACAGCACGGCGGCGAGTTCGCCGTTCAGGACGAGCGCGGCGTACAGCAGCGTCTTCCGCGCGGGCACGAACCGGCCCGGCGTCAGCGAGACCGACGCCCCCACTCAGACCACCATCGCGTCCACGACCACGGCCACCAGCAGGCAGCCGAGGTAGGCGTTCGACGCGTGGAACGCGCGCATCGCGGCGTCCCGGTCGCGCTCGCGGTGCAGCCGCATCGCGGCGTACAGGAACACGCCGCCGAAGACGACCGTCGTCGCCGCGTACAGCACGCCGAGGCCCGCAAGCTCGGTGAGCGCCACCGCGGAGACGAGCGTCGCCCCGAGGTAGTAGACGATGTGCTTGCGGGTCGTCGCCTCCCCGGAGACCACGGGCATCAGCGGGAAGCCGCCGCGCTCGTAGTCGTCCTTGTAGGCGAGCGCGAGGTTGTAGAAGTGCGCGGGCGTCCACAGGAAGATGACCGCCGCGAGCGCCAGCCCCGCGACGCCGACGTCGCCGGTGACGGCGGCCCAGCCGATGAGCGCGGGGAGCGCGCCGGCCGCCCCGCCGATGACGGTGCTCTGGCGGGTGTTGGGCTTCAGCACGAGCGTGTAGACGACGGAGTAGAACACGATGGCGGTGAACCCGAGCGCCGCCGTCAGCGGGTTCACGGTGTAGAACGCCGCGAGGGACAGCGCCGCCAGCGCCGCGCCGAACGCGACCGCGTTGCGCTTCGGGATGCGGTCGGTCGCCAGCGGCCGGTCGTCGGTCCGGGACATCTTCCGGTCCTTCTCCCGCTCGAGCACGTGGTTGAACGTCCCGGACGCGCCGATGGCGAGCACGCCGCCGCCGAGCGTCAGCGCGACAGTCTCGACGCGCAGGCTCGGGCCCGCGGCCAGCGCCATGCCGGCCGCGGCGACCAGACAGAGCAGCCACATCAGCCGCGGCTTCGTCAGCCGGAAGTACGCGTACGCGGTCGCCAGCGGCCCCGAGACCGGGGGCGCGTCGTCGCCGTCGTCGCCCTTCGGCTCGCCCTCCCACTCCGACGACGGGAGGTGGCCGGTCTGCTGCTCGAGCGTCCACGCGAGCGCGGCGACGAGCCCGGCGAAGATGAGCACGCCGAGCGCGAGGTGCGCGCGCCGAGCGCGGCCGAGGACGGCGACGTCGCGGTGACCGCGCCGACCGCTATCTGGACCGGGTAGGCGGCCAGCGCGACCGTCACCGCGGCGCGCACGCGGCCGTCGGTGTCGCGGCGCCACGCCATCGCGGCCGCTGCGAGCACGAGCACGCCGGTCACCACGGCCGTCGTCCGGTGGCCCCAGACGACCGCCAGCGACAGCGAGTCGACCGCGAACCAGCGTCCGTCGCAGGCCGGCCACGAGCGACACGCCGCGGCCGCGTTCGTCAGCGCGGACGTCGCGCCGACGACGAGCAGGGCGTAGACGCCCATCGCCGCGGCCGCGAGCACCGCCGTGAACCGGTCGGGGATGTTTCGAGTCACGAACGTCTCTCGTCGGCTGGTTACACCGCGGCCCACTTAGCCTGTCCGACTCGCCGACGCCCCGATTCAGCACCTATTTATGGAACCGCGCCGAACGTCCCCGATAGTATGAGAGGCAAGCGGCTCGTACCCGTTCTCGTCGCCGCCGTCGGCTTCCTCGCCGCCTTCGTGGACCCGGTCGCTGCCCAGCAGTACCAGTCCGTCACCGAGGAGCTCATCCGCAACCTCAACTCGACGCTGTTCGCGGCTGCGCTCCCGATCACGCTGCTCGTCGAGGGCATCCTCGTCTACACGGTGTGGAAGTTCCGGAACAACGACGAGGCGAAGCCGACCAAGGAGAACCGCCGGCTGGAAGTCACGTGGACCGTCGCCACCGCCGTCGTCCTCCTGTTCGTCGGCGTCGCCGCCTACGGCGTGATGGCCCAGCCGACCGTCACCGCCACGCAGGCCGACGCCCAGGAGGCGATGGCCGAAGACGACACCGTCGTCGTCGACACCGTCGGCGTCCAGTGGTACTGGAACTACGAGTACCCCGAGGAGAACCTCACCGTGAGCTCCGGCGCGGCCACCGGCGACATCGACTACGGGAACCAACCGATGGTGGTCCCGGAGGACACCAAGCTCGTGATACGCACGGAGTCCGCGGACGTCATCCACGCCTTCCACGCGCCCGAGATCGGGCTGAAGGCCGACGCGGTCCCCGGGCAGACGAACTACCTCATCACCGAGGTCGACCAGAAGGGCACCTACCAGCTCTACTGCGCGGAGTTCTGCGGCCAGGGCCACTCCGAGATGCTCGGTGAGATCGCGGTCGTCGAGGAAGACACCTACCAGGAGTGGGTCGAGGACCCCGAGAACACGACCATCGACCCCTGACGCGCGCCGCTCGTCCGCTCCTCTCTCACGCCTCCGTTCTGACTCCCCCGTAGCTACGCGCGCCGGAGCCGGCTGCACTCGCCTTCCGTCACTTCCGCCCGCGAGTCGCCCGCCTCGACGACGAGCGCGCCCCGCGGCGTGACGCCGGTCGCCTCCCCCACGACGGTCTCGCCGTCCCGCGTCTCCACGCGCACGCGCTCGCCGAGCGTCGCGCTGCGCTCGCGCCACGCGTCCAGCGCCGCCGCGAACCCGTCGTCGGTGGCCACGCGGTCGACCCAGTAGAGCAGTCGCTCGTGCAGCGTCGCCGCCACCTCGGTCGCGTCCGCGCCGCCGACCTCCGCCCGCAGTGTCGTCACGTCGCGGTCGACGTCGAGGTCGCCCGGGTCGAGGGCGGCGTTCACGCCGACGCCCAGCACCGCGAACGACAGCTCGGCGTCCGCGGGGTCGGTGCCCGGCAGCACCTCGTCGACGGGCTTGCCCGCGACCGGCACCTCGTCGACGACCGCCTCGGTGAGCACGCCGCAGAGCTTCCGCGCGTCGGCGACCACGTCGTTCGGCCACTTCAGGCGCGCGTCCGCGCCGAACGCGTCGACGGTCTCGGCGGCCGCGAGCCCGCCCGCGAACGTCAGGCGGCCGACGTGACTCGCGTCGAAGTCCGGGTAGACGAGCGCGCTCGACCAGACGCCGCCCGGCGGCGACGCCCACGCGTTCCCGGTGCGGCCGCGGCCCGCGGTCTGCTCGTCCGCGACGACGAGCGTACCGTGGGCCGACCCCGCTCGCCCTTCGGCTCGCGCGAGGTCGTTCGTACTCGGCACTGACTCGCGGTGGACGACCGGCGCGTCGACCAGCGAACGGAGTCGGTCGGCGTCGACTGTCACGGCTCCCCGGTTCGCGGCAGCAGCGAAAAAAGCCCGCGGTTAGAAGCTGACGACCGCGCCGGCGTACAGCACGACGACGAGGAAGATCCAGACGGCGTCGACGAAGTGCCAGTACATCGAGACGGTGGCCACGGAGACGTCGCGCTCGTGGGAGTACTGGCCCTTGAACGCGCGCACCGTGACGATGGCGAGCAGCACCGCGCCCAGCGACACGTGGAGCCCGTGGAGGCCGGTCAGCCCGAAGAACGCGCTCTCGAAGACGCCGCCGGTCGGCGACAGCCCCTCGTGGACGATGAACTCGTAGTACTCGTACACCTGGCCGGCGATGAACACCACGCCGAGCACGAGCGTCGCGACGAGCAGCGAGAGGAACCGCGAGCGGTTGCCCTTCCGGAGCGCGACGTGCGCGTAGTGCAGCGTGAAACTCGACACCACGAGGATGGCGGTGTTCGCGAGGACGAGCGCGCCGAGGAACCCCTGGGGGACGTGAGTGACTGCCTGGGACCACTGCGAGCCCGCGCGGATGAAGAAGTAGTACGCGAACCCGGCGCCGAACGTCGCGATCTCCGTGCCGAGGAACAGTATCATCCCCCAGCGCAACGCCTTGCCGCCGGTCGTCTCCCGGCTCCAGAAGTGCTTGACGAAGGCGTGGTACACCCAGCCGTACAGGCCCGCGAGGAAGACGAACACGCTCCCCACGAAGACGGCCGGCCCCACCATCGGCGTGACGAACTCGAACGTCTCGTTCCGTCCGAGCACGTACAGGGCGGCGCCGACGTAGAACCCCGCGGCGCCGATGGCGGTGACGAACGGCCACCAGCTGGCCTCGCCGAAGCCCTTCGGCCAGTCCTCCACGGCCGGCAGGTGGTGGCCGTGGTCTTCAGAGTCGTCCGTGACGGTCATACCAGCGAGTTGCGGGGCGAATACTAAAAACCCATCCAACTCCGTCCGCGGCGGCGCCGTACCGGAATCCTCACGGGCCGTCGCTCCGAACGGCCGCGTATGTCTCGCCGCGGCGCGCGCGTCCTCGGTGCCGTCGTCGGCCTCCTCGCCGTCTGCGGGGTCGCCGCCGCACACGGCGGCAGCCTCCGCGACGCCAGCGGCCAGGAGCTGGCGGTGCCGACGTGGCTGTTCCTCTCGACGGGCGGCGCCGTCGTCGGCGCGTCGTTCCTGCTGGCGAGTTTCGTCACCGACCGCGCGTTCGTCGCCGCCATCCACGAGTGGCGTCGCCGCCTCTCGGTCCCCCGGCAGCCGCTCGCGTGGGTCGGCCGCGCCGTCGGCCTCGCCGGGTTCGCGTACGTCCTGCTCACCGGGTTCGCCGGCCCGACGGAGCCGCTGCGGAACGGCGCCATCGTGCTCGTCTGGGTGGGCTGGTGGCGGCGTTCGCGATGTCGACGTACCTCGTCGGGAACTCGTGGCCCGCCGTCAACCCCTTCCGGACGCTGACCCGGCCGCTCGCGTGGGTGCTCGGCGACCGCGACACCTCGCTCGCGCCGGGGCGGGCCGCGTGGGCGTCGACGGCGTTCCTGCTCGCGCTCGTCTGGTTCGAGGTCGTCAGCCCGCTCGCCGACGAACCCCGCCTGCTCGCCGCGGCCGCGGTCGGCTACCTCGCCCTCTCGGTCGTCGGCGTCGCCGCCGTCGGCCACGACCAGTGGTTCGACGACGTGGCGCCGCTCTCCCGGCTGTTCGCGATGTACGGCGCGGTCGCGCCCGTCCAGCGCACCGACGACGGGCTCGCCGTCCGGCTGCCCGCGATGCGGCTGACCGACGACGTGGTCGCCACGAACGGCGGCGTCGCGTTCGTCGTCGCCGTCGTCTGGGGGGACGACCTACGACGGCCTCGTCGGCACGCCCGCGTGGGCGTCGTTCGCGCGAGCCGTGGTCGGCGCCGGCGTCCCCGCACAGGTGCTGTACCCGGCGACGCTACTCGTCGGCTTCCTCACGTTCCACCGGCTCTACTGGTGGGCCGCCCGTGAGGCCCGGGACGTCGCGCCGACGTACACGGACGCCGCCGTGCTCGCGCGCCGGTTCGCGCCGTCGCTGCTCGCCATCGCCGCGGGCTACCACCTCGCGCACTACCTCGTGTACGCGCTGGCGCTGTCCCCGTCGCTGTTCGGCGCGCTGCTCGCGCCGCTGGACCCGCCGGTCGCGCGCACGCTCGTCCTGCCGGGGTGGCTCTCCGGCGTCGGCGTCGCCGCGGTGCTGCTCGGCCACCTGCTCGCCATCTGGGTCGCCCACGCCACCGCCTACGACGAGCTCCCCGGCCGCCTGCAGGCGGTCCGCAGCCAGTACACGCTCACGCTCGCGATGGTGTTCTACACGATGACCAGCCTCTGGATAATCGGCCAGCCGGCCGGCGAACCCCCGTTCCTATGACCGACGACACACCCCCCGAGGACGCGCCCCGGTGTTCGTACTGCGGCGAGCCGTTCCCGTCCGAGCGCCTGCGCGCGCTCCACCGCGGCCTCGAACACTACGACCGCCTCGACGACGACGAGCGCGCGGCCTACGAGGACGCCTACCGCGCGGAGGGCGAGGACCTGCGGTCGTTCCGGCTGCGCGCGCTCGCCGTGCTCGTCGCGCTGTACTTCGGGTTCCTGATGCTGTACGCCGTGGTCGCCGTCTGAGCGGAAGCGATGGCTTTCTAACCCACCGCGCCCAACACCGTGGTATGGTCGAGCAAACGGAGCAGGGACTGAGCGACCAGTACCCGCGCGCCAGCCCGTGGCCGATCCCCCTCGTGTTGGGGCTCGTCATCTCCGAAATCGGCATCCTCTTCGACGGGATACTCCCCGTCGCTGTCGGCGGCCTCGTGTTGCTCGCGGGCAGCGTCGTCGGCATCCTCCGCGAGTCCGGGTTCGCGTCCACGCTGTACTGGCCCGCGTTCGCGGTCGGCGCGCTGTTCGCCGCACTCGGGGGTACGCTGTACGTCGCCACGTCCGCGACCGCACGCGGCCTCGCGCTCGGCGGCACCGGCGTCGTCGTCGTCGCCGCCTCGGTCGCGCTGTTCCTCTACGAGACGGGGCGCCTGTAGGCCGGCGCTGAATCCTCAAGCTATATTTGTCCGCCGCACCGAACTCCCGCTAATGAGCTCCACCATCTTCGACAAGGACACCCTGATCGACTTGTCGGTCAACATCATCCCGCTGGCCATCCTCGCGTTCTTCTTCGTGGCCTTCGTCGCCGTCAACCCGTGGGGGTCGGGGTTCACCCTCGAGCGCGTCATCCAGTTCATCCTCGTCGGGTGGATGCTGGTCGGGCTCGCCGTCCTCACGTACGTCGCCGCCAAGCGCATCGAACCCGGCGACGAGGAAGTCGGCCCGCACTGACCGCCCCGACGCGGAACGCGAGAAACGCCGTGCAGTCGCTCGATTTCCGGTGCGCGCGCCGGCGCGCCCAATCCTAAGCTTTCTTTACGGTCCGGTACTGACTGTCCTGCATGGCCTCGTCATCACTGGTGCTAACCGTGCTGATGGGCGTGCTTCTCGTCGCGGTGGCTGCTTCCCTCGCGCGGCTCGAGGACTGGCGGTCGTACACGCCTCTCAGCGACGTCGGCGGTGCGCTCGGGGAGCGCACCGAACACGGACACGAAGAGAAACCGGGCGGTCTCGTCCGGTGGTTCACGACGGTCGACCACAAGGACATCGGGATTCTCTACGGCGTGTACGGCGCCATCGCCTTCGTCTGGGGCGGCCTCGCCGTGCTCCTGATGCGGATCGAACTCGCCGCGCCCGCGACGAACGTCATCGGGCCGTCGCTGTACAACGGCCTCATGACCAGTCACGGCATCACGATGCTGTTCCTGTTCGGGACGCCGATGATCGCGGCGTTCGGCAACTACTTCATCCCGCTGCTCATCGGCGCCGACGACATGGCGTTCCCGCGCATCAACGCCATCGCGTTCTGGCTGCTGCCGCCGGGCGCGCTCCTCGTCTGGAGCGGCTTCCTGCTGCCGGGGGTCGCGACCGCCCAGACGAGCTGGACGATGTACACGCCGCTGTCCATCCAGATGTCCAGCCCCGCCATCGACATGATGCTGCTCGGCCTCCACCTCACCGGGGTCTCCGCGACGATGGGCGCGGTCAACTTCATCGCGACCATCTTCACCGAGCGCGGCGACGACGTCGGCTGGCCGAGCCTCGACATCTTCTCGTGGACGATGCTCACCCAGTCCGGCCTGATTCTGTTCGCGTTCCCGCTGCTCGGGAGCGCGCTCGTCATGCTCCTCCTCGACCGGAACTTCGGCACCACGTTCTTCACTGTCGCCGGCGGCGACCCGATTCTCTGGCAGCACCTGTTCTGGTTCTTCGGCCACCCCGAGGTGTACATTCTGGTGCTCCCGCCGATGGGGCTGGTCTCGCTCATCCTCCCGAAGTTCTCGGGGCGGAAGCTGTTCGGGTTCAAGTTCGTCGTCTACTCCACGCTCGCCATCGGCGTCCTGAGCTTCGGCGTGTGGGCCCACCACATGTTCACTACGGGTATCGACCCGCGGCTCCGCGCTAGCTTCATGGCGGTGTCGCTCGCGATTGCGATACCGTCCGCCGTGAAGGTGTTCAACTGGATCACCACGATGTGGAACGGGAAGCTCCGGCTCACCGCGCCGATGCTGTTCTGCATCGGCTTCGTCCAGAACTTCATCATCGGCGGCGTCACCGGCATCTTCCTCGCCGCCATCCCCGTCGACCTCATCCTCCACGACACCTACTACGTCGTCGGTCACTTCCACTTCATCGTCTACGGCGCCATCGGGTTCGCGCTGTTCGCGGGCACCTACTACTGGTTCCCGATGGTCACCGGCCGCATGTACCAGAAGCGGTTCGCGCACGCGCACTTCTGGCTCGGCCTCGTCGGGTCGAACCTGACCTTCCTCGCGATGCTCTGGCTCGGCTACGGCGGCATGCCGCGGCGGTACGCGACCTACCTCCCGCAGTTCGCCACCGCCCACCAGATCGCGACCGCTGGCGCGTTCCTCATCGCCATCAGCACCCTCCTCTGGGTGTGGAACATGGTCGTCTCGTGGAAGGAGGGCGCGAAGGTCGACACCGCCGACCCGTGGGACCTCGAGGAGACCGGCCAGCTCACCAACGACTGGGAGTGGTACGAACAGCAGCGCGACACGCCGGTCCCGGCGACCGACGGCGGCGAACCCGACGACGGTCAGTCGGCGGACTGAACCGACGACCTGCTTCTACGCGAGGACGAGCACGAAGCCCGTCAGGAACATCAGGAGGGCGATTCCCGCCAGCACCACGAACATCAGCTCCTTGTCTTCCATGCGCGAGTGGTTGGCGGCGACACCGCAAAAGGCTACCCACTCCGCCGCCTACGAGCGGTCGTGAGCGAACCCGACACGCGCGGCCGTCGAGTGGTGCTGTGGATGTACGCCTCCGCCGTCGCGGTCTCCGGGCTGTTCGGGTACGTGCTCGGCATCATCGTCTACGGCGACGGCGGCGGCCCCGCCGGCCCGCTCGTGGAGGGGTCGGGCGCGGCCTACGGCTCCGTCGGCCCCGTCACGTTCCAGCTGAACCCCGTGAACCTCGGGCTGTTCGGCGTCGTCTCCGTCGGCACGCTGCTCGGGGTCGGCCTGCTGGCCATCGTCTACGCCTCCGAGCGCGCCGACGCCTGACGGCGCCCGCCCGCGAGTAGGTATTAGTGCGTGGACGAACATGCCAGAGACATGCAGGTTCGGGAAGCCACCCACGACGACGCGGACGGCATCCGGCGCGTAGCGGACGCCTCCCTCGAAGCGACGTACGCCGGCCAGCTCGGCGAGGATATCGTCGCGGCCGCGGCCGACGAGTGGTACGGCGACGACCGGCTCGACGAGCGCCTCGACGCCGACGACGTCGTCTTCGTCGTGGTCGTGGACGGCGACGAGGTCGTCGCGTTCTCCGAGAGCGAACTCGACGCCCGCCAGCCGACCGACGAGCAGTTCGTGGAGTCCGCGGACGGCGTCGCGGCCATCCAGTGGCTGCACGTCCACCCCGACCACCGGGACCGCGGGCTCGGCGGCCGGCTGCTCGAACGCACGGAGACCGAGCTCCTCGAGCGCGGCGCGAACCGCGTGGAGGGCCGCGTGCTCGCGGCCAACGACGAGGGCAACGAGTTCTACCAGGCCAGCGGCTACGCCCGCACCGGCGAGCGCACGCTCGACATCGGCGAGGAGACGTACACCGAACGCCTCTACGTGAAGCTCCCGGACGGCGAGGCCGCAGAACTCACCGAGGAACACGAGGTCGGCGGCGACACCGTCTTCGTCGCGTACGACGAGCGCGAGCGCGGCTCGGAAGCCCCGTTCTACGCGGCGTACAACACGACGGACCGCGAGGAGCGCTACGGGTTCTACTGCGCGAACTGCAGGTCGCTGGACACCGCGATGGACGCGATGGGCCGCGTGGAGTGCGGCGAGTGCGGGAACAAGCGGAAGGCGACCCGCTGGGACTCCGCGTACCTCTAAGCGACCGCCGCGGTCTCCTGGTAGCTGCCGAACTCGTCCTCGAACACTTGCATGATCTCGCCCATCGTGGCGTACGCCTTCACCGCGTCGACGATGTACGGGACGGTGTTCTCGTCGCCGCGGACCGCCTCCCGGAGCGCGTCGAGGGCGTCCTCGACGGCGTCGTCGTCCCGCTCGGCCTTGACGTCCTCCAGACGGCCGAGCTGGCGCTCCCGGGTGGCGTCCTCGTCGACGTGGAGGGTGTCCGGGCTGGTGTCCTCCTCGACCTCGTAGGCGTTGACGCCGACGACGGTCTCCTCGCCGTCGTCGACCCGGGACTGGTACTCGTAGGCGGCCTCCTGGATCTCGCGGTGGAAGTACCCCTCCTCGATGCCCGCGAGCACGCCGTCCCGAATCGAGCCGTCGCCTTTCGCCTCGATCTCGTCGATGTACGCCATCGCCTCCTCCTCGACCTCGTCGGTGAGCGCCTCGACGGCGAAACTCCCGCCGAGCGGGTCGACGATGTCCGCGGCGCCGGACTCCTCGGCGATGATCTGCTGCGTCCGGAGCGCCACGCGGACGGCGTCCTCGCTGGGGAGCGCGAGCGCCTCGTCGTAGGAGTTCGTGTGGATGCTCTGGGAGCCGCCGAGCACCGCCGCGAGCGCCTGCAGGGTGACGCGCGCGACGTTGTTCAGCGGCTGCTGGGCGGTGAGGCTCTGGCCCGCGGTCTGCGTGTGGAACTTCAGCTGCTTGGAGGCGTCGGCCTCGGCGTCGTAGCGCTCGTCCATCACGCGGGCGTAGATGCGCCGGGCGGCGCGGAACTTCGCGATCTCCTCGAAGATGGAGTTGTGGGAGTTGAAGAAGAACGAGAGCTGGGGCGCGAACTCGTCGACGTCGAGCCCGCGCTCGATGGCGTCCTCGACGTACGCGAACCCGTCCGCGAGCGTGAACGCCAGCTCCTGGACCGCGGTCGACCCGGCCTCCCGAATGTGGTAGCCGGACACCGAGACGGGGTGGAACTTCGGCGTCTCCTCGGCGCAGTACTCCACGACGTCGGTCACGAGGTCCAGCGAGGGCTCCGGCGGGACGACCCACTCCTTCTGCGCGATGAACTCCTTGAGCATGTCGTTCTGGAGGGTGCCGCGAATCTCCTCGCGGGGGACGCCCTGCTGGTCGGCGAGCGCGAGGTACATCGCGTAGATGACGGGCGCGCTCGGGTTGATGGTGAACGACGTGGAGACCTCCGCGAGGTCGATGCCGTCGAAGAGAATCTCCATGTCCCGGAGCGTGTCGACGGCGACGCCCTCCTTGCCGACCTCCCCGAGGCTCATCGGGTCGTCGCTGTCCAGCCCCATCAGCGACGGCATGTCGAAGGCCGTCGAGAGGCCGGTCTGGCCGTTCTCGATGAGGTAGTGGAAGCGCTCGTTGGTCTCCTCGGCGGTGCCGAAGCCCGCGAACTGCCGCATCGTCCACGTGCGGCCGCGGTAGCCGGTCGGGTAGACGCCGCGCGTGTACGGGAACTCGCCCGGGAACCCGAGGTCGTCCTCGTAGTCGAGGTCGGCGACGTCCTCCGGCGTGTAGAGCCGGTCGACTTCCATGTTGGAGACGGTCGCGAACCGGTCCTTGCGCTCGCCGTAGGCGTCCAGCGCGGGGTCGAGGGTCTCCTCTTCCCAGTCCTCTCGGGCGTCGCGGATGGCGGCGAGGTCCTCGTCGTCGTACATACACCCAAATCTTGCCGGGAGAATAATGAAGGAACCGGTCGGGTGCGTGGCCGAGCGCAGCGAGTCGGCGGACCCGGCGAACGGGGAGGGACGACCCGCGAACCGCGCGGCCGACCGCGGCTACCGGGTCACTGCAGGCGCTCGACGGTCTCCACGAGCGGGTGGTGGGCGTAGTCCACGACGTCGATGTCGGCGATCGACTCCAGCCCTTCCTTGTCGGCGGTGCGGGCCATCCCGAGGTCGACGCGGCGTTCGAGGGCGATGACGTAGGCGTCCATCTCCTCGATGCCGGTTCGCTCGGCCGCCATCACGCGGTGGTGGCCGTCCGCCAGCAGGAGTTCGACGCCGCCGTTGTCGATGACCACCAGGGGCTCCGCGAGCCCGTGTTCGAGCTCGTACTGGCGCCCCTCCAGCTCGTCGGCGTACACCTTCCCCTGCGTCGGCACCAGCTCCGACAGCCTGACCGTGCGGCGCTCCTCGGCGGCCTCGATGCCGTGAATCGTCTCCAGCGTGCGCTTGAGCTTCCCGACCTTCTCCGGGGTCGCGCGCTCGATCTGCGAGCGGATGACGTCGGAGTTCGAGATGATGCCGACGAGGTTGCCCGCGTCGTCGACGACCGGGAGCTTCTGGATGCCCGACCGGAGGATGACGCGGGCGGCGTCGGTCACCTTCATCTCCGGGTGCGCGACGATGAGGTCGTCGCTCATCACCTTGAACACGAGCTCGTCGGGGTCGGCCAGCAGGAGGTCCCGGGCGGAGACGAACCCCTCGACGCGGCGCCCCTCGGTGACGGGGAAGCGTTGTGCTCGCTCTCCGAGATGCGCGTCGCGACGTCCCGCACCGTGTCGTCGGGGGAGACGGTCGCGACGTCCCGGGTCATGTAGTCGTCGACCGTGGGTTTCGCGCCGTCGTGGTCGAGCGCGGAGTCCATCACTACCCCGTTGCGCGCCGACCGGGAAAAGCTCACCCCCCGCGGATCTCCTCGAAGAACCGCGTCGCCACCACGTCCTCGACCATCTCCGTGAGCGTCCCCTCGGCGTCCTCGCCGACGTCGTCGAACAGCCCGAGCGGGAGCTGGGCGCCCGCCATGTCCGCGTGGCCGCCCGCGCTCCCCATGTCGCCGAACGCCGACCGCAGCACCGCGCCGAGGTCGACGTCGCTGCCGCGGGCCCGGGCCGACACGTAGATGGTGCCGTCCGCGTACCCGTAGACGAACGTCACCGTCACGCCGCGCATCGCGAGCAGCCGGTCGGCGGCCTGCGCGAGCGTGTCCCGGTCGGCGATGGCGCCGACGCAGGACGCCAGCACGGAGCCGTCGAGCTCGCGGCTGCGGATGGCGCGCGCGATGGTGTCGAGGGTGTCCGCGCTCACCGACGGGCTCTCGATGCGTTCGAGGACGTCGGTGTCCGCGCGGTCGAGCAGCCACGCGCCCGCCTCGAAGTCGTCGGTCGTGATCTCCCGGGCGAAGTCGTCGGTGTCCACGCGGATGCCGTACAGCAGGCCGGTCGCGACCTCGGTCTCGACCTCGAGGCCGAACCCCCGGATGTACTCCACGAGGATGGTGCTGGCCGCGCCCAGTTCCGGTCGGATGTCCACGAACGCCGCCTCCACGTCGTCGTTCGGCGGGTGGTGGTCGACGACGATGTCCACCTCCGTCTCCGGGTCGAGCTGGTCGTTGACGCCGGGCGCGGAGTGGTCGACGAGCGCGACCGCGTCGAAGTCCAGCTCCTCGCCGGGCTCGACGTTCCGCACGTCGAGCTCGAGGAGGTTGACGAACGCGCGGTTCTCCTGGTGGGAGATCTCCCCGAAGTAACACGCCTCGGTCTCGACGCCGAACTCCGCGGCGACCCGGGAGAGCCCGACCGCCGTCGCGATCGGCGTCCGGGTCGGGGTTGTCGTGCATGAACACGCCCATCGTCCCGTCGATGCCCTCGAGGGTCGTCCGCAGCTCCTCGTAGCTTCCCGGAGCCCTCCGCGGTCGCGACCTCCTCGACGTGGTCGAGGACCGCGCCG